>CALIBK010000032.1 GCA_938045955.1 uncultured bacterium | reverse complement strand
TCGTTCATACTCACCTGCCTCCTTGCCATCCGCTTCCTCCTTCAAGGGATTGTCATACCCTCGAAAGATACATGGATGGAATACCTACTCGCCACTCAATGGCAGGGGGGAATTATCGTGATCCTGGGGGGGAAATAAGATGATCCCAACACCTTCTAAAGGGGGGATATAACATGATCCTCGACAGAATCAGTTGCTCTACCGCTGAGCTACGCCGGCTTAAATTAAAACCTATCATTTTTAAAAATGATAGTCAAACTTGGGATCTCAGTTAAAGATGCAATGGGTGAAGAAGTGAAAACAAAGAAGAAGCCCTCCTCTCCAATAATCAATAATCATGATTCCAATCTGAAAATAAGAGGAGGGCTTCTTCTTAAGAAGACGCCCTTAGAATTAAATCCTTTGGCTAACGTTTCGTTTGGAGGCTTTTAAAGGATTTAACTTGAAGGTCTCTTCCTTCACTTCCTTCTTTACGTGGGTGGCTAAATTACAAGGACCTTTAGCCCATTTAAGACTGGGTTCACAATAGGTCTTACAATAGGATCCTGTTTCATAAGTCACCACCCGATCACATCCCTTGCAAGCCTCTACGATGGGATAACATCTCCCACCGTTGTAGGAACAGCCGTTCTTCTTCATGAAGATACATTCTGTTCCCGGCTTGATGGTTTGACAAACCATGGCAATCAACCCCCTTTCTTTTTAGATTTATTTAACTTATTGAAATTATTGCTTATTCTTCATCTTTTGTTTACTCAAATATTGACACAAAAAAAGAGTTACCTTTTTTGGTAACCCCGATTTGGTTTCTGAAAAACCAAATTTTAAAAAATAATAAATTACAAATTTTTCATTGTCAAGTAATTTTTTTCACAAAGTTTTAATCTTTCCAATGAATGTTTGGAATTATTTTGGTTTGAGAGGGGTTCTCCCAATTATGATTGCGGGATTGCCGAAAGTTAAAAACTTTCAAAATTAATTTATTTTATAAGAAATATATTTTATATTTTTGAAACTATGATCTCTTCGGGAATTTTAATACTATTTATGAGAACTCGCTGGCAATTGATAATGAAAATTTTATTTATATGGTTCATCTGGACAGGAATTTATGGTAATTCTTTCGCCTTCCCTTTACTTCCAAATGTTTCTCAAAAAATGGAAAATCCTTCCTTCTGGATTAATAAAATTAAGAATCCTGATCTTATCCTACTTTCATTTGAAAAGATTCAAAAAATGAATGAAGAAAATTTAAAGAGGAAAGAATTCTATCTTTGTTCGGTCAGGTTAATGAAAGAGGACTGGACAAAAGAAGAGATTCTTAACCTCCTTAAAGAAGACTGGGAAGGATTTGGTCAAAAACCCGGAATGAGGTATGGAAGGAATGGAATCCCTCTCGGTGAGTCGTTTTGGAACGGAATAAAGGAAAATTGGAATCAAGAGACGCTTAAGGAGACCAATCGAATTCTTTTTGGAATGGTCATTAAAAGAACAGATATTCGGGTCTTTCCCACCGACGAACTCTCTTTAGCTTCTCCAAATCATTCGGATTTCGATCAATTTCAACACTCCATGATCGGTCCCGGATCGCTGGTAGGAATCTATCATTTTAGCCGAGATCATCGATGGGCTTATGTCCAAACTTCTTTTATCAGAGGTTGGATTCGGGTGGAGGATCTGGCTATTGCCAGGAGAAAAGAAGAAATCTTAGAAGATGAAAAGGAATTTCTGGTGACCACTGGAAATTTTGTAAAAATCTATAAGGATCCTTTCTTTAAAGATCTGGCCTTTACGGCTCAAATGGGTTCCAAGTTTCCACTTCTCTCTCCTCCCGGCCCAGCTCAAACCTTCGTGCCTTCATATATTGTGAAAATTCCCCAACGGATGCCAGATGGCTTTCTTTCCTTTCGAAATGGATACATTCCTATTTATGAAGATATCCATCGAGGGTTTCTCCCCTATACACAGAAAAATGTTGCACTCCAGGCCTTCAAAATGCTTTCCTATCCTTATGGATGGGGAGAAATGGGGGGTGGAAGAGACTGTTCCAGATTTATCATGGACCTATTTAACACTTTTGGAATCTTTCTACCCAGAAATTCAAAATTTCAAGCGATGGTCGGAACACCTCTTTTATCTAAAGACGCCTGGAGGGAAAAAGAGAAACTATTGGCACTGGATCGTGCTGTTCCTCTTGCCACCCTGATTCGAACTCCTGGCCATATCATGCTTTACTTAGGCAAACATCGAGGGAAATATTACGTCATCCATAGCCTCTGGGGTTTCCAAACAGGCGGAGATTGGATCCATCCCTCGGTAAAAAAAGTGGGTAGAGTCATTGTCTCAGATTTAAGCCTTGGAAAAGAAGGTCCTCATGGATCACTCTTTGATCGAATTACAGAAATTCAATTTATTGGGGATGAATCCTTTCTCATGGAACAGAAAGGGTCACCTTGACAATTCGGGAAAAACGGATAGAATTTATGAATTTCAAAGGGGTGATAAGGATTGAGGGCCCTGGTGACTGGTGGAACCGGGTTCATCGGAAGTCATCTGGTAGAGGCGTTAATCGAAAGAGGGATAGAGGTCCGCTGCCTCGTTCGGAGTAAGACCAATTTAAAGTGGCTTAGAGGCTTATCCGTCGAATTCATCGAGGGAGATCTCAAAGATCGATTCTCCCTTTTTCGAGCTGTGAAGGGAGTGAATCAGATTTTCCATCTCGCGGGAGTCACAAAGGCGGTAAAGGAAGAAACCTATTATGAAGTAAATGCGACAGGAACAAAAAATCTTATTTATGCCTGTCTTGAAGTAGGGCCTCCCATTGAGAAATTTATTTATCTATCAAGTCAAGCCGCTTCTGGGCCCTGCACCCATGACGGAAAAAAGAGAGAGGAGGAGCCCTGCCTACCCGTCTCTCCTTACGGGCAAAGTAAACGAAAAGGAGAGGAGTTTCTTTTTGAGCAGCTTCATCAACTTCCCTTTTTAATTCTCCGGCCCTCGGTGGTCTATGGTCCGAGGGATAGGGATGTATTTGCCTTTTTTAAAATTCTTTCCAAAGGAATCAATCCTATCTTTTCCAGTCCGGATCAACAGATCAGTCTTTGTTACGTTCAGGATATTGTCCAAGGAATTCTTCTTGCCTCAGAATCAAAGGGCCTCCAGGGAGAAATCTTTTTCCTCTCCGATGGTCATCCCTATCGAATGGATCAAATTGGGGATATCTTTGCCGAAGTTATAGGAGTGAAGGTCTATCGAATTCGAATTCCCTTTCGAATCCTTTTCGGGATCGCATCTTTTTCCGAACTCCTTTCAAAGATCTCACGAAAACCCCCATTAATGAACCGAGGAAAGTTAGAGGAGATGATACAGAAAAACTGGGTTTGCGATATTACCAAAGCAAATACCCTTTTAGGGTTTAAACCGAAGGTACTCCTTCGTGAGGGAGTAAAAATCACTTATGAATGGTATCGAAAAGAACGGTGGTTATAAAGGAGAGGGAAAAATGGACGTCTTTGATAAATGCGAGAAAGTCAATGAACAGTACAGGTTTGTGAAGGAGAGGGGGTACTATTTTTATTTTCGGACCCTTGAATCTCCCCAGGATTCGGAGGTCATCATTCAGGGAAAGCGTGTCATTATGATCGGGTCAAATAATTATCTCGGTCTCACAAACCACCCGCGGGTTAAAGAAGCAGCGATTAAAGCCATTGAAAAATATGGGAGTGGTTGTGCAGGGTCACGATTTCTTAACGGGAATTTAGAGATTCATGAAGAATTGGAGGCGAAACTCGCTCGATTCTTCAGAAAAGAGGCTGCTCTGGTCTTTGCTACAGGGTATCAGACCAATCTTGGAACGATCTCCGCCCTGATTGGCCGAAACGATGTCGCTATTCTGGATAAATATAATCACGCCAGCATTATTGATGGATGCCGACTCTCTTTTGGACAAATTAAAAAATATCGACACAATGATATGAAGGATCTTGAAAAGACATTGGAAAATAATAAAGAAAAAGGGAAGTTGATCATCGTTGATGGAGTCTTCAGTATGGAGGGCGATATCGCAGATCTCCCCTCTATCGTAAAATTGGCAAAGACCTATGGAGCAAGGGTGATGGTCGATGATGCCCATGGAATTGGAGTTCTTGGACCTGGTGGCCGGGGGACAGCTGAACACTTTGGCCTCGAAGACGAGGTGGACCTGATTATGGGAACTTACAGTAAATCCCTTGCCGCCATTGGAGGGTTTGTCGTTGGCTCAAAAGAGGTCATTAACTATATCAAACACACAGGCCGTTCCATGATCTTTAGCGCGAGTCTTCCTCCCGCCCTGGTTGCCTCGGTCAGTACCGCTCTCGATATCATCGAAGAACAGCCTGAATTAAGAGAGAAACTCTGGAAAAACACCCATAAAATGCTTAAGGGCTATAAGGAATTGGGTTTTGATACGGGGCTGAGCCAAACGCCTATCATCCCCATCATTGTGGGTGATAGTATGAAGGTTTTTGAAATGTGTAAACTTCTATTTGAACAAGGCGTTTTTGTCAATCCAATCGTTAGCCCTGCAACTCCTCCAAAGCGCGAGTTGCTCCGAACAAGTTATATGGCGACTCACCGGGAAGATCAGCTTGATCGAGTCCTTGAGGCCTTTGAGAAGGTGGGAAAGGAAATGGGCCTCATCAAATAAGAATAAAAAATGGCAAGAGAGATAAGGATCATCGAGGTCAAGGATCAGAAGGACTTAATAAGTTTTATCCGATTCCCATGGACCCTCTATAAGGAAGACCCTTTCTGGGTTCCACCGCTTGTTAAAGATCAACTCCAGAAATTGAGTCCCTACCATCCTTTCCGTTCTCATGCAGAGATGAAACTATTCATTGCTCTTCAAAACGGGAGAATTGTTGGGAGAATTGCTGGAATTATTGACCATCATTATGTCCAATTTCAGGGAGAGAAGGTCGGATTCTTTGGATTCTTCGAATCGACAAGAGACTCAGAGGTTGGGGAGAGGCTCTTCAACCAGGTGAAAAGCTGGCTTAAAAGCCAGGGGATGGAGAAGATGATCGGACCGATGAACCCATCGACCAATGATGAATGTGGCCTTTTGATTGAAGGGTTCGATTCTGCGCCGTGCCTGATGATGCCCTACAATCCACCTTATTATCCTGACCTACTGGAGGAATCAGGTTTAAAAAAAGCTATGGATCTCTACGCCTATCTCCTTGAAAAGGATTCCTTTCGGTTGGATCGCCTTGATCGGATTACAGAAAGAATCAAAAGATCTGAACCAAACCTCTCTCTAAGAACCGTGAGGATGCGGGACCTTAATGAAGAACTGAAAATTATCAAGGAGATCTATAATCAGGCATGGAGCCGAAACTGGGGTTTTGTTCCGATGACTGAAGAAGAGATTGACGAGATGGCTAAAAATCTGAAACCCCTCGCCGTCCCCGATTTGGTTTTATTTGCATACTGGAAAGATGAGCCGGTGGGTTTTTCGGTCGCATTACCTGACTACAATGTCGTTCTAAAGCATTTAAATGGGAAATTAGGACTTCTCGGACTTTTAAAATTCTTCTACTACTCGAGAAAGATTAAGAAGATTCGAGTCCTCCTCTTAGGGGTCAAAAAGGAATTCCAGAAGAGAGGGGTGGAAGGACTTCTTTACATAGAAACCTTTAAAAGAGGAATTCAGAAAGGTTATCAAGAGGCAGAGTGCTCCTGGATTCTCGAATCGAACCTCCTGATGCAGCATGGAATCGAAGCCATGGGAGGAAAAAGATATAAAACCTATCGGATCTATGAGACTCCTCTCTCTCCCTTCCAATAGGTGTAAATTCGTGGAGCAATGAGAAGGCATCCGAGGGCCGTAAACATCCCGGCTATGAGATCAACCACATAATGGTACCTCAAATAGACGGTTGAAAGAATGAGCCCGCAGATGATGGGAAGGTAAATGTAGAAGAGGACCCTTTCATACCGATAGGCCAGATAGAGGGCCATCAAGGCAATCTGGGTGTGACCACTGGGCATACAGTCCCTTTTATTATGTTCTAAAGAGTTGAGGATATCCCTGACAAAGTCGGTCAAGAAGCTTCCCTCAAGTGGAACGGATTGAAGATGGGTCAGAGTGAAACGAGGCCCAATGGCTGGAAAGAGAATATAACCTACAAAGGAGAGGTAGTAGCCAAAAGTAAGAACGAAGACCGATTCATCGAATTCGACACCTCTCTTTTTCAGATAAAGGAAAAGAACAAACACGACGGGGAGGAAATAGTAACTTCCGTAAAAAAAAGACATTAAATCGGTTAGCCAAGGAGCGATCCATCGTTCCATCCAGATCGTAGGATGGGTTCCAAAAATCAACAGATCCCAACGAATCAAGATGGGATCCACATCGGGACGAAGGTAATGGATCAAATCTCCAAGAGACTCGTAAATCAGGATCACATAAAGGATGGGGGAGAAGGCGTGAAGAAACTCCACCCACTGGCCTTTAGATCTTCCCTGGGTAGATAAATTTAGGACAAAGAGGAAGCCTAAAAGAAGGAAATAGCGGAGAAGTAAAGTTCGCCAGAATGGGATCTGAGAATGGAAAATAAGAACCAGAAGAGATAAAACTATCAAAAACAGGAGGGTGATTCCCTGAGTCGGAGCGATTCTTTTCATTCGACCACGGTTATTTCGTATAATACGAATTCAATAGGTATTTGAGGAAAATTTATACATTGCTCGCAAAAAAAAATCAAGAAAGAATAAGGTCCTAAAATTTTTAATGGAGGATAATGATGCGTTTTTCTAAGTATTTTCTCCCTACCCTGAAGGAGGTTCCCGCTGAGGCAGAGGTTCCCAGTCACCAGTTGATGCTTCGAGCGGGATTGATTCGAAAGTTGACCTCTGGAATCTACTCCTATCTTCCTTTAGGTCTTCGAGCTATACAAAAAGTAGAGGCGATCGTCCGGGAAGAGATGAATCGTGCAGGGGCAATCGAGGTCCTCCTCCCCTTTGTTCTTCCCTCTGAGCTCTGGAAAGAGACCAACCGATGGGAGGAGTATGGAAATGAGCTTGCAAGGTTTAAGGACCGTCACGGTCGGGAGTACTGCCTTGGGCCTACCCACGAAGAGATCATCACAGACCTGGTGAGACGTGAAATACGATCCTACAGGCAACTCCCGATCAATCTTTACCAGATTCAGACAAAATTTCGAGATGAGATCCGACCCCGTTTTGGAGTTATGAGGGCTCGCGAATTCATTATGAAAGATGCCTATAGTTTTGATATGGATGAAAAAGGGGAGGATGAAAGCTACCAGAAGATGGTCGAAGCCTACACGCGAATTTTCAGCCGATGTGGATTAAAATTCAAAATGGTAGAGGCAGAATCAGGTTTGATTGGAGGGACTTACTCCCACGAATTCATGGTTCTTGCGGCCACAGGGGAGGAGACCATCGTCAGCTGCACACGCTGTTCCTATGCAGCGAATATTGAGAGGGCTGACTTTCAGAGGCTTCAAAGGGGAAGTAAAAATCGAAGGTCGGCTTTTTTTAAACCCCTTGAGAAGGTTTACACCCCAGGGAAACGGACTGTCGAAGAGGTTACTCAGTTCCTTAAAGTCTTTCCGAAAGATTTAGTAAAAACCCTTATCTTTGAGACAGAAAAGGGACCTGTTGCTGCTCTGGTGAGAGGTGACCATGAGATCAGTGAGAAAAAATTAAAAGGAGTTCTTGGAGTGGACACCCTTCAACTGGCCGGGGAAAGGACTGTCGAAGAGATTACCCGTGCCCCAAAGGGGTTTGCCGGGCCCCTGGGGGTCTCGATTCCGATCCTCGCGGATCTGGATATTGAAGGAATGGTTAATTTTGTAACAGGGGCGAATGAGGTCGACTATCACTTAATTCATGTCAACCTGAACCGTGATTTTCAAGTCGCTGAATTTGCAGATATCCGGAAATTTGCTCCCGGGGATCTCTGTCCTCACTGCAAGGGAGAAACTCGATTGGATAAGGGGATTGAAGTGGGACACACCTTTAAACTTGGCACAAAATACAGTAAACTCATGGGAGCCACATTTATCGATCCTCAGGGTCAGGAAAGAGAAATGGTCATGGGGTGCTATGGAATAGGGATCGGAAGAACCGTGGCGGCTGCGATCGAACAGTATTATGACGAGAATGGAATTGTCTTTCCCATGCCGATCGCTCCTTTCCAGGTTCTTCTTCTCCCGGTAAATTTAAAAATCGAGCTTATTCGACAAACAGCTGAAGATCTTTATCAACTCCTTACCAAAGAGGGAATCGAAATTTTATATGATGATCGAGAAGAAACTCCGGGGGTGAAATTCAAGGACGCGGATCTCATTGGGATTCCTCTTCGGGTTACTCTGGGAGAAAAGAATTTAAAAAAAGGACGAATCGAGATCAAAAAGAGAAGGACGGGTGAAATCCTTCTGGTTAAAAAAGAAGAAATTGTTGAAAGAATCAAGGAGATCATCGATCAGGAGATTCGAGAGGTGACTCCGAATCTGACCTGAATCGCCCGGTTGAATCGGGGCCGATAAACCAGTTCAAAAATCTCTTCCTTTCCCGGAAAAAGGCGGCAGGCAACCCGTTTAAGTTCCTCCACTCGTCTCTGGGCTTCTTCTAAGGAAAGGTCATCTTCTTGGATGGATTGTAACGATAAATCTACCAAGAATCTTAGAAATCGAATCCTTCGATTCTCTTCTCTGATAGCCTTTTCTTTCTCTTCCATCAAAACCTCTCTCCCCCTTTCCTATTGGATTTGGAAGTTTGATGATCTGTAATACTCCCCGAAGGGGGCATAATTCGGGCCTGATAGGGATATTCCCCAACGATGACCGATGGATTATAATGATCTTAAAATATTGTTGACATAGGATTTGTAGTCTTTATATTATAGTCTATCGATGAACTTCAAAAATGTCCAGCCTAAAGACAGGATTATCTTCGCTCTTGACGTAGATCATTTTTCAGAGGCCCAGCGGTGGGTCAATCTCCTAAAGAATCAAATCGGGTTCTTCAAGGTGGGAAAACAGCTCTTCACCCATTCCGGGCCAAAGGTCATTGATATGATTCATCAGAAAGGACAAAGGGTATTTTTAGACTTAAAATATCATGATATTCCAAATACAGTGGCTAAGGCCGCTGAAGAGGCGACCAAGCATCAGGTGGCCATGTTTAATCTCCATGCCCTTGGAGGATTCGAGATGATGAGGAAGAGCGTTGAAGCCTCAAGAGCCATTGCCAAGGAGCTTGGTGCACAAAGGCCCCTTATCTTAGCGGTCACCATTCTCACCAGTATGGATGAAGAAGGACTGAGAGAAGTGGGAATCCAGGGCCCTCTCATGGAAG
This sequence comes from uncultured bacterium, assembly GCA_938045955.1. Taxonomy (GTDB): domain Bacteria; phylum Desulfobacterota; class BSN033; order BSN033; family UBA1163; genus CALIBK01. The sequence goes on along the minus strand of CALIBK010000032.1, from coordinate 13,686 downwards.
AAGTTGGGAGGCTGGCCCTTCTTTCCCAAAAGGCAGGGGTGGATGGGGTGGTTGCTTCTCCTCAAGAGATCCAAATCATCAGAGAGCGATGTGGAGAAGATTTTTTGATCGTTACCCCGGGGATTCGTCATCCTTCTGATCGAAAGGATGATCAGAAAAGAACATTAACGCCAAGCGAGGCTATTCGGGTAGGAGCAGACTATCTCGTTATAGGCAGACCGATTAAAGAGGCCAAAGATCCGCTTGAAGCCGTCCAAAAGATCATTGAGGATATCTCCTCAATATAAGTTGGGGTTTGGGACTCAAAATTTAATCATTCCTATGAATCAGATGATTTATGGAATCCATCCTGTCGAGGAGGCTCTGAAATCCAACCTTCCGATTCAAAAAATCTTCATCAGTACGGAAAGACCCTCCCCTTCTCTTCAAGCCCTGCTCGCTCAGGCACAGAAAAAAGAGATCCCCGTCATACGGACGACTCGGGAATCTCTTGATCAATTGACCCAAGGGGCGATTCATCAAAATATTGCTGCTGTTCTTGAACCCTACCATTATGTTGACCTCGATGAAATTCTTTTACGATGGAGGCGAGAAGGATCAAAGGCCCTCATTTTGATTCTCGATGGGATTCAGGATCCTCAAAATCTTGGATCCCTCATTCGCACTGCCCTGGGATGCGGAGCTCATGGGGTAATTATCCCTAAAGACAGGGCCGTTGGAATTACACCCACTGTATTTAAAACCTCTGCTGGAGCGGTGGCGCATACTTCCATTGCTCGGGTCACCAATATTGTGCGAAGCATTGATCGCCTAAAAGAAGAGGGGATCTGGGTTTACGGGGCAACGGGAGAGGCTGGTGAACGGATCTATGATCTTGATTTAACAATAAATCTGGCCATCGTGATCGGAGCAGAAGGAAGAGGGATAAGACCTTTGGTAAAAAGAAAATGTGATCGTCTCTTTTCGATCCCAATGAAAGGACCCGTTTCCTCCTTCAATGCCTCCGTCTCGGCTGGAATGATCCTCTATGAAGTGATACGGCAAAGGGCTCTTCAGGGCCAAACCCCATAGAAGGAGAAAAAAATGATTTTGATTGAAAGGCCAGGTCAAGAGGCCCTTGAAATTGATCATCTTCTGATTGACTTTGAAGGAACTTTAGCCATGGATCGAAGGGTTCATCCTAAAGCAAAAGACAAAATCAACCTCCTCTCCAAACGATCAAAGATCTATATTTTCGCAAAGGAAGAGAAAGAAAGGGTGGAGGAGGTACTGAGGAGGGTCAGGGCAGAGATTGTCTTTTTAAACCAGGGAAACTCCTCAAAACAGAAATTAGAGTTCCTGAAGAGCTTAGGAGGGGTTCGAACAGCAGTTATTGGGAACGGAATGGATGACCTTCCGATGATGAAAGAGGCAGCCCTCGGGATGGTGATTCTTGGAAAAGAAGGAGTCCCTGGCGCATTGATTCAAGTTGCAAACCTTCTTTTTACGAATGTGATTGACGCTCTTGATTTTCTCTTAAAACCCCTTCGCCAGAGGGCAACCCTTGGGGTATAGATCAGGAGCGATAGGAGGCATTAATTTTTACATAATCGAGAGAGAGATCGGAGGTCAGGATAGAAAACCTTCCTTTCCCTTGATGGAGATGGACGATAAGCTTAAATGTTCTCTTTTTGAGGACCTTAGAGGCACGTTCCTCCAGTTTCGATCCTGTCCCCATTCCATTCTTTACGATAGGAACCTCATCGAAAAAAATATCCACCCGATTTGGATTCATAGAAATGTCTGAATGACCCAGAGCAGAGAGAATTCTTCCCCAGTTGGCATCTTCTCCAAAGAAAGCCGTTTTAACCAGGGGAGAATGGGCAATGCCATAGGCAGCCCTCTTCGCTTCTTCATCACTTTTTGCCCCCTGAACCAAAATTTCGATGACCTTCGTCACTCCTTCCCCATCCCTAACAATCTGTTGGGCTAACTTCTGGCACACCTCTAAAAGCATCGATTTGAAGATTTGAGCATCCTTGTCCTTTTGATTCAATGGAGGATGATCTGCCCTTCCATTGGCCAGAATCAGAACCGTATCATTCGTGCTCATTTCCCCATCAATGGTGATCCTGTTGTAAGTCAATTCCACGACCTCTTTTAATATTTTCTGCAAAAGAAGGCTTTCGATATGGGCATCCGTGACAAGAAAGGAGAGCATCGTGGCCAGGTTCGGGCAAATCATTCCTGCTCCTTTGGCCATCCCGCAGAGTTTTACCCTCTTTCCTCGAATCCGGCAACTCCCCCACTCCATTTTAGGCTGTGTATCCGTGGTCATAATCGCTTCAACGACATCTGCCCATCCATCAGGTGAAAGCCCACGGACCAGTTCCGGAATCTTTTGGGCGATTTTCTTTATGGGAAGAGGAACCCCAATGACCCCTGTAGAGCTGAGGAGGATATGAACCGTTTTAATTCCTAATTCCTTTGAAAGAAGAGAGGAAATATAGTATCCATCCTTTATCCCTCTTTGCCCGGTGCAGGCATTGGCATTCCCACTATTAACGAAAATGGCCTGAGAGGATCCTTCTTTGATTCTCTCCATACTGATGAGAACAGGGGCAGCCTTTACCTTATTGGTGGTGAACAGGCCAGCCACATGGGCTGGAGTTTCTGAATAGATCAATCCCAAATCCTTCTTCCCATCCTTCTTGATCCCTGCTGAAATTGCGGAAAATAGAAAGCCCGGTATTTTAAAATGGGCAAAATTCATTTAAAAACCCTATATTTTTGAATTTTTAATTTTGAATTTTCTTTAAATTTAAACTCTTGCCTCCTCTTTCAGGAGACAGCATTTTTTATATTTCTTCCCACTTCCGCAAGGACATGGGTCATTTCGACCCACTTTCTTTCCTTCTCTCCTTACAGTCCTCCTTCCCCCTTCTTCCTTCGATCCTCCTCCCGGAGAGGCTTCAGGGCCTCGAGTCAAAAAGAAGACTTGTTTTCGCTCGAGCTTCACCTCCTTAGCCTCTTCCCGCTTTGCCATCTGAATAGCAAAGAGCTTTTGAATCGTATCCTTTTTAATCCTCTCCAACATATCGAGAAACATCTGATATGCCTCTTTTTGATACTCGATGAGAGGATCTTTCTGCCCGTACCCCCTTAACCCAATTCCTTCCTTCAATTGGTCAATGGCTAACAGATGGTCTTTCCAGTGATGATCGATCGACTGAAGCATTAAAACCTTTTCAAGATATCGAAGCAGGGGTTCCCCAAATTCTTTCTCTTTTCTCCCGTAAACCTCTTTTGCCTCCTCAATAAGCATTTCTTTCAGGCGACCCCGATTCAATCCATCTTCATTCAAAGGGGGTGGATTCCATCGAAAGGAAAACTGCTGATAGATGGCATCCTGGAGTCCCTTCCAATCCCAGTCTTCCGGGAGTCCTTTCTCATCGGTATAAAGATCCACGAGTGATTCTACCTGCTCCTCGACCATCTCTAAAACCGAATCCCTTAGATTTTCCCCTGCAAGAACTTCCCTTCTCTGAGCATAGATGACCTCACGCTGCTTATTCATGACGTTATCATACTCAAGGAGGTGTTTCCGAATCTCAAAATTATGAGCCTCTACCCTTCGTTGGGCATTCTCAATGGCCTTGGTTACCAAACGATGTTCAATCGGTTGGTCCTCCTCAATCCCCAAACGATCCATGATGTGGGAGATTCTTTCGGAGCCAAAGATTCTAAGGAGATCATCCTCCAGGGAGAGGTAGAATCGAGAAGAGCCTGGATCCCCCTGCCTTCCCGATCTTCCCCTTAATTGATTATCAATTCTTCTGGCCTCGTGTCTTTCGGTACCAATGACATGGAGTCCACCCAGAGCCACCACCTCTTCCTTCTCTTTTTGAACAATCTGCAAGGCCTTCTCATAGGCTTTCTTTAGAGATTCTTCATTCGCCGGGTCTTCAGCAAGACTTCGGGCCAGGAACTTAGGATTCCCCCCGAGAAGGATATCCGTTCCTCTTCCGGCCATATTCGTGGAGATCGTGACGGCACCTACCCTGCCTGCCTGAGCAATAATCTCTGCCTCCCTCTCGTGATGTTTTGCATTGAGGACATTATGAGGAATCCCTCTCTTTTTAAGCATCTGACTGAGGCGCTCCGATTTCTCAATCGAGATAGTTCCCACCAGAACCGGACGGCCTTTCTGATGAAGCTCTTCAATCTCCTTGACTACGGCACGAAACTTCTCTTTCTCTGTTTTATAGATCACATCGGGATAGTTTGTTCGAATGAGAGGCATATTGGTAGGAATGACGATCACATCCAGATTATAGATCTTTCTAAATTCGGTGGCTTCGGTGTCAGCCGTTCCTGTCATCCCTGCCAGCTTTTTATACATCCTGAAATAATTCTGGAAGGTAATCGTAGCGAGGGTCTGGTTCTCATTTTCAATCCTTACGTTCTCCTTGGCTTCGATGGCCTGATGGAGTCCATCGCTCCATCTCCTTCCTGGCATGAGCCTTCCGGTGAATTCGTCGACAATGATCACCTGACCGTCCTTCACCACATAATCGACGTCTCTTTTAAAAAGGGTATGTGCTCGTAAGGCTTGATTGACATGATGAAGGGTCTCGATGTTTCTGGGATCGTAGAGATTCTCCACATGAAGGAGTCTCTCTACATGAGCCACCCCTTCCTCTGTCAGGAATGCAGTGTGACTCTTTTCCTCCACCTGATAGTCCCGCCCTGGTTTAAGAAAAGGGATAATCCGATTGATTTTATAGTATTTATCCGTGGACTCCTCTGCGGGGCCTGAAATAATAAGGGGGGTCCGTGCTTCATCGATGAGGATGCTATCCACTTCGTCAACGATCGCATAATGGAGTTCTCGTTGAACATAGTCTTCGATCGAAAATTTCATATTATCCCTGAGATAATCAAACCCAAATTCATTGTTCGTTCCATAGGTGATGTCACAGAGGTAGGCTTCCTTTCTCTCCCGATCATCCAATCCATGAACGATCACTCCCACCGAAAGTCCCAAGAACCGATAGATCACCCCCATCCACTCTCTATCTCTCTTTGCCAGATAATCATTGACCGTCACGATATGAACCCCTCTCCCCGTTAAAGCGTTGAGATAGGCTGGCAGGGTCGCTACCAGGGTCTTACCCTCTCCGGTAGCCATTTCGGCAATCTTCCCTTCGTGGAGTACGATCCCCCCTATTAACTGGACATCATAATGTCTCTCATCGAGAGTCCTTTTAGAAGCCTCCCTTACGACTGCGAAGGCCTCTGGAAGAATCTCATCTAAAGACTCCCCCCTCTCCAGTCTCTCCTTGAATTCCCCGGTTTTTGCTCGAAGTTGATCATCGCTGAGGATCTGAACTCTGGGTTCCAATTCATTGATTCTCTGAACAATGGGACGGAGTCTTTTGAGCTCCCTTTCGTTTTTGCTTCCTACAATTTTTTTCAGCAGTAAACTTAACATTCTGTTTCTCCAGAAAAAATTATTTAATTTCAAAAAATTATATAACGGATGGGAGGGAGTTTCAACTCAAAATAAGATTAAAAAAAGGAAGGGTTGGGAAAGGATTAGTTAAGGATGTACCTCATCGGGTTTACAGGAATCCCGTTTAGCCTGACTTCATAATGGAGATGAGGCCCTGTGGTCTTTCCGCTCATCCCGATCTCGGCAATCTTTTCTCCCCTTTTTACCTTCTGCCCCACCTTTACAAAAACCTTATTGAGGTGACCATATCGGGTGGTCATCCCAAAACCATGGGAGATTAAGATGAGCTTCCCATATACGAAATCGTTTTGAATATCTGAAACAATTCCATTGGCTGGAGCCATTACGGGAGTCCCGATCTGGTTTGAGATATCAATCCCTTCGTGCATCTGGGTGAGTCCCGTAAAGGGGTTTGTCCGGAATCCAAATCCCGAAGTAACCCAACCATGAGCCGGCCAGATGGAAGGGGTATGGGCCAGCATATCTCTCTTCGTCTGAAGTAGCTTCTCCAGTTCGGAAAGACTTTCCTCTCTTGTGGTTGCCTCTGACTCGAGGCGTTCAATATCGACCCTCATCTGTTGAATAAGACCTTTTTCATCTTTTTCGAGTCTCAACTTATCCCTAATATCAGAGGGAGAAGGCCCTCCCATTCCCATAAATGGGAAAACCTCCTGTCCCTTCTCTAAATTGGCAATAATCCGAATTCTTTTATCGAACTCTTTTAACTTTGAAATTTGCTTCTCCAGATCTTCAATTCTGGAGGAAAAGAAGTGAAGTTGTGACTTCTGGGTCTCTGTTTCTTGTCTCAAACGGGCAACCTCATAGGCCTTCTTCTTTACCTGAATATAATCGCAGAAAAAGAAGGTGAGGGAGAGAAGAAGAAACCCTGAAAAATAGAGAATGATCTTAAAGGTCTTTTTTCTAATCTTCAGGTGTCTCGATGGAGAGTTTTTATGACCAAAGATAAGAATATTGATGTATTCCTTATCCACTACCCCCTCCTTGCTCACCCCCAAAAAGGAGGATTAAAAAAAGCGAGTTAAAAGTATCAAATTCCATATCTTTCTGTCAAGTTTTTTTGATTTTTTATGGAAGGTTATTTGGAGGGGAGTTAAAAATCTTTTTAATTTCCGCTAACTTGCACGCCTTCAATAAGAAGGCTTGGAGAGCCAACCTTTCCGAAAAATCTAAGGTCATCTCCGATCATCCTTATGTGTTTAAAGAGTTCGAAAAGATTTCCGGCGATAGCCACTCCTTTGACCGGATGGACGATCTCCTCTCTTTCGATCCATTTTCCAGAGCACCCCAAAGAGAAATCTCCTGATATCGGATCCACAGTATGAATACCCATGACCTCCTCAACCAATAACCCTTCCTTAACTTCTGTGAGAAGGGAAGAAAAGGGGATTTTGTCTGGAAGGATAAAGAAGTTTCTGGTTCCTAATACTGGAGGAAGTCGAAGGCCTGTTCTCAGGCTATTCCCTGTAGATTCTATCTGGGGCTCTTTTGAAGAGAGTCTTTCTCGGTTAGCCCAAAATCGATCGTAAAGATACCCTTCAATGACTCCATTGATGACAAGATTCGTCCTTTGGCTTGGTACACCTTCTCCGTCAAAGGGAAAGGTAGCCATTCCATTTAAAATAAGCCCATCATCGATAATCGAAAGAAGAGGGGAGAAAAACTGCTCTCCCTTCTTTCCTTTCAAAGGAGATTTCCCTTTCTGAACCTGTTCTGCCAAGAAAGAATGTGCAAGAAGGGAAAGAAATTCTGATGCGACATGGTGGTTAAGGATGATAGAAAAGGTTCCAGAGGATACCTTTTTACCCCCCAGTCGACTCAATGCCATTTTCCCTGCTCGTTCTCCGACCTTCTTCACATCAAGGTCATGAAAAAAATGACTGAAATCGAAATCCCAGCCCATTTCCGACTCCCCTCCCCCCTCCGCCACGGCCATCACCGATAGAGAGACCAAGGTGAAATGAGAGGAGACCTGGAGGCCATTGGAATTAAGAAGAAAAATTCTTGAACTTCCTTCACGATAAGAAGCTTTCCTGACCTTTTTAATCCTTTCGGAGTCCAAAGCCCGGGTAGTTTCCTCCAGTTCCTTGGCTTTCTCAATCTTCTCTTTTTCAGGAATCTTTTCCAAAGATTCATCGAATATGGGAAGCTCCATAAGGGTTTCCTTGAGGGGTGGCGAAAAATCATAAGCAGGATCCGGGGAGGTCACTTCGGCACTGGCTATTGCATCATCGATCCTCTTTTCCAATTCTAAAGGAGAGAGAAGGGAGGAAGTGGTATAGGAAAACCCAAGTCTCTGATTTTTCAGGACGCGAAGGGCAAACCCCCAGGAGGAAGAAGCGTGAAGTGTTTCAACCTTTCCCTCCTTTGATTCGACCTCAAAATGGGAGGATTCCTCAACAAAAATCTCGTAACCCTCTATGGATTTTCTTTTTAAAAAGGAAAGTGCCTGATCAATAATTTTTTCATTCTTATCCATTTTTTGAAATTCCAGTCATATCAAGAAAAAGAGGGTTTTTTTAAGATTACCATCGAATAAGGCTGCTTCCCCAGGTCAATCCCCCTCCAAATCCATTCAGGATGATGTAGTCCCCTTTTTGAATACTTCCGTTTCGGACTGCCTCGTCCAAGGCAATGGGAATTGTTGCTGACGAGATATTTCCGTATTTTTCGATGGTCAAGTAGACCTTCTCAAAGGGGACATTTAGCCGTTTGGCCATCTGCTGGAGGATCCGGATATTGGCCTGGTGTGGGATGATCCATTTTACCTGACTTAGCGATAATCCTCTTGCATTAGCAGCCTCCTCTGCAGCCTCAGCAAATCTTTTTACCGCTACTCGCACACTTTCATTGGCCTTAATCATCTTTAAGGTATGAAGCTTTTTATCCACACTCTCATAACTGATCGGGGTAGTCTTTGATCCCCCGCCCGGAAGGAGGAGGTTCTCCCCGTTTGCTCCATCTGTATGAATATGAATGGAAAGAATTTCGGCCACCTCTCTTCCCTGATGGATAAGAGGCTCTTCATTTGATGAGACTTCAAAACCCCTTAGGATGGCTGCTCCTGCTCCATCCCCCCATAGGATACAGCTTTCCCGATCCGTCCAATCCAGGGTGCGACTCATTATCTCCACTGAGGCTACCAGAACGATCTGAAAGATCCCTGCCTTTAGGTAGGCCTCGGCTACCGAGAGACCGAAAATAAAACCACAACAGGCTGCGGTCACATCGAAGGAGACCGCCTTCTCGGCTCCTAATTTTGCCTCTAACCAATTGGCTCCGGAGGGACAGGCTGTATCTGGAGTCATCGTCGTCATGATTATGAGGTCCACATCCTCAATGGCGATTCCCGCCATCTCCATAGCTCGAAGGGAAGCCTCTTTGGCCAGGTCTGAGGCATTGATATGCGGGTCGGCAATCCTCCGCTCCCTGATTCCCGTGCGTTTAAAAATCCATTCATCATTTGTGTTTAAAACCCTTTCCAAATCGAAATTACTGAGAACCCTCTCGGGGAGATAGGACCCCGTGCCCAAAATTCCGATTCTCTTCATCCCCATCCATTGACTCCTTTAATCCATTAAATTCAGAAAATTCATATCTATTCTCTATAAATTCGAGGAACCCTCTTCCCAATTCCACATAGCACCTCATAGGGAATTGAGCCTATCTTTTCGGCTATCTCCTCGGCGGTAATCTGTTCCTGACCCTGTTTCCCGATTAATACCACTTCATCACCACAACTCACCTTTGGAATATCAGTGACATCCACCATCGTAAAATCCATACAGACCCTTCCCACTATCGGAGCTCTTCTTCCTCTTACCAGAACCTCTCCCCGATTGGAAAGTTGAAAACTGTAACCGTCCGCATAACCTATTGGAAGGGTAGCAATAAGACTCTCTCTCTTTGTCACAAAAGTCCCTCCGTAACCGATCTTCGATCCCATCGGAACTCGCTTTAAAAAATGGATTCGGGTTTTTAATGTCATTACTGGTTTCAGCTGAATTAAGTTCTTAAATTTTAAAGAAGGATAAGAACCATAAAGCATAATCCCGGGCCGAACCAGATTCCCTGAAAAATCAGGGAAAAGGGTGAGGATTCCGCTGTTTGCCATATGGAAGTAACGACAGGAAAACCCAGCCTCCCTGAGCATGGAGATAGCCTTCTGAAACTTCTCCCACTGGCCTTTCGTGTATCCTTTTTCCTCATCGAGCAAGGCAAAATGGGAAAGAAGACCTTCTACTTCGATGTTGGAAAATCTCTTCATTTTTTCTAAAAATTTCGGAAACTCTGAAAATGGCACACCCAACCGCCCCATTCCCGTATCCACCTTGAGGTGGATCTTCACTGTTTTCCCTCTCTTCTCCACGACTCTGGAAAGCTCTTTCAAAGGGTGGAGCTCAAAGACCACCGGGGTCAGATGATACTTGATTATTCTGTCCGCATCGGCAGGGTGGGTTCCTCCAAGAATAAGAATTGGTGCTTTTATTCCTCCCCTTCTAAGTTCTATCCCTTCCTCCGGGATGGCCACCCCTAAATATTCTACACCCAATTTTTCTAATCTATGGGAAACCGTCAGGGCCCCATGCCCATAGGCATCGGCTTTTACTACGGCCATTATCCTTACCCCTTTTGGAAGTCTCTTTTTAATCTGATAATAATTAAAAGCGAGGGCTTTTAAATTGACCTCTGCGATGGTAGGTCTTCTATAGGGAAGGGATGAACTCATCGGGGAAACCATAAAATTGCAATCTCTTTAACACCCGCCTCTATAAAAGTCAATCTAATCGATCTCTCGAACCATGGCGATCTCATCACAGTCAGGGAATTTGACACACTTTAAACAGTCCGCCCAGATCTTATGGGGAAGGACTGATTTATCCACCTCTTTAAAACCGAGTCGACCAAAAAATTTGGGCTGATAGGTGAGAGCGAAGACCTTCTTAACTCCCAACTCTTTTGCCTCGTCCAGGCAGGCATTGACCAATTTGGCTCCGATCCCTCTATTTCTTACCTCTTCATAAACGGCCAGGGATCGAATCTCTCCTAAGTTCTCCCAGCAGAGATGAAGGGCGCAGATTCCTACCACTTTTCGATTATGGAGATAAACGAAGAAATCCCTTAGCTGATCATAGAGTTCACTCAGAGATCTGGGAAGAATATCCCCTCGGGAGGAGTAGAGTTTTATTAACTTCTGGATTTCCTTTACATCCTTAAGTTTTGCCTTTCGGATCATCGTATTGCTTCCTCTCCTCTATCTCCATCCCTATTCCTAACCACCTTTTTTAGCATTCTCGAGCATCTCTTTGGCGTGTGCTCGAGTTTTCTCTGTGACCCTGATTCCTCCGAGCATCCGGGCCACCTCCTCAACCACAGCCTCACCTTCTAATCGATCAACCACCGTTACAGTGCGTCCCCCCCGGACCTCCTTCCTCACGCTATGATGGGTATCGGCAAAGCAGGCGATCTGGGGAAGATGAGTCACACAGATGACCTGATGGTGCCTGGAGAGCTCCTTCAATTTTCTCCCGACCACCTCTGCGATAGCTCCTCCAATCCCAGAATCGACTTCATCAAAAATAAGAACCTGCCGCCCTCCCACCTTGGCCAGAATCTTCTTCATCGCCAGCATGATTCTCGAGAGTTCTCCCCCTGACGCGATTTTGGCGAGGGGTTTGACCTCTTCTCCTACATTTGGTGAAATGAGGAACTCCACTCGATCCTTCCCTTTGAGAGAAAGGGGTTGCTCCTCAATCTTTACCTCAAAGGTGGTCCTCTTCATTCCCAGAGAGCTCAGTTCCTTTTCAATCAATCGCTTTAACTCCTTGGCAACTCGCTTTCTCTCTATGGAGAGCTTTTGGGCCAAAGCCCGGACCTCTGCCTCCACGGATCCCAGAATTCCTTCCAGTTGAGTAAGCCTTTCATCATTGGAAGTGAAGGCCTTTAAAGCCTCGCTCACTTTTTCTCTAAACCGTAAGATATCTTCAACGGTAGGTCCATACTTCCTCTTCAGCCTGTCAATCTCCTCAAGCCGGTTCTCAACCTCTTCCAGTCGGGCCGGATCAATCTCGATTCGTTTTAAATAGTCTCTCAGGGCCAGAGCAGTCTCTTCTAATTGAATCGAGGAGGCTTCCAATCCTTTAATCGCTTCGGAGAGGGAGGGATCGATGGTTAGAATCTCCCTCCCCCATCTGAGCATAGACTGAATCCTCTCAAGGGCAGAATCTTCTCCTTCGAAGATTCTTTCCTGGAAGGTTTGGGCAAACTCTATCAATTTTTTTGCATGAATGAGAATCCCTCTCTCCACTTTCAGAGCCTCTTCCTCACCCGGTGAAATCTTCGAATCTTCTATCTCCTTCAGTTGAAAGGCCATCAGCTCCCTTTCCCTTGCTCCCTTCTCCTTCTCATCTCGGATCCTTTGGATCTCGCCAGAGAGCGAGAGGTATTGTTCAAAGTGTTCCCGGAATGTTTCTCGAAGTCTGACCAATCCGCCGAATTCATCCAGGATATCCCCGTGGGTCTCCACCCGCTGTAGAGATTGATGTTCGTGCTGTCCGTAAATACTCAGAAGTCTTTCGCCAATCTCAGAAAGTGTCCCGAGAGTCACCAGAGTTTCATTGAGGAAGACCTTCCCGCGGCCTGATCGAGAAAGGATCCGTCGAACCAAAAAAGAAGTCTCCTCTTTATCATGGAAGGATAACGCCTTTTCTTGAATCTTCTCTTTGACCTCACGGTTATGAGAGATATCAAAAAGGGCTTCAATCGCTGCTTCTTCCTCCGAACTCCGGATTAATTCCTCACTCCCTCTGTCTCCTAAGAGAAGATGGACCGCATTCAGAATAATGGATTTTCCTGTCCCTGTCTCTCCGGTGAGGACATTCAATCCCTTGGAAAAAGCGAGGGATAATTCATCGATGATCGCAAAATTTCTGATCCGAAGCTCAAGGAGCATCTCTATTAACGTTCCCCCCACTTCAATTTTTCCCTTAGGAGTTCGAAATAATGCCGATAGGGAGACTTAATCAAAAGGATGCCAGTTTCCGATTTTTTCACCTCCACCACATCTTCATACTCCAGCATAAATCCTTGCTGTCCGTCTAATGTGAGGAGGACTTCTTGCTGGGTCGTTTTCAGAACCACTCTTATGGTCACATCATCAGGAACCACAATCGGGCGATTGGTCAGGGTGTGTGGACAGATGGGAGTAATAATAATGCAATGAAGGGAAGGATAGATGATGGGGCCTCCCGCCGAGAGGTTGTATGCCGTCGAGCCGGTGGGAGTGGAGAGAATGAGTCCATCCGATTTGAAGGTGGTGAGATATTCTCCATCGATGGAGGTTTCAAGATCAATAATCCTTGCCAAGGCCCCTTTGTTGATGACCGCGTCATTGAGGACTATGAAATCGGCCATCTTTTCCCCTCCCCTTAAAACGGCTGCCTGGAGGGCCACCCTCTCGTCCGCTATAAAATCACCCTCGATGACTTTTTCAAGAACCTTATCGAGTTCTTTGAGGGTAATTTCGGTGAGAAAACCTAATCCCCCCAGGTTGACCCCAAGAATGGGGACTCTATATTTTCCGACCAATCGGGCGACGCTCAGGAGGGTTCCATCTCCTCCCAGAACAACGACCATCTCAACCCGGGCGGGAATCTCTTCTCTTCTTATTAAGTTTAGCCGAATTCCATTAGGAAATGCGGGCAATGCTCTCCCCACCGAGTCCTCTATATAAAAATCAATATCCTTTAATTTGAGATGTTCAATCAAATGCCCGATTAAAGGGATTGCTTCCGGTTTATTCTGCTTCGCAATAATCCCGATCCGTTTCATTCCAAACCTCTTCGAGAAAGAAACAATAAATTTTTTTAACTTGTCTTTTGAAAAAATCCCTTACTCAGAGATTTAAGATTCCTCAAAATTTACTATTCAATTATAGCAATTGTCGCTTCAGCCTCCACTTCTTGACCGGGAGAGACACAAACTTCCTTGATCATTCCACCCACAGGAGCCACTATTGGCATTTCCATTTTCATCGCCTCAAGCACAGCAACCTGATCATCCTCTTTGACCTTATCCCCCACTTTTACCGAGACCGAAATAATCTTTCCTACCATAGGAACGGTCACAGGTGTTGCCATATGAATTTCCTCCTTTTAATCCGGAATTATCATAAA
>CALIBK010000031.1 GCA_938045955.1 uncultured bacterium | reverse complement strand
GCGGCTTAAGGGGGGATGCTGAGATATGGATCGGTCTGAGAAAATTGATTCTAGGGCAAATGGTGAGGTCGTTTTTTGATGGATCATAACTCTACACCTTTAAGGCCTCAAAAATGTCTTGACTAAAGGGTCGCACTACAGGGCAGATGCGGCAGGCCCTGCAACATATTATTGAACATAATGAGCAGACCATAAAGGAATTTCATGGATTTGGTGAGATTCGAATAAAGACATCTGAGGTGGAAGGTAAGATAGAAATCCTTATTTCGGATGATGGGCCGGGACTCCCTTCAGAAGAGGTTTCCAGAGCCTTTGATCCCCTTTTCTCCTGGTCTCATGGAAGGAGGACCGGGCTTGAGCTTGCCCTCTCTCATTCAATAGTGATTGATCATGGGGGCACAATGAGGGTGGAGAGTGAGTGGGGAAAGGGGAGTACCTTTATTTTGACTCTCCCTGTTTTGAGGGTGGAAAGGGAAGGAGAAGGGGCGAAGGAGGCCGAAAGGAGTCTCATCGGGCTAAGGGGTCTCTTCATTGATGACGATGTAAATATTCTTGAAATCGTTTCGAAGTATTTTGGGGAGATGGGTTGTGAGATTGTGACAGTCCCTGATGCCCGCATGGCCTTAAGGATCTTGGAGGAGAAAGAGTTTGATTTTGTGATCTGTGATGTGGTAATGCCTGAGATGGATGGGAGGGATTTTTATCAGATTTTAAGGCAAAGCCGACCTTCTTTAATCGATCGGGTCATCTTTTCAACGGGGGATATTATGAGGGATTCAACCCGGGAGTTTCTCGAATCACTGCCGAACCCACATATAGAGAAGCCCTTTGATCTGGGTGCGCTTAGGGAAGCTATTATAAGATTGCTCGAAAACTTATGATGAAAAATCCTGACCCCTTCTTTTCGGGGTCAGAAAGTAAGGCTAAACTTCCTTTATCTCTCGGGGAGTGTAGTTTCGGGTATTTCCTAAAAATCCTGGTTTCATAAAACGTTTCTTCTTCTCTTTTTAAAATATAATCTAATCCAATTCTTTTATTAAACCCTGTGGAAGTTTTATCAATGGTTTTATCCCTCTGTTCTTGGACAAAATCTGACTTGGATAATGAGATAGATCGGGGCTATTCCCTTTCGTCTTGTATAGAGAAGGTAAATGGGATAAGATAATGTCAGGTATCGGTTTTGGATTATTTTTGCCCCTTATTGTTCTTCGCGGGCTTAAAGTTATGTTAGGGATCATTTCTATTCCTGAGAGTGGGGAGATGGAGCTAAATGGGGTGTCTCTGGGTTAACCACGATGCGGATTGGATGAGACGGTGAGACCCATTCCTGAAGAGATTGTAGAGAGAACGTGGAGGGAGGTTGCCTTTTTTAGTCCTGAGAGGGCAGAGAGGGAGATGAAAAAGATCGGCTTCCATCAACCCGAGCTTCTGGCCTTTGTGGTTGAGTTTACTGAGGAGATGGAGAGGGAAGCCCGGGAGCTTGGGGTCTATATATTTTTTGTGATCTTTCGGATGTTTCAGGCGATGTTAGGAAGGATCAGGAGGATTTCTTCTCAAGAGATTCTCCAATGTTATGAGGAGAATGAGAAGTTACTTGAGAGGCTTGAGGGGGCTCATGAAAAGTTTTTTGATCGGGTGACTCGGGTTCAGATTTCCCGGCAGCCTCATGTCTTTAACTATATGGTTGAGGCTCTGATGGAGGAAGAGGAGATGGTGTTAACGGAGGAGGAGAAAGGGGTTCTTTTCATTCTGCTTAAGACCGTGATCGATGTCCTTGATCGAGGTGCAGGAGAATCCTGAACCGATCTTAAAAGAATTCTAAACTTCTTTCCACACTTTTGACTTCTCTAAAAGGTTCCCCAAACTTTTCTCCAACGAGAGAGGAGGTGGAGGAGATAAAAAGTTATATTCGTGGAAGCATTAAGGATATGCAGTCTCTTTTGATTCATATGGAGAATAATATCCCTTTAGAAGAGGAGGGGTTTAGTCGGGTAGAGGATGAGAGGATCTGTGGGAGATGTAATTTTCTCAGGGTCTGCAGGGACTGAAAAGGGGTTGGTAATCGCTTCTATTAGATGAAAAGTCCATTAAAAAATCTGGAGGTAGAGATGTCTAAGAAACGGAAACAGAGGGATGAGTTTGAGGTGTTGAAGGAGAGGATTCGATCGGATAGGTTGTTTGAGGCTCAGGGGCTTGAGATGAGACCCACTTCCGGGGAGAAGATGTCAGAGGTTCTCTTTCGATTTATTGAGCCTTATTGGGGGCTTGCTGAGGGGAAGGAGGATTATGAAAAGCTTCTTACCATTGCCATGATTGCCTGGAATACGGCTCTGCTTCCCGAGGGGGAGAGGGAAGAGTTTCTTAATGAGAAGGTAAAACCGGTTCTCTCATCCTTAGGAAGGGGTTTTCTTCAGGATTTTAAGGCGATAGTTGAGAGTCTTATCAGGCGGAAGGAACGTTTTTTCTCGGACAACCGGCGTTTCATTGTGGACTATGTGCTCTCGGAGGTAAGGGGAAACAGGTATCATCTTTCAGTGGCTTCCATGACTTTAAAAGATTGATTAATGAAAGCCCGATTCTTTATTTTTGGAGGACCTCCTATGAGAAGGGAAAAGGTAGGATCGGGGGAAAATATTTACAGGATAAAGGCGACTTTGAGTGATTTTTTTGGGAGGGTGAAGGGGCGGCCTTACCGGATAATAGGGATTCCCGGGGATTATACCCTCTATAGGTTGGCGGAGGGAATTGTTAACAGTTTTGGTTTTGATTTTGATCATAATTTTGGGTTTTATGATAATCTTGAGAGGTGGTCTCATTCCCGGGAGGGGTATGAGTTATTTTCGGATTTAGGGGAGGAGAGTGAGTTTCAGGGGGTGAAGAAAACGAAGGTGAGGCGGGTATTTGATCGGGTGGGTAAGAGGATGCTCTTTCTTTTTGACTATGGGGATGAGTGGCATTTTGTGACCGAGCTTGAAGGGATTGGGAGCGCGGAGGAGGGGGTAAGGTATCCAGCCGTTCTTGAGTCCATCGGGGAGGCCCCTCCGCAGTACGGGGAAGAGGAGGAGTGATGGGCAATAGCTGGGTTGTGGATCTCAGGCATTTTCTTACGGATGATGGAAGTCTGGCAGAGATGCCCCGGCCTGCGATGAGGCTTGCGACTTATTTTGGCAGGATTGTCAGAGCCGTTACTGTGAGAGATAAAAGTTCTCTTGCTACCGGGATTCGTTGTAGAAGAAGGCCATCTCAGAGGCCATGTCCTGGGGAGGTTATTGCGTTTATAGATTACCAGAATGGGTCTGCTATTGTTTGGTCCTGTCCAGTTTGTGGGGACAATGGGATTATTTCGGGATGGGAGGGTACGCTCTGGGACTGGTCGGTGAGTGCCTGACCTTTTATTTCTGGAGGTGCTGCTATGGGGATATCCACTTCTGCGTTTAAGGATGGAGGAAAGATTCCTCTTCCGTATGTCATGCCAGGGGGTGGAGGAAAGAACATTTCAATTCCTCTGGAGTCGAAGAATATCCCTCCATCCTTATGTGATTACGCTCTATGCATTAAACGTGGAGAGGCTTGATTTGAAGCCGGAGACTTCACTTTCTTCGGTTAAGAAAGCGAGCATCTCAGAAGAACGGTCAATAGTGGATTTCCGAGGTATAGCCTTATTATCGATGCTCATTTCATGGCCGAGATGTGTGCAGGGATTCTGGTGGCAGTGACCGATTATGATCGGATTGAAGGGGGACTTATGCTTGATGTTGCTCATGAAGGAGAAATAAGTATGGGCATGGGGGGGCCGGAGATTCATAACGAAGG
>CALIBK010000030.1 GCA_938045955.1 uncultured bacterium | reverse complement strand
TGGTGGATTCTGACCTTAGACAATGGGAGGCGATCTCTACACATTTAAGAGAAAGGACTCAAGAGCATCAACGGAAGATGATCGGAGATGTCGAAATGGGACGTTTTTATCATGACCGTCAGGGACTTCTGGATAGGATCCTTCGTGAAACCCGGCGGGTGATAGAGACTTATGATAGAACCCGGGAGGCAAAGGCTATCGCTGAAAGTGCCCAGACAGCGGTGGCTACCTCAGTCGCTCTTGAGGCTGGAGCAATCGGTTTAGGGGCATTAGTCACTACGATTGCAACCACTGCTGCTGCGGATGTGACAGGGGTCCTGATGGCAAGCTTTATGGCGGTGATCGGACTCTTCATCATCCCCGCTCGAAGGAGACAGGGAAGAACAAAACTGAACAGGAAAAAATAACCACCATCCAATCCAAACTCCAAAGGGTCTCCCGGGAGATGTTTCGAATAAAAGGACTTTTGGAAGAAAAATAAGAGTCATCATGTTGGAATATATCGGAGTGACCATCGGTATTCTTCTCCTTCTTCTTGGGTTTTTAGGAAGCATCCTTCCTATTCTTCCTAGACCACCCTTAAGTTTTATTGGACTCCTTCTATATGCACTCATTCAAAATTTTTCTCCTCCCTTGACCCTATCCCTGATGATCGTTCTCCTTATAATCACGATAGGGGTGACCATCATCGACTATCTCCTTCCACTTATCGGTGCCAAGAGATACGGAACCTCTAAGTGGGGGGTTTTGGGAGCCGTGGGAGGGATGATAATTGGAACGTTCTTCTCTCCTTTTGGATTGATCCCCGGGGCTTTTATTGGAGCAATCCTGATGGAATGGTTTGTCTCGAGAGATAAGAGACAGGCCTTAAAAGCCGGTTGGGGGGTTATGGTGGGGACTCTTTTGGGGATGGGATTAAAATTGGGAACCTCAGGGATAATGGCTTATTATTTAATTCGTGCTATGATATAAAAACTTTGTCAAGGAAATTCCATAGATGATCAGAAGGCTTCAGATTCTGGATTCTGAAAGGTGTGTCGGATGCCAATCCTGCATGTTCGCCTGTACTCGAAGGGAGGGAAAGGCCTCCCTGGAGGGATCAAGAATTCGGGTGAGGTCGATCGGGGGAATGGAAAGAGGCTTTACCGTCATCGTTTGCAGGGCCTGTCAGGATCCTTCCTGCCTCTTTGTCTGTCCTACTTCTGCCTTAGAGAAGAGGGAAGTAGGAGGGGTTAAACTCCATAAGGAAAAATGTATCGGGTGTGGGAGATGTGTGGAGGCCTGTCCTATCTCTGCCATTTCCATGGACGAAGAGGATGGAAAGCCGCTTATCTGCCTTTACTGTGGCTATTGTAAAAATTATTGTGCTTATGGAGTATTAGAGATTGAAAAGGTGAATCGTGGATCCTTCTCTTTATAGAGTCCTTATCGTGGATCTCTCGAAGCTTTCCTATTCCGTGGTCGAAAGGAAAGAATACTTCCAGGACTACCTCGGTGGGGTTGGGGCTGGAATTCATCTTCTAAAAGAATTTCTTGACCCAAAGATTGATCCTCATGATCCTCAAAACCCCATCATCCTTACGATAGGGGCCTTGACTGGAACATTTCCCATGGTTTCCAAAATGGTCTCCCTTTTTAAATCCCCTCATCATGGGTTGCTCGGGGAAAGCCACGGAGGAGGAAGATCAGCGATTGCCCTTTGGCAAGCCGGGTACGGCGCACTGGTCCTCAAAGGGGCAAGCAAAATCCCCATCTACCTCACGGTTGATGGAGATCGGGTTCGCTTCAAAGAGGCAAGGGCACTCTGGGGGATTGCAGATACAGGAACGGTGGGAAGATTGATTCGAGAAAGGGAGGGTCAGAGTGGCTATAGGAGTATCTTGAGGATCGGAAGGGCCGGGGAGAAAGGGATCTCTTATGCCAATGTCACTACGGAAACCTATCGTCATTTCGGTCGACTGGGACTTGGAGCAGTTTTTGGTAGTAAGAAACTCAAGGGGATTGTGATCTCTGGGAAAAGAAGCATCGTTCCAAAGGACAAAAAAGAATATTTAAAAATCTATGAAGAGATCTATAGAGAATGTACCTCCTCTCCAACCAAGAAATATCATGAACTCGGAACCTCAGAAAACATCCTACCCCTCAATGCCCTTGGAGCCTTACCGACGAAGAATCTCCAGGCGGCAACTTTCGAAAAAGCTAAGACACTCTCCGGTGAGAATTTAGCCATAAACTATTTGGGCCGGAGGATCGCCTGTAGCCACTGTCCGGTGGGTTGTATCCATCTGGCTGTCTTGCGGGAGAGGTATCCGGACGATCCCTATTTTTATAAGACCACCTTTGTTTCCTACGACTATGAGCCACTCTACAGCTTAGGAACTCTCTTGGGAATAGGTCAGGTGGAGGATTTCTTAAGAATAATGATTGCTGTAGAAAAATACGGAATCGATGCGATTACGACCGGGGTGGTTTTGGCGTGGGCAACGGAAGCCTATGAAAAAGGGCTGATCGGGGAAAAAGAAACCGAGGGGATTTCTCCTTCTTTTGGAGACACTCAAACTTATCTGAGTATGATTGAAAGAATGATTGGCTCTGAGTCTGAGTTCTATCAACGGATGGGGCGTGGCGTTGAAGCGTTAGTGGAAAGGTATGGAGGAAGAGAATTTGCTCTCTCCTATTTTGGAAATGAAATCTCCGGTTATCATACAGGCCCCGGGGCCCATCTTACCCATATCACCGGATCCAGACACAGCCATCTCGATAGTGCGGGATATAGCCTTGATCAGAAAATATTTAAAGAAGGAAAAACCATCCCGCCAAAAGAGATGGCTCAGAAGCTTTTTGAAGAAGAGGCTTTAAGGCAAGTGCTGACCAGTCTTGTCCTCTGTCTTTTTGCCCGTAATGTTTACACTCTTGAGCGTGTCAAAAAAGGGCTTCAGGTTTTTGGGTGGGACCTTACGGAGTCAGATCTCCTCCAGATGGGAAAGAAGATTTTGATCGAAAAGAATCGCCTGAAGAAAGAGATGGGATTCGAGATAGAAAATGTCTCGATTCCTAAAAGGATCCTTGAGACCCCTTCTCCTTTCGGTCCTCTTGAGGAATCCTATCTGAGAGAAACCATCCATCATTTCAAAGAATTAGTCTCCCTTTGAGATAGGGCCTTCAAATGGAACCCTTACTTCTCGAGCCTCGCCTGGAAATGATTCATCAGGCTGGTTCTCAACTGGCAATCCACGGGAAAATAGAAATGAGCTTGCTAAAAGAAATCAACAAACCACTTCCGAATTAAACAATTTGAGTTAATAAATTCCGATAAAAAGGATGCTTAGTTGAGACGGACAGAGACCACTTTGGACACCCCCGGGGTTTCCATGGTGATTCCATAGAGGGTATGGGCGACCTCCATGGTCTTTTTATTGTGGGTAATTAATATGAATTGAGATTTCTTTGAGAATTCCCTGACAAGTTCAATGAATCGATTGATATTGGCATCATCCAATGGGGCATCCATCTCGTCCAGGAGACAAAAAGGAGTGGGTTTGATCATAAAAAGGCCGAAGAGGAGGGCGGTGGCGACCAGAGCCTTCTCCCCTCCTGAAAGGAGATCAATATTCTGAAGCCTTTTCCCTGGAGGTTGAGCGATGATATCCACCCCTGAAGTGGCAGGGTCATTCTCATCCACAAGGACGAGACTTGCCTGTCCTCCCTTGAAGAGCCGAACAAAAACCTCTTTAAATTTCTCGTTCACCAGATGGAAGGTTTCTAAGAATCGCTTTGTAGTGGTTCGATTGATCCGGGCAATCGCCTTCTTCAAATTATCGAGCGATTTCTGAAGATCCTCGTGCTGTTCGACCAAAAAATCATGCCTCTGTTTCAATTCTTGATATTCCTCGATGGCCATCAAATTGACTTCTCCAAACTCCTCTAAGGCTGCCTTCAATTCAGAGAGTCTCCTGGCCATCTCGTCTTTTGGAAACTCCTCCTCTGAAGGAGTGAAGGAGGAAAGGATCGTGCCGTATCGTTCTTTGATCGAATCTTGAAGATGTTGAAGTTTGAGTTGAACCTCGGAAAACCGAATCTCTTCTTCATGAATCTTTTGACGAATCCCCTCCAGTTCCTGACGAAGGTATCGGGTAGAGGCTTCCCATTCTCTCCACCCATTTGAGAGCTCTAAGACCTTTTCGCGCTGTTGAAGGAGGAGTTCCTCTCCCTTTCGATGCTTCTCCATCTCCTCTTCGATGGCACCTTCTTCCTCTTCAATCTTCCGGGAGATCGAGAGGGACTCCTCTCGACACCAACGGATCTCCCTTACCTTTCTTCGGACCAGATCCCTTATGGCTTTTAGATTCTCCGAGAGATGAAGGTTTTGTTGATCGAGCCCTCGCTGCTTCTCTTCAATGGATGCCAGAATGACCTTCTTTTCGGTGATCCTTCCTCCCAATTCTTCTGTTCCCTCTCTGACCTCCTCGACCGTTCGTTTAAGGGATTGAAGCTCCTCTTCCTTTTGCTCCCGTAATCGATCGGTTTTCGCAAGCGCCTCTGAAACTGCCCTTTGTTCTTTCTCAATCTCTTCCCTTTCCTTTTGGAGCTCCTCCCCTTCAAACCGAAGGACCTCGATCTTCTCGCGAATCTGAGAGAGATCCTTTCTGATCGCCTCAAGATCCCTTTCCTGATGAAGAAGCTCAATCTCTTTTTCCTGGATCTCCCTCCTCTTTCTTTCTAATCGATCCTCCCTGAGGGTGATCTCCTTCTGGATTTGATTCTCCTCCTCGGAGAGTCGTTGATACCGTTCTTCTTCTTCGCTCACCTTTCGTTCTAATTCTTTTATGATTCTCCTCCTCTCTAAAATTCCGAGTCCTTGATCCGAACTTCCTCCTGTAATGATCCCAGACCGCTCCACCACTTCACCTTCTCGAGTTACCAAGATCTGGAATCCTCCCTCCTTTTTGATCCAATCGAAGGCCTCTTCAAGATTGTTCACCACCCCCACGTCTCCGATAAGGAATTGAGCGAGGGAAGAGAACCCTTCTTTCACCCGGACGAACTGAAGGAGGGGAAGAGGGAACCCCTCTCCCTCTCCTCGAGAAGGACGATTGGACCCTTCGGCTTCTATTCCAATGGGGATGAAACTTCCTCGCCCTAAAGACTCCTTTTTTAGAAAATGGATGGCCTTCTTTGCCTCCTCTTCTCCCTCAACCATTAGATATTGGAGCCTCTCTCCGAGAACCGCCTCTAATGGGATTTCATAGGGAGGATCAGGTTCAAAAATATCCGCCACGACTCCCAGGATTCGTTCCCACTTCTCTCCTTCTCTTTTTTTCTGAAAAAGAATCGATTTTACTCCCCTCTCAAATCCTTCGTAATTCTCCTGAAGCTCTTTTAAGGAGAGGTATCGAGACCGGTTCTGCCTCAATTCCTCTTCTAAAACGGACCGCTCTCTCTGTTTCGCCTCTAACTCTTCTTTCAGTCTTTGAAGCCCCCTCTCCTCCTTTTCCTTTTCTTCAAGGAGTCTCGTCCGGAGGGAACAGTTCTTCTCTCTCTCCCCTTCCATCTGAGCCATCCTTTCTTCTAATTGACTCAGGATCTTTCGGGCCTCCTCAGACTCTTTCTCATGTTCCTTCCACCTCTTCTGGAGTTCTTCTCCTCTCTCCTCTAAATGGGATTGCCGATTCCTCAGGGAGGTCTGCTGGGTCAGAAGATTGATCATCTTCCCTTTCTCTATCTCTAATTGATCTGCGACCTCCTGATAGGTTGCCTTAAAGTCATGGTAAAGGATCTCCCATTCTTGAAGGGTCTCTCTGATCTCTTTCTTCTCCTTCTCTAACTGTTCCCTTTCCTTCTCCGACTCTCTTCGATCTCTATGGGCCCTTCGCCAGGCCGAAAGCCCTTCGGTGACCTCCTCTTTGATCTTTATCTCCTGCTTTTGAAGAACTTCCCTCTCCCTCCTTAAATGGGTGATCCCGTTTTCTCTCTTCTGAATGGATTGAGCGAGTTCATAGAGTTCTTTCTGAAGGAGGCGCTCCTTCTCTTCTTCTTCCGTACTTTTAACTCGCATCCCCTCTACCAGGGCCTCTTTTTCTGTTAGCTGAGTAGAGATTCCCGACTCTCTTTCACGGAGGGCCTTGAGATAGCCTCTGGCTGCCTCTCCCCTTTCAGAAAGTTCAGCAAACTCCTGAAGTGCAAAACGCAGTTCGATCTCCTTAATCTCTTTTCGAATGGCTTTATATTCCTCGGCTCGTTTCACCTGTCTTTCAAGGGTGAGGATCTGTCTCTTGACCTCGGCAATGATGTCCTGAATCCGAAGAAGATTCTGTTGGGTGGCTTCCATCTTCATCAGCGCCAGTCTTTTTCTCTCTTTGTACTTGGCTATCCCTGCAGCCTCTTCGATAAGGAATCGTCTCTCCTGTGGATTGGCATGGATGAGATACTCCACCCGACCTTGCTCGACAATCGAATATCCATTGACCCCGATTCCCGTGTCCAGAAAGAGATCTGTAATGTCTCTTAATCGACAGGGGACTCGATTGATCAAAAATTCACTCTCCCCAGACCGGTAGAGCCTCCGGGTGATCGTAATCTCACTATAAGATGCATATGCCGGAGGAGCTGATCCATCCTCGTTTGAAAAGGTAAGGGTGACCTCTGCCATCCCGAGAGGTTTTCTTCCCTCCGAACCATTAAAGATCACGTCCTCCATCCATCTTCCCCTCAGATGTTTGGCACTCCTCTCACCAATGGCCCAGAGGATCGCATCGACAATGTTGGACTTTCCGCAACCGTTCGGCCCGACAATCCCTGTGATCCCTTCGGGAAAGGTCAAAACGATTCGATCCACAAAAGATTTAAATCCGATCATCTCAAGGGACCTAAGCTTCATCGATGAATCCCTAATCTATTTTTCCTCCTTCTGTTCGATATATTTCACCGCCCTCTCGAGTCTCTGAATCACTCTCTCCGGGCCAAGGATTTCCATCACTTCATCCAGAGGAGGACTGGCTGTCCGTCCGGTGAGAGCCACTCGAACGGGTTGAGCAATCTTAACCAGAGGTAGCCCTTGCTTCTCTGAAAGGTTCTGGATCAGACGATGAGCGGTCTCACGATTTAAAACCCTCTCCTTTAAAAGGGCCTCTCTCATCTCGTTAAATATAAGTAGGGAGTCAGAGGTTAGAAATTTTTTCGCTCCACCCTCCTCATAGCTCACCTCTTGCGTAAAATAGAATTCTGAAAGATTGGCCATCTCCACCAGAGTCTTCACTCTCTCCCGTAGGGAGGAGACAATCTTTCTCAGGGTCTCAATGTCGGAGATGAAATATCCTTTTTCCTCGATAAAAGGTCGAAATAATCGAACTAATCCGTCTAAATCCTTCTTTTTAATGTATTGAGAATTGAGCCAGTCGAGTTTTCCCGGGTTGATGGCAGCCGGAGATCGTCCGACCGCTTCCAGAGTGAACTTCTCGATCAATTCCTCCAGGGTGAACTCCTCCTGATCTCCATAAGACCAACCCAAACGGACCAGATAATTGACCACAGCCTCTGGAAGATAGCCCATCTTCTTATATTCCATTACGGAAGGAGCTCCATGACGCTTTGAAAGTTTCTTTTTATCTGGCCCTAAAATCATCGGAACATGGGCAAATTTCGGTAAAGGATATTCCAAAGCCTGATAGATCTGAATCTGCCGGGGAGTATTGTTGAGATGATCATTTCCCCGAATCACATGAGTAATACCCATCGTTCCATCATCCACGACCACAGAAAAATTATAGGTCGGATATCCATCGCTTCTTAGAATAATCAAATCGTCCAGTTCAGAGTTATCAAACACGATCCGTCCCTGGATCAAGTCATCGACCACCGTTTCTCCATGATCCGATGAGAGGAATCGAATCGCAAAAGGTTGATTCAGAGGATGCACCCTTCGCTCCAAACAGCTCCGGTCGTATTTAGGCTTTCGTCCAGCCCTGAGCGCCTCTTTCCTTTTCTCTTCCAACTCTTCAGGTTTACAGTAGCACCGGTAAGCCTTCCCCTCTCGAAGGAGCCTCTCAGCCACCTCTTGATAAAGACGAAATCGTTCGCTCTGGAAGTATGGACCTTCATCCCAATCCAATCCCAACCACTTCATCGCATCGAGAATCCCCTGAACAGCCTCCTGAGTGGAACGCTCCACATCCGTATCCTCAATTCGGAGGATAAAGACCCCTTTCATCTTCTTCGCAAAGAGCCAATTAAAAAGGGCTGTCCTCGCCCCTCCAATATGGAGATCCCCTGTTGGACTGGGTGCAAATCTGGTTCTTACTTTGGACATCTTCCTCTTCCTGGACTGAATATTTTATTCAAAAAAATTCCCCCCTGCCCAGATCAATGATCGGGGAGGAGGGAGAATCCTTCTTCCTCTCATTACTCAATAAGATGATCAATCGCCTGAAGGGCCTCCTCTAACCTCTCGCTCTTTGTGCCTCCTGCTTGAGCAAAATCGGCTCTTCCTCCTCCGGTTCCTCCCACATAGAGAGCTATCTTCCTGATCAATTCGTTCGCCTTAAACCGATGGGTAAGATCAGGAGTTACTCCCATCAACAGGGTAACTTTCTCTTCTGCCATGCTCCCCAAGAGAATGATTCCCGAACCCAGTTTTACTTTTAATTGATCTATGAACTCGCGAAGCGTTCTTAGATCTTTTCCATCCACCTTCGTGGATAAGACCTTCACCCCTTTCACTTCTCTGGTTTGAGAGAGGAGTTGCAGAACCTCCTGATGGAAGGACTTAGCCCGAAGGGATTCGATCTCCCGTTCAAGACTTTTCTGCCTTTCAAGCAACCGCTCCAATCTTTCGGAGAGTTCTTCGGGAGTAGATTTAAGAAGGTAAGCCATTTCCCTTAATTCTCGCTCCAACTCCTTGAGCCATCGATAGGCTCCTTTCCCCGTCAGGGCTTCTATCCTCCTTACGCCGGCAGCCACTCCGCTTTCAGCCACGATCTTGAAGAGGCCAATATCGCCCGTCCTTGAGGCGTGAGTCCCTCCACAGAGCTCTATACTAAAGTCTGATACCATGACGACCCTTACCTTTTCTCCGTACTTTTCTCCAAAAAGGGCCATGGCGCCTGTCTGAAGAGCATCTTCTATGGTCATGATCTTCGTCTCAACCCTTAGATTTTCCCGAATCTTCTGGTTCACCATCTCTTCAATCCTATCCAGATCCTTCGGGCTGATCGGCGCAAAATGAGTGAAATCGAATCTCAATCGCTCAGGGCTGACCAGGGAGCCTGCTTGATGGACATGGTTTCCTAAAATCTCTCTTAATACGGCTTGGAGGAGATGGGTCCCTGTATGGTTCAGGGTGATATCTCTCCTTCGATCCGCATCCACTCGAAAAGTAGCTTCCACTCCCTCTCTTACCCTTCCTCTCTTCACTCTCCCATGATGGATAATCAACTCCTCGAAGGGTTTGAGAGTATCTTCCACCTCGATCGAAAAATCTTCATGAAAGATCACCCCTCGATCTCCTACCTGCCCCCCCGACTCTCCATAAAAGGGCGTCCTTTCAGAGACAATCTCAATTTCTTCCCCTTCCTTTGCTTCAGAAACCCATTCATCTCCTTTAATAATTCTTATTATTTTCGAGTCGCATTGAAGCTCCTCGTAACCCACAAAACTGCTCCTCACCCCTTCTCTAAGGACTCTACGATAGACCTCCTTCGTTCTTCCTTCCCCTATCCCCTGCCAGGCAAGTTTACTCTTTTGTCTTTGCTCCTCCATCTGAGCTCTGAACCCTACCTCATCAAAGGCAATCCCTTCTTCTTGGAGGATTTCAGTGGTCAGATCCAAAGGAAACCCAAAGGTATCGTAAAGTCTGAAGGCCACCTCCCCGGGGAGAATCTTTTCTCCCCCTCTTTTCAATCGTTCCAGTTCTTCTTTTAAGATTTTTAGTCCAGTATCCAGGGTCTCTGAAAACCTCTCCTCCTCATTCCGGATCACTTTCGAAATGAATTCCTCTGACTCCCTTAGTTCAGGAAAGGCCTCTTTCATGAGTCCCACGACTCGAGAGGAGGTTTGAAAGAGAAAAGGGCGATCGATTCCAAGCATTCTTCCGTGTCTCATCGCCCTTCTCATAATTCGCCGAAGGACATATCCCCGACCCTCATTGGAAGGAAGAACTCCATCACTGATCAGAAAAGTGGCTGCTCGACTATGATCCGCAATGACTCGGATGGAGATATCCGTCTTAGGGTCCTCTCCATAAGAATGTCTGCAGATCGACTCCACCTCTTGAATGATGGGACGAAAGAGATCCGTCTCAAAATTGCTTTTTACGCCTTGAAGGATAGCAGAGATTCGCTCAAGACCCATCCCTGTATCGATAGAGGGTTTGGCGAGAGGGATAAGCTTTCCCTCCTGGGTACGGTTAAATTGCATAAAGACGAGATTCCAGAGTTCAAGGAAACGATCACAATCACACCCTACCGAGCAATCCGGTCTCCCGCAACCCATTCCTTCTCCCTGGTCAATCACAATCTCAGAGCAAGGACCACAAGGACCGGTATCCCCCATTGCCCAGAAGTTATCCTTCTCTCCCATTCGAACGATCCGCTCCGAAGGAACACCAATCTTACGCCAGAGAGTAAAAGCCTCATCATCATCCAGATAGATGGTAATCCACATCTTCTCCGCAGGAAGTCCCCACTCATGGATCAGGAGATCCCAGGCCATCTCAATGGCCCCTTCCTTAAAATAGTCCCCAAATGAAAAGTTCCCTAACATCTCAAAGAAGGTATGATGCCTCGCCGTTTTCCCCACAATCTCAAGATCGTTATGCTTTCCTCCTGCACGGACACATTTCTGGGAGGTGGTGGCCCTCCGGTATTCGCGGGTCTCCTCACCTAAAAAGACCCTTTTAAACTGAACCATTCCAGCATTCGTGAAGAGGAGGGTAGGATCATCTTTGGGGACCAGCGAGGAGCTCGAGACAATCCGGTGATCCCTTTGGGCAAAATAGTTCAGAAAGGCTTTTCGAATCTCACTCGAAGTCATGGCTTCAAACCCGCTCCCCCTGGCCTTGAGGTAAGAGGTCTTTCTGGCCTAACTTTTTTTGTCTCCTCTTTCACCTTCTCTTTCTCCCTTTCCAATATCTCATACTCTTCCCAACCCGCATCACTGGTCGCTAAAATCCCTTTGACCCTCAAAGCAAAGTCATCGGGGTTCGTACAATGTTTGAGAGCCTCCTCATAGGTAATGAGACCATCTCTCAGAAGGAACATCAGGGATTGATCGAAGGACTGCATTCCGTAGGTCGTCACCCCTTTGGTGATCGCATCCAGCAGTTCATTCGTCTTATCTTTTTCGATGATGCACTCCCTGACTCTCGCGGTGGAGACTAAAATCTCAACGGCTGGAACTCTTCCCATTCCGTCTGCCCTTGGGACCAGCCGCTGAGAGATCACCCCTTTAAGAACCGCCGCTAACTGAAGGCGAACCTGTTTCTGGTGATAGGGAGGAAAGACGGAGATAATTCGGGTGATGGTCTCTGTAGCATTTAAGGTGTGGAGAGTGGACATCACCAGATGGCCAGTCTCTGCTGCGGTGAGTGCCGTTTCAATCGTTTCAAAATCCCTCATCTCCCCCACAAGGATCACATCCGGGTCCTGGCGGAGAGCCACACGGAGAGCACTTGAAAATGTACTGGTATCAGAACCTACCTCTCGTTGATCGATGATAGATTTTTTATCCTCATGGATAAATTCGATAGGGTCTTCGATGGTGATGATATGACAGTTTCTATTTTGATTAATAATATCAATCATGGTGGCAAGGGTGGTAGACTTTCCGCTTCCAGTGGTTCCTGTTACCAGGATGAGACCTCGTTGTTCCAGGGCAATATTCCGAATCACAGGGGGCAGGTGAAGCTCCTCGAGGCTTTTGATCTGATAGGGAACGATGCGGATGGCGATCGAAAGTTTTCCCCTCTGCTGATAAATATTGACCCGAAATCGACCTAACCCATAAACTTCATAGCCCATATCGATTTCACGATTTTTGATGAAGCGTTCCTTCTGCCAATCGTTCATCAACCCAAAGGCCATCTTGGATAGATCATTATGGTCAAAAGGTTTGACCTTGTTGAAGGGCTTAAGAATCCCATTGATTCGAAAGATGGGCGGAGTTCCCTCTTTGATATGTACATCCGAAGCTTCATGTTCCAGAGCTTCTACTAAAAGTTGATTGAGATCCATAGATTAACCTCCTCGTCTATTATTGTTGGGATCCTCTTTCTTATTTCGAGGATCCTCCCTTAGTAAGATAAAAACTCTCGAGAATCTCCTTTTCGATCTGCTCTAAGATCTTGGGTCGCTCCTTCAGAAACTGCTTGGCGTTCTCTCTTCCCTGGCCGATCCGATCTCCTTTATAGGTATACCAGGTGCCACTCTTCTCCACAATGTTCTTTTCGACGGCGAGATCCAAGACGTCCCCCTCTCTCGAAATTCCTTCGCCATGGATGAGATCGAACTCCACCTCTTTGAAAGGAGGGGCCACTTTGTTCTTCACCACCCGCACCTTTGTACGGCTGCCAATGACATCCTGCCCCTGTTTGATCGAGGCGATCCGGCGGACATCTAAACGAACGGAGGAGTAGAATTTGAGAGCATTCCCTCCTGTGGTGGTCTCTGGATTGCCAAACATTACGCCAATCTTCATTCGAATCTGGTTTACGAAAATGAGAATGGTGTTCGATTTGCTGATGGTCGCAGTCAACTTTCTCAGGGCCTGAGACATGAGACGGGCCTGAAGCCCCATATGAGCATCTCCCATCTCGCCCTCAATCTCTGCCTTTGGGACCAAGGCTGCCACAGAATCGATGACGATGACATCGACCCCTCCGCTTCGAATGAGATGTTCTGCAATCTCTAAGGCTTGTTCCCCCGTATCGGGTTGAGCCAAAAGAAGTTCGTCTATTTTTACGCCCAATCTTTTAGCATACTGGACATCCAGGGCGTGCTCTGCATCGATAAAGACGGCAATTCCCCCTCTCTTTTGAGCCTCCGCAATCACATGGAGGGCTAAGGTGGTCTTCCCGGAAGCCTCAGGGCCAAAAATTTCCACAATGCGACCCCTCGGCAATCCCCCCACCCCAAGGGCAAGATCAAGGGAGAGTGAACCCGTAGAGATCGTGGGGATAGCTCCTGGCATGGTCTCTTCCCCTAATTTCATAATAGCCCCTTTCCCAAACTGTTTTTCAATCTGGGAGACGGCCAGCTCAACTGCCTTTTTTTTACTCAACTCCTCTTTCATGATCTCCTCCTTTACCCAATCTAACCTCCGCAAGTGGGGTATAGATGGCTCCCGTAGGCTTCAACTCACTCTTAAAAAGGGTAATCCGATCTGCCAGAAACTCCCCGAAGAACTCACCTTTATACTTATCTATCTTTTCCATCAAAAGGGATTTCCCACGAGTTGATTTAACCCTCCCTAATGTGAGATGAGGATGAAAGGGCCGATCTTCGGGTTTAAATCCAATCTTTTCAAGCGACTTTTCTAATTCTCTCTGAAGGGAGGAAAGGAAATTTCCCTCCTCTTCCAATCCTACCCAGAGAACTCTCGGATTCTTTAAATCCGGAAATCCTCCCACCCCTTGAACTTTGAGAGAAAAAAGAGGAGTCCTCTGAACAGGTTTCTCAATAGATTTTACAATGGAGTCAACCTCTTTCTCTTCGATATTCCCAAAGAATTTCAATGTGAGGTGGATACTCTCCGGATCTACCCAGCGAACATCGGCCTTGCTCTCTCTTAATTCCTGCTGAACCTGTCTCAGTCTCTTTAGAATAGGTTTGGGAAGTTTTATCGCTAAGAAGGTCCGAATCAATCAAATATATCCTTTGAATCCCTTCTTGGAAAGTAGAAGATTTTGATTTGATGTTAACATAAATAGAAAAAAAGTCAATGTTAAAAAGGGGTTGGAAGACTTTTCCCGAGTCTAATTTTTCTTGACAAAATCTTCTATTTTCGATAAGAAGAAAACAGATAGTGCCCTATGACGATGCTGTTTAGTATCAGAGGGGGTTTAAGGCGTCATTCCTGTGAAAGCAGGAATCCATAGGAGAAACAGAAAATCTTAAAAAAACAAATGGATTCCGTGTCAAGCATGGAAATGACGGATGGCAGGAAGCGAAAAATTAATGTTCCTGCAAGGCCCTTTCTTAAAATGATTTGTGAGTTATTGAACAGGCTTTATGACGGAAAGGAGGTGAGGGAGGTTAAGGGAGGTTTATTGCAGAGAAAGAGAAGGAAGAGGCTCAAGGTACTTTTGATTTTCTTAAAGATTGGGGTGATGCCCTTACCCGATGGACAGAGCGGTGGATTCCTGATGCCTTTGTCATCGTGATCATCTTGAGTATCGTAACTTTTATCTTTGCCCTGATATGGGGATTCAAGCCTGAGGTTGGGATCGGTTCAAGGGCCTTTGAATCCGTTAAGGCGTGGGGAAATGGGTTTTGGGCTTTGCTTTCTTTTGCGATGCAAATGTGCTTGATTATGATGACGGGCTATATTCTGGCCTGTTCCCCACCTGTGAGAAGACTGTTAGACGGACTCTCAGGATGGTCTAACCCTGAAAAACCATGGCAAGCGATTGTGGTGATGTCTCTGTTCTCTATGATCGTGGCTTGGCTTAATTGGGGATTGAGCTTAATTGGAAGCGCCATGCTCGCACTATTTATTGTGAGAAGGAATCCAAAAGTAGACTATCGACTTCTCGTGGCTGCGGCGTATTTAGGTTTAGGGTGCACCTGGCACTCAGGCCTATCAGGCTCGGCCACTTTACTGGTTGCCACCCCTGATAACTTCTTAATTAAAGCAAAGCTCCTGGATGCGGTGATTCCTACTACCAATACGATTTTCCATCCCTTTAATCTTATCCTGACCCTTATTATCATAGTGATAGTGACTATCCTGATGGCCCTCATGCATCCAAAGCCCGAAAAGGCTTTTGTAGTTAAACCCGAGCTAATGAATCAGCTCAAACTCTACGAGGCTCCTCCAAAACCTGCTAAATATGAAAGTGCGTCGGATTGGATGAACTGGTGGCCAGGATTCAATATCATTATCTTCATCGGTGGAATCATCTGGTTGATCTGGAATTTCGGAACGAAGGGAATTGGAAAGGGGTTAACCCTCGATACCGTCAATTTCGCCATGCTGATGCTGGGAATTCTTTTCCATTGGAGGCCTTGGGCCTTTATTAAGGCTACGGAAGATGCTGGAAAGGCTGTATGGGGAATCGTTATCCAGTTCCCATTTTACGCAGGAATCTTCGGCCTCTTCAAATTTACTTTACTCTCCGAGGCGTTCACCAAAGCCTTTGTTGCCATTTCAACTCCAATGACCTTCCCACTGTTTATCTACTGGTATGGGGGGCTCCTCAACTACCTGATTCCGTCGGGAGGAAGCGAGTGGGCTGTGGTGTCGCCTTATATCATCCCAGCCGCAAAACAATTAGGGGTAGGTTTAGGGACGACAGTGGTCACCTATGCCTGGTCAGATATGATGACGGATATGATTCAGCCTTTCTGGGCGATTGCGATGCTGGCAGTGGTGAAACTCAACTTCCGAGATATCATGGGATGGCTCCTTATGGTCTTTTTCGTTTATTTAATCATCACCTCTCTTGCGTTCCTCTTCTTTATCCCTAACTGGTAAAAAGAAAGGGGCTCTCTGAAGAGAGCCCCTTTTCGCCTCCCCTTATTAATAATCTCAACCTCCTGCAATCATATTAAGAAAAGATAGTCGATCTCCATTGTTAAGAGGATGATTCTGATTGTTTATTTTAATCCATTCTTTTCCACTTTTAAGAATTTGAGTGGCGAAAGCTTTCCGCAAGACCTCTCCATAGGAAGATTCCAAAAGCTGTTGAAGATCCTTTAAGGTTTTCCCTTCCATTTCGGTCTCAATCTCTTTTCCTCCGATCATCCTCTCCACCTCTGGATAACCGTAAAATTTACACTTAATTTTCATCGAAACTCACCCCTTAGATTTTGAAGGATCAAACCTAATGTTCTGAAAGTTCTATAGAGATTCCATCCAGGAGATCAGACGCAATAAAAGCGATCTTCTTTCCACGAAGTCCTATCCTCGGAACAGAGTCAACCATTTGAACGCCGCGGCTGATTAGAATTTCTATATCCTTTTCGATGCTGTCCGTGAGAAGGGCAAAGTGGTGAATCGTATTCCCACGCTCCCGAACGATTTTCGCAAATGGTCCGGTCTCGCTATAATCCTCAATAAATTCAAGCGAGATCTCTCCAAAACTCATCACAGCTACCTTCATCTTTTTCTCCTCTATATCCTTGATCGAAGGCATCGGGAGACCTAATGCTTCTGTAAATTTCTTTATGGTTTGATTAATATCTTTCACCAATATCCCAATGTGACCAACTCCTTGAATCATTTTCTCTTTAATCCCTTTAATATGAGAATCATTTTTTAAATTCTATTTCCAATATTTATCGTTGGTGAGCCGTTCTTCGATATTAACTTTGTAAAAATCTTGAAGAGGTCTGAAAACTTCTCGATCTCTTTCATAAACCGCCTTTAGAGCATTCCTCACGACCTCTATTCCTTTTGGGGTCATCTTCCCAAGGGGAGGTCGACATGGTCCAGCCGGAAGCCCAAGCCCCTTCATCATGGTTTTAATCGAGAGAGGATTCCTGAATTTAGTGGGAACTTCAAATCCATCGTAAGATTCCACCGTGTTGACTGTCACCACTTTGAAGAGGGGATCCAAAATCTCCTTCAATCCATTAGCTCTCTCCATATCGCCCTTAAGAATCGCCTTAACCATCTCCCCAATAGGTCCAGGAACGATATTTGACATCACTGAAACTACTCCTGATGCCCGAATATCACTTCGGGTCATCATTTCGAATGTCTTATCGTCATCTCCCGAAAGAATATCAAAATCTTCTCCACAGAGCTCACGGGTTTTGGCCATTCGGTCAAGATCCCCTGTGGCTTCCTTTACCGACCTTACATTCTTGAATCTACGGTGAAGGATGGCCAAATCTTCAACCTCCAGTTTTGTTCCCGTTCTCCCCGGGATAATATAAGGCACGATAAATGTCTTCCGAAATGCCTTTGCAATTACTTCATAGTACTGGGTTCGTAGCTCTAATGAGGAAGGGCCATTATAGTAACAATCCACCAAAAGGGCTCCTTCTGCGCCCACCTCCACTGCATGTTTTGTTCCTCGGAGGGCTTCTCGGGTCGAATTGGAGCCTGTACCTGCAATGACAAAGGACTTCCCCTTAGCCAGTTTTACTACTCTGCTAATCACCCGATCATGCTCCCTCCAATCAAGGGTGGGAGACTCCCCGGTAGTTCCTGTGGGAACCAGGTTGGCTCCGTTGGCAATCTGAAACTGAACATTCTTTTCAAGGCCCTCAAAGTCAATCTCTCCCTTTCTGGTAAATGGTGTGACGATTGCTGTCCAAACACCTTCAAATCTCTCGAGTTTCATCGCTCCCTCCTAATCTTCATGGTTTATCTTGTCTATTATCAGAAATAAAATGAAAAATTCAAGAAGAAAAGATTCACAAATGGTTATTTTAAAGCTCCCCCTTTATAAATTGAAAAAGGGCTCTTAGGGCCAGGTGGGTTGCCTCTCTTTTTATTACTTTTCGTGTTCCCTTTAGATTTAATTTTTTTACAGTGACCCTTCTCCCTTTAGCCAATCCAATAAAGACAAGCCCTACAGGCTTCTCTTTGGTTCCACCCGAAGGGCCAGCAATTCCTGTAGTGGATAGTCCAAAGGTCGTTCCAAACGTTTTTTGAACCCCTTTTGCCATACTTTTAGCCACTTGCGGACTTACTGCCCCAAATCTCTCTATCTCCCTTTTTGGAACGTTTAAATGTTTCCTCTTTGATTTATTGCTATACGTGACCATTCCACCCATGAAGTAATCCGAACTCCCCGGGATATTGGTGATCCGATCACAAATCTGTCCGCCCGTACAGGATTCAGCTATAGAAAGGGTCCACCCTTTCTCTCGCAATATCTCTCCCATCGTCTTTTCGATGATCTTTACCAAGATCCATCCACCTCCTTTTTCTCTACCCTCCTTGCCGAGGAAAGAGGTTCGGTAAGATAATCAATCGTAAAATGAGATTCCCATAAATCCCTGAAATGACATCGTCCATCACCACACCATATCCGCCTTTTACCTTTCTTTCCAGATGACGAATGGGAAAGGGTTTTACAATATCGAAAAAACGAAAAAGTAAAAATCCAAGGGCTATCGATAATCTTGCTTTAGGAATCCAGAGCATGGTGATAAAAAAACCTAACATTTCGTCGATCACAATCCTTGGATCATCCCTTTTCCCAAAAAGAAACTCTGCCTTTTCTGAAATCCAGCTTGAGAGAAAGAAGAGGGCGAGAAGGGTCAATTCATAAAAGGGAAAAGAGATTTTTGAGAGAAAAGATTCAATTAGGATGGCTAAAAGGGTAGCCCATGTTCCAGGGGCGATGGGAAAATACCCTACCCCAAAACCTGACGCTAATAATAAGATGAAAAATTTCATTTAAGGATCAAACAGATCGATTTAAGCGGGAATACTTAGCCAACCTTGTGGCTTCTGTCAAATCGATCAGACCTGTGTAGAGGGCTCTTCCGATAATGACCCCGATCACCCCATCGGATTCCAATAAGAGGAGTTGTTCGATCTCTTCCACCCTGGATACCCCTCCGGAGGCAATGACCGGAATGGAAATGGAACGGGCAAAATGCTGGGTGGCTTTAAAGTTCAAACCTTTTTCCATCCCGTCTCTCTCAATATCTGTAAAAATGATGGCGTCAAGGGGCATCCCTTCGTACTGTTTGGCAA
Source organism: uncultured bacterium (assembly GCA_938045955.1). Lineage (GTDB taxonomy): Bacteria > Desulfobacterota > BSN033 > BSN033 > UBA1163 > CALIBK01. The sequence goes on along the minus strand of CALIBK010000030.1, from coordinate 21,855 downwards.
GATCGATGGCTTCAATGGAAGCTATCTTTTTCCACCCTTCTACAGCAACCTTTCCGTTCTTTGCATCAATTCCAAGGATTATCTTTTTAGGATATCGCCTGCATGCCTCTTCGATTAAAAGCCTTTTATGAAGGGCTGCTGTTCCAATAATCACCCATTCCACCCCTATTTGGAGATAGGAATTAATCGTCTCAATGTCTCTAATTCCCCCTCCTACCTCTAAAGGAATGGGCACAGAACTCACCATTTCCTTAATTAGGTCAAAATGGCATGGCTTTCCACTGACCGCTCCGTTGAGATCGATCACATGTAGCCTCTCCGCCCCTTTGGCGACCCAATACTTTGCCATCTCGATGGGGTTCTCCGAATAAACGGTCTCAAGATCCATCCTCCCCTGGGAAAGTCTCACGCATCTCCCATCCTTTAAATCGATCGCAGGAATCACAATCATTTCATCTCCTCCAGTTCGGCTGGCCCTGGAAGTCTTGTGAGTATCTCATCCATTCCTACACTTGCGAGCTCTTCAGCCGTTAACCATCGGGCTTTTCTTCGTAAAAAGGAACCAAATTTAAGAAGATTCTCACTCAAGGGTCTCTGAACCTCGTCCACTCGACTGCTCCAGACTTCTTTCCCATCTCTTAGACGAAAGAGATGGAGATCGAAAGCCACAGAAGCAGGGCGTTCCGCCCCCCACGAGGAACCAATCCGCTGTTCAAATCGGAAGAGAAACCCAAGAAAGAGGAGATCTCCTCCCAACTCTCTTCCCAACGCAATAAAATTCGATCGAATCTCTCCCTCAAAAAGGGCTTTCTCTTTTTGAAAAAATCTCTCTTCTACTTTCTCCAGGGGAAGAAGTTCAAAGGAACCTTTTTGCCCCATCTTTTGATAGAGGAGTCTTGTGAGGATATGTCGAGACCCCTGAAGGATCTCTCCTTTTCGGAAGACGGTATGGCAAATAGGGCATACGGATTCCTTTTCAATAATGAAAGGAAGGATAACCAAGCGGGGTTTGACTCCAGCCAAAGCCTCCCGAGCCTGGAAGCCCCCTAAAAGAAAGAGGACCCATAGACAAAAGAAAGCCCTTTTCATCTCTTCTCCCTGATCTTCCTTGCATCCTCAAGGAATTGTGAAATTCCACGATCGGTCAAAGGATGTTTCACCATCTGTTCAAGAATAGCAGGAGGAACCGTAACGATTTCGGCTCCCATCTTGGCCGCTTCGATCACATGGAGGGGATGCCTTACGCTCGCTACTATAATTTTGGTTTGAAACTCATTGTAGTTCTGATAAATCTCTCTGATCTGTCGAATGAGTTCAAGACCATTGAAACTGATATCATCTAATCTTCCCAAAAATGGACAGATATAGGTGGCCCCCGCTTTTGCAGCCAGAATGGCCTGGCTTGGACTAAAGATTAGAGTGACATTGGTTTTGATCCCTTCCTGAGAAAGAGTCTTTACTGCCCTTAAGCCTTCCTCATTCACAGGAATTTTGATGACGATCTCTTCTCCCCATGTAGTTAAAATCTTAGCCTCCTTCAATATTTCTTCATAGGTGATTCCTGTCACCTCTACATTGATCGGGCCTTTTACCTCGCTGGAGATCTTTCGAATCAGGGTTTCTGGATCCTCCTCCTCTCTTGCCAGAAGGGTGGGATTCGTCGTGACGCCATCGACCAGTCCCAGGGCCTTTGCTTTTTTAATCTCTTTTAGATTTGCCGTATCAATGAAGATCTTCATAATCCGTCTCTCCTCTCTCGGATTCAAAAACACAAAGGGCTAAACCTCCCGATACCCTCGGGTTCCCCTGGTGAATAACCCATTTTTTAAGCGATTCCCCAGCCTCTCACCATTTCATGGATTGCCTTAGCCTGCCGAAGAAGAGTTTCCATCTCTTTAAGAGGAATCATGCTTGAGGCATCACAGAGAGCTTCCCTGGGAACGGGATGAGTCTCAATGAAGAGTCCATTACATCCCACCGCGACTGCACCTCGAACAAGATATGGAACAAACTGAGGGCTTCCTCCTCTCGGATCCTCACTCGGAATCCCGTAGTTACGGACCACATGGGTGGCATCAAAAATCACTGGGCATCCGATCTCCTGCATGATGGGTATAGAACAGAAATCTGAAATGAGCTTATTGTAACCAAAACAGGTTCCCCTTTCTGTGAGGAGGACCTGGTGATTCCCTGTACTGTAAACCTTTCTCACCGCTCCAGCCATATTCTCTGGGGCCATAAACTGGCCCTTTTTGATATTGACGACTTTTCCAGATTCTCCGACTTTGATCAGGAGACTGGTCTGCTGGCAGAGAAAGGCCGGGACTTGAATGATATCCAAGACTTCTTTGGCCTGATCCACATCTTCCATTCGATGGACATCCGAGAGGACAGGGATCCCAAACTCTTCCCTCACCTTCGAAAGGATTCTCAGTCCTTCCCGGATCCCCGGGCCCCTATAGGCCTTTTCTGAACCCCGGTTGTCTTTTTCGTAGGATGCTTTAAAGATATATGGGATTTTTAAGGACTCGCAGATCCTTTTTAACTCTTCTGCAATCCTGAGAGCCATCGCCTCGCCTTCAAGGATGCAGGGGCCTGCAATCAGAATCATTGGATTTCCCTTTCCGATTCGAATCTCCCCAACCTTCACCTCGTTCATCATTCATTCCTCCCTCAAAGAATTCCCTTTGTGGAGGGAACCTCCGTTAATCGTTCATCCCGTGAGACTGCTTCTCTCAAGGCTCTCCCCATACCTTTAAAAACGGCCTCCACCATGTGGTGGCTGTTTCTTCCATAAAGAAGATTGATATGAAGGGTAAATTTTCCATGGTTAGAGAAGGCTTTAAAAAACTCCTCCACCAGCTCAAGATCAAAACTCCCGATCCTTGATCTTTTGGGCTTCATATGAAAGACCAGAGAGGGCCTCATGGAGAGGTCTAAAGCTATGGAGGCCAAGGTTTCATCCATCGGAATCAGAGCCATCCCGTATCTCCGGATCCCTTTCATCTCTCCTAAGGCCTTTCGCAATCCTTCGCCCAAACAGATCCCCACATCTTCAACGGTATGATGGGCATCCACCTCTGGGTCGCCCTTCGCTTTAAGGATAAGGTCTACCGCACTATGATAGGCTAACAGTCGGAGCATATGATCAAAAAAAGGGATTCTCGTTTGAATGGAGTGTTTTCCTGAACCATCCAGATCTATTTTTAGAGTGATTTCTGTTTCTTTTGTCTTTCTATGAATCTCTGCCTTTCGATGTCTCTTCACGATCGCTCCTTTTATTCTTCTATTCTTGCCTGGATCGCTTGGTAATGACCCTCCAGGCCTTCCCACCGGGTAAACCTTTCAAGATCCTTAGCAAATTGAACCAGGCGCTTTCGCTCAAATTGAATGAAGTGGGTCCGTTTGTAGAAATCCTCCACCCCCAGAGCGGAAAAGAATCTTGCTGTTCCTAAGGTTGGAAGAATATGGTTTGGGCCTGCTAAGTAATCACCAATCGCTTCAGGGGTATAAGGCCCAAGAAATACGGCTCCAGCATTCCTGATCGCCTTTTTAAAAGATGCTGGCTTTTTTACACAGAGCTCTAAATGCTCAGGGGCAATCCGATTTGCCAGCTCAATGGCCTGGGAAAGATCCTTGACGATCAGGAAAGCCCCTCGCTTCTCTAAACTAACTCTCGCGATTTGATACCTTTTGAGAAATCGAAGCTGCCTCTTCAATTCCTCCTTCACCTTTTGGGCAAAGGGTTCAGAGGGAGTAATAAGGACCGGAAGGGCCATCTCATCGTGCTCAGCCTGGGAGATAAGGTCTGAGGCGATGAAAGAGGGAGGGACTTCTCCGTCAGAGATGATGACGATCTCACTTGGCCCGGCAATCATGTCAATATCGACTTTGCCGTAGACGAGTCGCTTTGCCATAGCGACGTAACGATTCCCTGGCCCAACAATCTTATCAACTCGAGGAATCGTCTCCGTTCCATAAGCGAGGGCACCGATGGCCTGAACGCCACCCACCCGGTAGATTCGGCTGGCTCCAGCCAAATCCGCAGCCACCAGAACCGCAGGATTGATCCCTTCTGGCTGAGGAGGAGTCGTCAGGATGATCTCACCCACTCCTGCCACCTTTGCAGGGATGGTTGCCATTAGAACGGTCGATGGATAAGAGGCCTTTCCTCCAGGGATATAGACCCCGACTCGACCTAAAGGCCTCCCGACCTGCTCAATTCGAATTCCTCTTTCCACCCATGTCGTATGGAGGGTCTTCTTCGTGAGCTGATGAAACCTCCGGATCCGCGAAGAGGCTTTTAACAAAGTTTTTAAAAAATCAGAGGGAACCTCTCGATAGGCCTCTTGAATCTCATCTCTTCCAACACGAAGTTCATGAGAGGAGAGTCGAATCCTATCGAATCGAGAAGTATAATGGAGAAGAGCCCTATCCCCTTCTTTTCTCACCTTTTCGATAATCGAAAGAACCTCTTTTTCAATTCCCTTCGATTCTTCCTCCATCCTCCTCTCTATGGTCCTAAGATATTGTTCGAACCCTCTCTCCCCAAATCTAAGAATTTTTATCATTCTTGGTAGCTCCTAAACTCTTCGGATGTTTGCCCCCACTCCTGCAAGTTTCTGATCCAGTCTTTCATAGCCACGATCCAGGTGGTAAACTCTGGAGACCTCGGTGACCCCTTCGGCGACCAACCCGGCCAGAACGAGCGAGGCGCTTGCCCTCAGGTCAGTAGCCATCACAGGGGCCCCGCTCAGATGGTCGACCCCTTGGATGATCGCTGTATTCCCTTTGATTCGAATATTTGCTCCCATTCGAAGCAACTCATTCACATGAATGAATCGATTCTCAAAGATTGTTTCTGTAATCACGCTCAATCCTCTCGCCAGTGACATCAGGACCATAAATTGGGCCTGCATGTCTGTGGGAAACCCAGGATAGGGTTGGGTTTTGACATCGGTGCTCCGAATCCTTGTATTTCCAATCACCCGCACCCCATCTCCCTCAGGTTCAATCTCTACCCCTGCCTCTCTCAACTTATAGACCACAGCCTCCAAATGCTCAAGGGGACAGTTAATCAGTTTTATATTCCCTCGTGTCAATCCAGCTGCCACCATAAAGGTTCCAGCCTCAATTCGGTCTGGGATAACGGTATGCTTCACCCCGGAGAGACCTTCCACCCCTTCGATGATTATCGTGCTTGTCCCAGCTCCTTCAATCCTCGCCCCCATTTTATTGAGCACCTTAGCGAGCTCCGCCACTTCTGGCTCCATCGCAGCATTTCTAAGAATCGTCTTTCCTTTTGCAAGAGTGGCTGCCATCATTAGGTTTTCTGTTCCAGTGACGGTGGGAGTATCAAAGGCAATTTCTGCTCCTCTTAACCGATCTGCCTTTGCCTGGACATAACCTTTTCGGAGTTCTATCTTTGCTCCCATGGCCTCCAGTCCCATAAGATGAAGATTGATAGGACGGGCTCCAATCGCACATCCTCCCGGCAGAGAAACAACCGCTTCCCCCTTTCTGGCTACCAGGGGACCAAGAACCAGAATGGAAGCTCTCATGGTCTTCACTAAATCATAAGGAGCTTCACAATATGGAACTCCTTGGGCATCGATTCGATAGGTATGATCCTCTTCCTGATCCACTCTCACCCCGAGGGTTCTGAGAACTTTACTTATGGTCTCGATATCTTTTAATTTAGGGATATTTTGAAAGAGGTTTTCCCCCTCGGTGAGAATACAGGCCGCAAAGATGGGAAGAGAGGCATTTTTTGAACCACTCACCTCCACTTCCCCGATCAGTCTCTCTCCCCCTTGAATAATGATACGATCCATTGTTCAAACCCTTATTCCGTCTTTATCCCAATCTTTGGGCTTTAATCACCCTTTCTATTCCTGAGAGGTCCTTTACGAGGATGGGGTCTTTGAACTCTCCTGTAGATTCAAATAGTTCTGAAACCCTCTCTCCCTGACCTTCCCCTAATTCCAAGAGAAGCCATCCTCCTCCCTTTAAATACTGAGGAGATCGAGAGATAATTCGGCGATAGAAATCGAGCCCATCCCTTCCGCCTTTTAAAGCAATCCATGGTTCATGATCTTTTATTTCTCGGGCCAATTGATCCATCTCTTCGTCTTTAATATAAGGAGGATTAGAAAGGATCAGATCGAAAGGCCTTTTTAAAGGTGAAAAAAATTCAAAGAGATCGCCCACGATAAAGGTTATCCGATGAATCACCCCGGAGTCCTTTGCGTTCTCCTTTGCAACCTCAATCGCCCCTTTTGAGAGGTCGGTAGCGATCATTCTAAGATTTTTTAATTCCCGGGTAAGCGAGATTGCAATGGCTCCACAACCAGTTCCCAACTCTAATACGAGAGGAAAGCTTTCCAAACTTTTTTTTGATAGAAGAGAGATCGCCTCCTCCACCAGATGCTCTGTCTCTGGCCTGGGGATGAGAACTCGCGGATCGACCTTAAACCGAATAGACCAAAATTCTTGATAGCCCAGGAGATATTGAAGGGGTTCTCCAGCAACTCTTCTTAGAATTAACTTTTTAAATTTCTCTTCCACTTCCTTCAAGATCTCCTGATGGAACTGAAGATAGAGTCCCTCTTTTGATTGGTTCATGGAATGACCGAGCAAGAGTTCAGCCTGAAGTCTGGGGTTTTGGATCCGATGAGTTTTTAAATAATGGGTGGCCCAGTTCAACGCCTCAAAGACCGTCATTCTGCCTTCAAAGATGAATCTTTATTTTTCAGTGCCTCGGTTTGATAGTAAGTAATCAGGGAATCGATAATCTCGTCGAGGTCTCCCTCCAGAATCTCATCTAACCGATATAAGGTCAGACCAATCCGATGATCGGTCACTCTTCCCTGTGGGAAATTATAGGTTCGAATCCTTTCACTTCGTTCTCCCGTACCTACCTGATTTCTCCTCTTCTCGGAGATTTCCTTTTCCTTCTCTTGTCTGGCTTTTTCCAATAGTCTCGCTCTCAAGATTTTTAAAGCCTTTGCCTTATTTTTATGTTGGGATTTCTCATCCTGACATGAGACCACAATCCCGGTCGGAAGATGGGTAATTCGGACCGCAGAATCGGTGGTGTTCACACTTTGACCTCCTGGACCAGAGGATCTAAATATATCAATTCTTAGGTCATTGGGGTCGATCTCCACCTCCACTTCCTCTGCCTCCGGAAGGATAGCCACGGTGACCGTGGAGGTATGGATCCTTCCTTGGGACTCAGTAATGGGAACCCTTTGTACCCGGTGAACCCCACTCTCATATTTTAACCGGCTATAGACCCCTTTCCCTTCGATCAATGCGATGATCTCCTTGAATCCACCGACTCCTGTATAATGACGATTAAGAATTTCTACTTTCCAATTCTGCTTTTCAGCATATTTGGCATACATCCGAAAGAGATCGGCAGCAAAGAGTCCCGCCTCCTCTCCTCCTGTGCCTGCCCGAATCTCCAAAAGAATATTCTTCTCATCATTGGGGTCTTTAGGGAGAAGGGCGGTCCGGAGGTCTCTCTCTACCTTTCCCTTCTCTTCCAGAAGTTGAGTGACCTCCTCTTTAGCTAATCGTTTGAGCTCCTCGTCTTCCCCACTTTCCATAAGGAGTCGATTCTCTCTGATTTCTTCCTCTAATTTCTTCAGCCTACGATAGAGATCGACCACCCTTCCCAGTTCGGCATACTCCTTAGCGATCCTCTGAAACTCTATTTGATTATGGATGATCTCGGGTTGACCCAAGAGATGGGAAAGGGTTTCGTATCGATGTTCTACCTCTTCCAATCGTTCAAACATTTTATTGGCTCCCCTTTCTTCCTTCATCATCAAAGAGCATAAAGCCTGAGCCTCCTTTGTTTAAAAAGGAAACTTTTCTAAAACCGGAATTTCTCGAAAAAAGGCACTAATGATGAAGATCCTGTCCTTTGAAAAGGTGGCCGTGTGGGTAGACCTGGAGAGAATCCTCGTTCCGGAAGGATTCTATAGGGTAGAAGACTGTCAAAAAATTATCCTTCCTTAGGTTCCAGCTTATCTCCATACTTCTTCTTAAATCGCTCAATTCGCCCAGCTGAATCTACAAATTTCTGTTTCCCTGTAAAGAAGGGATGACAATTCGAGCAGATCTCTACATGGATCTCTTTTTGCGTACTTCTCGTCTCGAACGTAGCCCCGCAGGCACATTTGATGACGGTATCATAAAGTTTTGGATGGATATCTTTTTTCATCTCCTCTCCTCCAGTTTCTATTTTACCGATTTCGAAGGGATTTTCAACAGGTTCTCATTGATTCATGGAATCAAGGAATTCCCGATTATTCTTGGTAGTCTGAAGTTTCTCAAGGAGAAATTCCATACTCTCTACGGTGTTCATCGGCTGAAGCACTTTTCTTAAAAGCCATATCCGGTTAAGGTCGTTCGGAGGGATGAGGAGCTCTTCTTTTCGAGTCCCTGAACGCTGAATATCGATAGAGGGAAAGACTCTTCGATCGACGAGACGTCGATCCAAATGGATCTCCATATTCCCTGTTCCCTTGAACTCTTCAAAAATCACTTCGTCCATTCGGCTTCCCGTATCAATGAGGGCGGTTCCGATGATGGTCAGACTTCCCCCTTCTTCCACATTTCTGGCAGCCCCAAAAAATCGCTTGGGTTTCTGTAAGGCATTGGCATCGATCCCCCCGGAGAGGATCTTCCCGCTGGGAGGAACGACCGCATTATAAGCCCTCGCCAATCGAGTGATACTATCTAAAAGGATCACCACGTCCTTTTGATGTTCAACCAAACGTTTGGCTTTCTCGATGACCATTTCAGCCACCTGGACGTGTCTCTGAGGGGGTTCATCAAAGGTTGAACTGATCACCTCGGCATCGACCGAACGCTCCATATCGGTGACCTCTTCGGGTCGTTCGTCAATGAGGAGGACGATGAGGACAATCTCTTTATGGTTCTTTGTAATGCTGTGGGCAATGGTCTGCAAAAGCATCGTCTTCCCCGTCCGGGGGGCTGCCACGATTAAACCCCGTTGTCCTTTCCCAATAGGAGTCAGTAGATCCATCACGCGGGCAGAATAATTTTCGCTCTCCCCCTCTACCTCTAAACGAATTCTTTCCATAGGATAAACGGGGGTAAGATTATCAAAGAGGATCTTATCCCGAGCGACCTCCGGATCTTCATAGTTGACCATCTCCACTTTTAGCATCGCGAAGTAACGCTCATTGTCCTTAGGGGGTCGAATCTGTCCTGACACCGTGTCTCCGGTCCGGAGATTGAATCTCCGAATTTGAGAAGGGGAAATGTAGATATCATCCGGTCCTGGCAAGTAGTTGTAATCTGGGGCCCTGAGGAATCCGAATCCATCGGGTAAAATTTCAAGTACCCCTTCCCCGAAAATAAGACCATTCTTCTCGGTCTGGGCTTGAAGAATAGCGAAAATGAGGTCTTGTTTCCTCATTCCGCTTGCCCCCTCGACATTGAGTTCCTTTGCAATCTTGGTCAACTCATTAATCTTTTTCTTTTTTAAATCTTTAATATTCATTTTTCTCCTTCATTTCTCCTTTTTGGGATTTTTTATTCCTTCAAATCAAAGGACATCGAGGATGGATACAAGGAGTTGAATCCTTAAATGTCCAGACGTGTGACAAAAAGAGCATTTTCTTCTATAAATTGTCTTCGTTGTTCAACTTCGTCTCCCATCAGAATACTAAATATTTCATCGGCTTCAATCGCGTCTTCAACCTTTACTTTCAGGAGTGTTCGTTTCTCAGGATTCATGGTCGTCTCCCACAATTGCTCAGGATTCATCTCTCCCAATCCTTTATATCTTTGGACGGTGATCCCCTCTTTTCCTAATTGAGTGAGAGCCTGCAAAAGGTCTTCTACTTTCTCAATGACCATCTCCTTCCCTTTTTCCAAAAGGAGATAAGGCGGTGGGGCAATTTCCTGAATCTCTTGATAGGCCTGGAGAAGATTTCGATATTCTACCGAGGAAATGAGATTCCAATCGATACGAGTTCGTATCCCTCGAGCTCCATTGCTCTCCTGAACTTCAAACCCGTAGAGGTTATGTTCCTCATCCCAGTAAAGATCAAATACTTCAAAACCCCTCCGGTGAAACTTCTTCTGAAGCTCGGTGACTTTCCCTTTCTCTTCGAAGATGGCTTTATTTCGAACCTGTTGTTCTAAAAGAAGTGCAAGAATGGATGGAGTGATTCCTTTTTTCCTCAATCTCTGAATCCAATCACAATACAAGATGACCTTTTCAAGAAGTTGATTCAACTTCTTCTCTGGAATCTTCTTCCCCCCTTCTTTCACCCATAGCTCAATTCTGGAGGTGGCTCTTTTCATGAGATATCGATTAAACTCTTCTTCGTTTTTAATATAGATTTCATTTTTCCCTTCTGTAATTTTAAACAGAGGGGGTTGAGCAATATAAAGATATCCGTGTTCAATCACCTCTGGCATCTGTCGATAAAAGAAGGTGAGCAGTAGGGTTCGTATATGAGACCCATCGACATCTGCGTCTGTCATGATGATGATTCGATGATAGCGTAATCGATGAATGTCAAATTCTTCTTTCCCGATTCCTGCTCCTAATGCAGAGATGAGAAGTCGAATCTCTTCATTGGTGATCATCTTATCGAAACGGGCCTTTTCCACATTAAGAATCTTTCCTTTGATGGGAAGGATGGCCTGGGTCGCTCGATCCCTTCCCTGTTTTGCAGACCCTCCGGCGGAGTCTCCTTCCACGATGAAAAGCTCTGAACGCTCGGGGTCTTTCTCCTGACAATCCGCCAATTTCCCGGGAAGGAGGTCATTCTCCAGGACCCCTTTTTTCCGAGTCAATTCCCTCGCTCGTCGGGCTGCCTCTCTGGCCCGAGCGGCATCGATCACCTTCGAAATGATCTTCCTTGCAATTCCTGGATTCTCCTCAAAGTAGGTTCCCAATTTCTCATTGACCAGGGCCTCGACCAACCCTTTCACTTCGCTATTTCCAAGTTTTGTTTTCGTCTGTCCTTCAAATTGAGGTTCCCTTAATTTGACACTAATGACGCCAACGAGACCTTCCCGGGTATCCTCCCCGGTAATATTCTCTTTCACCCCTTTGAGAAGATTGGCACTTGCCGCATATTGATTGATCGTTCGGGTCAGGGCGGTCTTAAATCCTATGAGATGAGTCCCTCCCTCCTGGGTGTTGATGTTGTTTGCGAAAGAGAAAAGATTTTCAGCATACCCATCGTTATATTGGAAAGCAATCTCTACTTCGATCCCGTTTTTTTCCCCTTGAATATAAATGGGTTTCGGATGGATGCAGTTTCTATTTTTATTTAAATATTCAACGAAGGAGATAATTCCTCCCTTATAGAAAAAATCATGCCGCTTCCCTGAACGTTCATCTTCGATGCTAATGGAGAGGCCTTTATTTAAGAAGGCCAGTTCCCTCAGCCTTTGAGATAGGAAATCAAAATTAAATTGGGTCGTTTCAAAGATTTCACTATCGGGTTTAAAGCGAATTTGGGTTCCTGTGGATCTGGTCTTTCCGATGACCTCTAAAGGGGTCTTTGCCTCGCCCCGTTCATAAACCTGATGATAGACCTTTCCGTCCCTTCGAATCTCTAAATCTACATATTCTGAAAGAGCATTGACCACCGAAAGTCCTACTCCGTGAAGCCCTCCCGAGATCTTATAACTTTGGTTATCAAATTTTCCTCCTGAATGAAGCTTGGTCATTACCACTTCCACTGCGGGTCGCTTCTCCTTCTCATGGATATCGACCGGAATCCCTCGTCCATTGTCTCTAACGGTCACACTATTATCGATATGGATGATCACTTCAATTTTATCGCAATACCCGGCCAAGGCTTCATCAATACTGTTGTCTACCAGTTCATGGACTAAATGATGAAGTCCTTCAAGGCCTGTATTTCCAATATACATGGCTGGCCGTTTCCGAACTCCTGCAAGACCTTCGAGGACTTTAATCTGTTCCGCTGTATATTGTTGCTCTTCCTGAGATTTCATGGATTCTCCTTGGAACGACTCTCTGAACGATTTTTAAATCCTCATTGGCATGACAATACAGAGTTGATCAGATGGACCTCTGGAGGTTTCGGGGCGAAGGGTACAGGGACTTCCTTCATCTTTTAATTCCATCATGATAAAGGGAGTGTCCATCACCTGAAGGGCCTCCAGTAAATACCTTGCATTAAATCCCACTTCCAATGGAGGACCTTCGTAAAGGACGTCTAACTCTTCTTTGGCATCTCCAAAATCCGGGTGAAAAGAAGTAAGCTCTAATAGATTTCTTTGAAAAGAAAGTTTTATTCCTTCTAATCGTTCACTGGCCATGGTTGCAATTCTTCTTAAACAACCGTAAAAACCCTCTTTTTCTATTTTAATGATTTTGTCATTATCCTTGGGGATCACCTGTTCGTAATCCGGATACTCCCCCTCGATCAGCCTAAGGACGACGATGGAAGAACCCATTTGAAAAAACCCATGAGTTTGATTAAAATAGATACCCACTTCTTTATCCTCTTCAATCTCTCCTAACACCTTTTTGATTTCCAAGACCCCCTTTTTAGGAAGAAGAACCCCTTTTTCAATCCCTTTGATGGGTGAACATTCCCGATCAATCAAAGAGAGACGATGTCCGTCTGTGGCAACCAATCTTAATCCTTCTCTCCCATATATTTTTTGTTGAATAAAGAGGATTCCGTGAATGTGATAACGAGATTCTTCGCTGGAGGCTGCAAATACTGTTTTATCAATCATCTCCTTTAGGGTCTGGCCAGGGATAAATGAAAATAGTTTTTCTTGAAAGGAGGGTAAAGAAGGAAACTCTTCGGGGTCCAATCCCACAAGATTAAAAATTGATTTTTCACAGGTAAGATTAATCCAATGGTTTTCTTTTTTTCTGATTTGAATTCTCCCTTCTGGAAGTTCTCTTACGATCTCGTAGAGTTTCTTAGCCGAGACTGAAGCCTTTCCCTCTTCATGAACCTCAGCTTTTATTTTTTCTCTCATCCCTGTTTCGAGATCTGTAGCGATTAGAAAGAGGGTGTTTTCTTTCCATTCCATGAAGATATGGGAAAGAATAGGAAGTGTAGTCCTACGTCCCGTAATTCCTTGGATAAGGCTCAATCCTTTTAATAGATCACTCTTTTGAATTTCAAAAAAGGACATGCTCTCCTCCTCATAATAAGAATTTCTATTCTCTTATCATCTTCATAAACGAAACTGTTAAAATAAGGAAAAATGAGTGAACCTCTGGATAAAAAAGAATTTTTTAACGTTGAAATAGATTTAATAAAATAAGATTTAACCATTCAATTTTGATAACCCTTTTTTTCTCCTCCAATCCACAAGATTTCTAATGTTTATTCACAACTTTTCCTTCAGGATTTAATACGATTCTGTAACTGTTCGATCATCTCTTTAAAAGTGGGATCATGGGAAATTCTTTCCTCGACTTTTTTGATGGAGTGGAGGACCGTAGAATGGTCCTTTCCGCCAAATTTTTCTCCAATCTCAATTAAAGAAGAAGAGGTCAATTTTCGGGAGAGATACATCGCAATCTGTCTCGGAATAACCAACCCTTTATTCTTTCGCTTCGCTTTAAAATCCGTTAATTTGATATTGAAATGGTTGGCTACCACTTTCTGAACCATCTCAATAGAGATAAATTCTTCTTTCGGGTGTAAGATATTTTTTAATACCTCTTTGGCTAAAGAGAGATTGATAGGGGTATTGGTGAACGAAGAAAAAGCTCCAATTCGAATCAAGCAACCCTCTAACATTCGAATATTCGAATCGATTTGTGAGGCTAAATAAAAGGCAACATCATTGGGAAGATCGATCTTTTCATCTTCTGCCTTCTTTTTTAAAATGGCTACTTTTGTTTCAATATCAGGGGGTTGAATGTCTGCAATGAGTCCCCATTCAAACCGGGATCTTAAACGCTCTTCAAAATGGGGGATATCCTTTGGAAATTTATCGCTGGTGACCACGATCTGTTTCCTCGCTTCATAAAGGGAATTAAAGGTATGGAAAAATTCTGCTTGGGTTCTTTCCTTACCTGCGATAAACTGGATATCATCGATTAAGAGGATATCCATTCTTCTAAATTTATTTCTAAAATTTTCCATTTGATCAAATCGAATAGAATTAATCAATTCATTAGTGAATTCCTCCGCTGAAAGATAACAGATCTTTTTGGGATCAGGAAGAATTCGATTTTGAATGATGTGATTCCCGATGGCATGAAGGAGATGGGTTTTTCCAAGTCCTACTCCACCATAAATAAATAAGGGATTATAATTTTTTGCCGGTTGATTCGCGACCGCAAGGCAAGCGGCGTTAGCAAATTGATTACTGGCGCCCACCACGAAATTACTGAAAGAATATTTAGGATTAAATTTTTGAGCAATGGTCGATTCTGTTTCTTCTGTGATAGAAGGGAGAAAGGAGTCTTTATTGGGTGACTTTTCATTTCGTATTTTAAAGTGAAGATGACACGGTTTTTGAGTAAGAAGAGAAATCGTCTCTTTTATTGGAATAGAATAATGCTCTAATACCCATTCCTTATAGAAACGGTTTGGAACTTCTAAAACCACACTCTCTTCATCCATCTCAAGAAACTGGATGGGTTTTATCCAAATATCAAAATTTTGAGGGCCGATCCTTTCTTTGATGGACTCGGCGACTTTAGACCATATTTCTTCCATTGATTTGGCTCTTGAAAAGAAAAGAAGATGTAGATAAATATGATGGGTCGTAAAAAGATGGTTTAAAAAAAATTAACATTTTCAATTACTTATCAATCTCTTTTCACATTGTTTCCACAATTGTGGAAAAATGAATCTTAAATAAAAGTGGGGAAATTAATTGAGGATAAAATTTGCTTAATTATTGATTGTCAGTATTAATAACTCTTATTAAAAAAAATTTCAAGTTTTTTTTCTCTAATCCTTCTCTGCCAATTTAGCTACTGAAACTACCTTCTCACCCTCTTCCAGAGTGATCAATTTTACCCCCTGAGTGGTTCTTCCCTGAATCGGGATGTCTGCTGCGCGAAGACGGATGATCTTTCCTTTATTTGAAATCACCATCATTTCATCATCCTCAGTAATCGTCATGATCCCTACCACCTCTCCGGTTTTTTTAGTCCTTTTTATTGTAAAAATTCCAGATCCTCCCCGATTTTGAATTCGATATTCTGAAGCGAGCGAGCGCTTTCCATAACCATTTTCTGTAACTGTTAGGATCGAGGTATGAGGGATGACCACTTCCATCCCAACGACTTCATCATTATTCATTAAACGAATGGCTCGAATTCCCCTTGCCGTCCGACCCATTTCACGAATCTGATTCTCAGGAAAATGAATCGCTTTCCCAAATTTGGTAGCGATAAAGAGCTCCCGCTCTCCATCGGTCAATTTGGTAGAAATCAATTCATCTCCTTCATCTAAACTGAGAGCGATAATCCCTCCAGATCTTGGATTACTATAAGCTTCGAGGGCTGTTTTTTTAATGATCCCTCTCTTTGTCACAAAAGTAATATATTTCCCGGGGGTGAATTCTTTTAATGCGAGAATAGTGGTGACCTTTTCCTCGGGTCCAAGGTTTAGAAGATTAACAATAGCCTTTCCTCTGCTCATTCGGCCAGCTTGAGGAATCTCATGAACTTTCTTCCAGTGGATCCTCCCTAAATCCGTGAAAAAGAGCAAATGATCATGGGTAGAGGCAATGAAGAGATCCTCCACAAAATCTTCCTCCTTTACATCGATCCCGATCTTTCCTTTCCCTCCTCGCTGTTGACTTCGATAAAGAGTGATGGGATTTCTTTTGATATATCCTGTGTGGGTGATGGTAACCACCATTTCTTCCTCAGCAATTAAGTCTTCGATTTTTAATTCAGGGGCCACCTCCACAATTTCGGTTCTTCTCTCATCTCCATAAGTCTCTCGAATGGTGAGGAGTTCTTCTTTAATGACATTAAGGATTAATCGTTCACTGGAAAGGATTGCCTTCAGTCGATCAATCAATTTGATCGTCTCCTCATATTCTTCAATCACTTTTCGTTGTTCCAGATTGGTGAGACGCTGTAATCTCATCTCTAAAATGGCCTGAGCTTGTTCCTCTGAGAAGACGAATTGATTCATCAACCGTTCCTTAGCCTCCTTGGGGGTCTTCGAGGCCTTGATTGTTGCGATAATGGCATCAATCTGATCGATCGCCTTTTTTAATCCCTCTAAGATATGAGCCTTTGCCTCTGCCCGTTTCAGATCATAAAGGGATCTTCGAGTGACCACCTCAATCCGATGTTGAAGGAAGAGTTGCAAGATCTCCTTGAGATTGAGGAGCTTCGGTTGGTTCTGATATATGGCAAGAAGGATGATCCCGAATGAGGTTTGCATCTGAGTATTCTTATAGAGTTGATTGAGGATGATCTCTGGGACTTCATTCTTCTTCAGCTCGATGACGATTCTTAAACCTTCTCGATCCGATTCATCTCGAATATGAGAGATTCCTTCGATGGTTTTCTCCTGAATGAGTTCAGCGATCCTTTCGATCAATTTTGCCTTATTCACCTGATAAGGAAGTTCAGTGATGACAATACTTTCTCGTTCTCCCTTTCGATCCCGTTCGATCATTGCCCTGGCTCGAAGTTGAATGATTCCTTTGCCTGTTTCATAAGCAGATTTTATTCCTTCCCTGCCATAAATGAATCCCCCGGTGGGGAAATCCGGGCCAGGGATATGGCTCATCAACTCTTCGATGGTAATGTCAGGTTGGTCTATCAATGCGACTAACCCATTGATCGTCTCCACCAGATTATGGGGAGGAATATTGGTCGCCATTCCAACGGCAATCCCCGAAGAGCCGTTGACAAAGAGATTTGGAAATTTAGAGGGGAGCACAGAGGGTTCCAAAAGGGACTCATCATAGTTGGGAACGAAATCGACGGTTTCCTTATCTATATCGGCCAGGAGTTCATGGGCAAGTTTCGCCATTCGGACTTCTGTATAACGCATGGCTGCAGGAGGATCTCCATCAATGGAACCGAAATTTCCCTGCCCGTCGATCAAGGGATACCGAAGGGAGAAATCTTGGGCCATACGGACAATGGCATCATAAACTGCCATATCTCCATGAGGATGGTATTTACCAATCACATCACCCACAATTCGCGCAGACTTTTTATAAGGTTTATCCCAATCATTACCAAGTTCATTCATAGCATAGAGGATTCGCCGGTGAACAGGTTTTAGTCCGTCTCTAACATCAGGAAGAGCTCTACCGATGATTACACTCATAGCGTAATCCATATAGGATTTTTTCATCTCATCTTCGATGTGGACAGGAATCGGGATAGTCTGATCGTTCATGGACGCCTCGTTATGTTCGAAATTTAATTGAAAACTTAATACAAAAATGATTTTCCCGCAATACTGCCTTGACAAAAAGAACCCAATTTGGTTATTAATAAAAACTTAATTATTTCAAAAAACTAAGATACTTTTAAAAAGAGGATTCTATGAAAAGAACATATCAACCAAGTACCCTCAGGAGAAAAAGAACACATGGCTTTTTAAAAAGGATGGAGACAAAGGCAGGTCAAAAAGTACTTAAAAGAAGGAGGGCAAAGGGAAGAAAGAGGTTAACCGTTTAGGTGAAAGGGAAATATCGGTTCACAAAAAAAGAGAGACTCATCTTTTATCAAGAGCTTAAAGAGGTAATGAAATATGGAAAAAGAGTAAATACTAAAAATTATACTCTCTTTATTAAAAAAAATGATAAAGGGTTTCATCGCTTGGGGGTAATTATTAAGAAAGAAGTGGGTCGAGCGACTTTACGAAATAGAGTAAAAAGATACCTTCGAGAGTTCTTCCGGCTTAATAAACATAAGATTAAGGGATCGTTAGATATTCTCATTATGGTTAAAAAAGGGACTTCCCCCAAAAAATTATGGGAGGTAGAAGAGGAATTATCGAAAGTAATAGTATGAAGATTATTCAAAAAATTATTATTATAATTATCTATCTTTACCAGAATTCCCTGTCTCTTTTCTTTGGACCTTGCTGTCGGTTCTCCCCCTCCTGCTCTAATTATGCAAAAGAATCTATTATGAAATATGGGGTCGGGGAAGGTATCAAATTGAGCCTTAAGAGGATCCTAAAATGTCACCCTTTCCATCCAGGAGGATATGATCCCCTTCAATAAAAATTGATCAGAAAGAATAAAAATGGAAAAAAGAGCTATTTTAGCGATAATATTAACTATTTTAATAATTGTAGGTTGGGGACTGATTCAATCAAAAATCTCTCCTCCTCCGAGAGAGAAAGTTAAAAAAGAGGAGATTATTCCTTCAGAGAAGCGCGAGGTGAAACCAATTGAGGAAGATAGAATCATCAAGGATTCAAAGGCAGAACCAAAGAAGTTTATTCGAAAAGAGATAACGATTGAGACGAGAAATTATTGGGCCACTCTTACGAATGAAGATGCCAGAATGAAGCATTTTAAATTAAAGGGATATAAAGATCGTGTGATGGAATCTAACATCACTGTCAAATTGACCAAATTTATAAAAGAGATTTTTGGAAGTAAGGCAGAGGATCCGAGACCACCACATCCTTTTGATTTAATCAATACAAAGGAAGACGAAGGCCTCCCTCTTGGACTTTTTTTTGATTCGGATAGGGGTGATCTGGGCTGGGAAGTGAATCGAGAAGAATTACTCCTTTTGAAAGATGGAGAGAAAGGGGAGATCACGTTTTCAAAAAATTTAGACAGTGGGTTAAAAGTAATTAAAAAATATAAATTTTACTCCGATAGAAATGATCTGGACATTGAAATAGAGCTTCAAAACCAGACCTCACAAGACCGACTTATAAAGATCGGGCTACAGTGGATTGGTCGAGTGGAATTAGAGAGATTAGCAGATGAAGGAAATAAAGATTATGGCTTAAGATATGTTTATTTAAAAAATAAAAAGATCGAAAAGAAAAATCTTGGAGGCTCAACGTCATCGGGATGTACTCCTGGGTGTGGAACGGTGAAGAAAAGAATTGACCCTTTTGAATTTTCTGATCATGGACCCATTGATTGGTTTGCATTTGAAGGGGAATATTTCGTTGCCTTGATTACAACTTCTTCTGAGAAAGAGGTTTTTCTTAATATTAAAGGAGAAGAGAATAATATTTTAAAAGCAAATCTTATCTCTCCTCCGATTTCTCTTCCTGCCAAAAACTCCATTTCTTTAATTTATAAAGCCTATTTAGGTCCCAAAGAGATCAAAGGGTTAAAGGAGTTCGGTAGGGGGGCTGAAGGATTGGTTGATTTCGGTTTTTTTGCGATCATTGCGAAACCTCTACTCTGGTTTCTCAAGCTTACCCATCTGGTGACAAAGAATTTCGGTTTAGATATCATTATATTAAGCATCTTAATCAAGATCATCTTTCTTCCCCTCACGCAGATCAGTATGAAATCAATGAAGGAGATGCAGAAGGTTCAGCCTGAATTGAACCGGCTTAGACAGCAATTTAAGGATGACAAAGCAAAACTTCAGCAGGAAATCATGCTTCTCTATAAAAGGAGAAAGATCAACCCCATGAGTGGGTGTCTTCCAATGCTGATACAGATCCCAGTATTTATAGCCCTTTATAATGCCCTCCAGAATTCAATAGAGATGAGGCATGCTCCATTCATTCTATGGATTCGGGATCTTTCAGCTAAAGATCCCATTTATATTACTCCTCTAATAATGGGGGCCACAATGGTCCTTCAACAGAAGATGACCCCTACCACAGCAGATCCTGCCCAGGCGAAAATTTTTATGCTTATGCCCATTATGTTTACATTTCTATTTCTTAATTTTCCTTCTGGCCTCGTTTTATACTGGTTAGTCAATAATGTCCTCTCCATTGCACATCAATATTATATGAATAAAAAGGGGTGATTTCATCATTCTTGAAGAAAAAATAGAGATTTCAAAAAAGATTGCAGAAGGATTGATCGAGAGGATGGGTGCTCAATTTGAGGTTGAAGGCTTCATCAGGGAGGGGGGGATCTATTTAGAGGGGAGAACGAATCGAGAAGGAATGCTGATTGGAAAGGAAGGCAAGGTATTAGACTCTCTTCAGTTTTTAATCAACCGAATGGTCAAAAAAAGGTTAGGGGAGAGTATTAAAATCTATTTAGATATTAATCAATATAAAGCAAAGAAGGTGGAAAGACTTTCTAAAATGGCACTTCGGTTAGGAAAGAAAGTCAAGAAAAGTGGAAAATCCATCCTTATAGGTCCATACAATCCTCATGATCGAAGGGTAATTCATCTCGCCTTAAAAAATGATCCTTCTATTAAGACTGAAAGTTTGGGAGAAGGTGAGATGAAAAAAATAAGAATCTTCCCTGTAGGTCATACTACTTGAATAATATAGATATTAATCTCCAAAAAACTCATATAATTGAGGAAGATACTATTGCCGCCATTTCTACCCCCTTCGGGGAGAGTGGTATCGGAATTGTTCGAATGAGCGGCCCACTGGCGGAATCTATTGCTAAGAGAGTATTTCGATCAAAAAGAGGGGAGGTTTTCAATTTTATTTCTCACCACTTCCATTATGGGGAGATTGTAGATCCAAAAGATGGTCAAGTTATTGACGAAGTGCTTCTGGTCCTAATGAGAGCCCCAAAAACTTATACTCGGGAGGATGTGGTTGAGATTCATTGTCACGGGGGTTACTTTCTCCTTCGTAGAGTTCTTGAATTAGTCTTAAGAGAAGGGGCGAGACTTGCTCAACCAGGAGAGTTTACAAAAAGGGCCTTCCTGAATGGAAGAATTGATCTAACTCAAGCCGAAGCTGTGATTGATCTGATCAAATCGAAAACAAAAGAGAGTCTCGAGATTGCCACCCAACAATTGAAAGGAATTCTTTCAAAAGAGATGATGGCAATTAAGGAACAATTAATAAAAGATTTAACGTTAATAGAGGCCCATATTGATTTTCCAGAGGAAGAAATTGAAAGGATCTCTTTAGAAGAATTGAAGAAAAATTTGAATTCAATTCTTTTGAAAGTAGAAGAGTGGTTACTCTCCTATGAAGAAGGGAAGGTCTTCAGAGAAGGGATTTCATGTGCGATTACAGGAAAGACAAATGTAGGGAAATCAAGCCTATTGAATGTTTTATTAAAAGAAGACCGAGCCATCGTCACCCCAATTCCTGGCACCACAAGGGATGTAATTGAGGAGGTCATTAATATTCATGGAATTCCTATTCGTCTGATAGACACTGCAGGATTAAGAGGTGCAAGAGATATTATTGAAGAGGAAGGGATAAAGAGGGCTAAAGAGAAGATAGAAGATGCAGATTTAATCATTTTAGTTCTTGATGGGAGTATAGAATTGGAAGAGGAAGATTTTGAGATCTTCGAAGAGGTTAAAGAAAAAAAGAAGGTAATCTGTGTAAATAAAAAAGATCTCCCCCTTAAATTATCAATAGAAGGCTTAAAGAAAAGATTTGAAAATGATCCAATCGTATTCACTTCAGCATTGGAGAGCGAAGGGATTGATGAGTTAAGGGAAGCAATTTATTTTTCGGTCATCAAACGAGGGGTAAGAGTATCTCCTGAGCATTTAATCATAACAAATATTAGACATAAAGAGATTTTATGCAAAGTAAAAGAGAATCTTCAAAATGGAATTAAAGGGTTAGAAGAAGGAAAATCATTGGAATTCATAGCTTTTGAGATTCGATTGGCCCTCGAGGCCATATCTGAAATGGTTGGGGAGACAACCACAGAAGAGATACTAAATAGAATTTTTGAGCAATTCTGTATTGGTAAGTAAAT
>CALIBK010000029.1 GCA_938045955.1 uncultured bacterium | reverse complement strand
CCCCTTCATCTCTGGATCTTCAAGCATCTGATAGATGACTTTCAGCCGTTCAGGGCTTTCTGGGTGTCCCGGGTCCATCCTGTGATCCAGATATCGCTCATCTCTCACAATCCCAGTTCGATTCATTGGAAAACTCCTTTCCTTTTTAGATAGTTTTTCGAATCCAAAGAATTTATCCTCTCCCTCAAAGAATACTCTTGACAACCCATCTCTAACAATTATACAGTAAATAAAAATTAATCTTTTAAATAGGATTCTAAGATGAAAAGGAAATGTTATCAAATTATTTTTTTGGCGTGGATTATGGAGATCTTGCTTTCCTCTCCTCTCCTATGGGCGGGCGAGGTGGTAACCCCTAATATTAAACTCTGGGCAAAAAAAGTGTTAGAAGAGGAGAAGGCTTTGAGGCCCATAGAGGCTCGAAATACAGTGGGTGTTCTATATTTCGAGAATAAAACCAGAAATCCAGAACTTGACCCTCTCCAGAAGGGGCTGGCGTTAATGCTCATTACCGATCTTTATTCGATTAAAGGACTCCAAGTCGTAGAGAGAATCAAACTTCAGGCCCTGGTCGAAGAAATGGGTTTTTAGGATAACCGTTTCCTCCAGAAATTCTTCGGTTTGAGCCGGTTCTTCCTTAGAAGGTTTCAACCCGGTATCTTCCGGTTTTGAGATTCCGTATGTTACAGAAATTCGTTCCTTTTCTTCCTTTGGACCTATGATCACCGTCTCGGGAAGAACCTCTTCTTCAACAGCCTTCTCTTTAGAAACTTCTTTTTTAGGGACTCCCCCTCCTTTTTCAGGATCGGAGACCCTGGGTGAAAGAACTAAAGTCTTCTCCAACTCTTCTTCCTCAGCCCTCAATTGATGACGCCATCTTTCAAGGACTCTCCGAAGAATCTTCCCAATAGCTTCTCTCTCGTCCCTACTACCTACACAATGATTCATTGAATAAGTATTGTTTTCCCTCTACCCATTGGAATTCAGGACTTTCCCAAGAAAGGAAAATTCAGGTGTTTCTATAGTAATTGAATAAGGGATTGAAGTCAAGAAAAAGGTTTCTGCCCGAGGTGAAACTCTCCCCCGAAATTTACTCCTTCCCATCAAAGGCGGATCTATCTCCCACCGGAAAGGCCTCATTGCTGAGCAATGGCTTTTCGATGTCATTTGTGGCGATGGGCAGCCCTCTCTGGGTTCTCAAAAGTTCCATCTTTTTTAAAGGCCTCTCGAGCTGGGCCTTTCTCGTCGTGATGAGGGCATCATACTCTTTTTGAAGGTCTCCAATTCTTTTACCCACCTGCTCAAGCTTCTTTAAAAATTCTTCCCACTGTTTTCGAAAAACTCCTAAGAGGGAGAGTATCTCATTGGAGGTTTGTTCCAAAGCAAAATTCTCCACGGCCTGTCGAATCACGGCCAACACAGCAAAAAGGGTGAGAGGGGAACAGAAGATCACTCGATTCCTGATCCCCTCATCGAGAATGGCGCTATCCTGTTCGTGGATGAAGGCATAGATTTGTTCATTCGGGATAAAGAGGAGGACATAATCGACGGTATTCTGTTCAGGATTAATATATTCCCGGGTGGTCACCTCTTTGATCCTCGCCTTGACGTCCCGTAGAAAATCATTTCGATACTTTATCTTTTCCATTTCGGATCCAGCCTCGAGATATCTGAGGTAGTTATCCAGAGGGAACTTTACATCCATGTGGAGCTTCAAGTTTCGCGGTAAAAGAAAGGTAAAATCAGGTCTTGAACCAGGACCCTCGATCGCTTTCTGCTTTACATAATTCACATTTTCGATAAAACCAGCTAATCGTAACACGTCCTCAGCCATCCGCTCCCCCCATTGTCCCCTTACCTTTGTACTGCTCAGGGCCTCCCTGAGGGTCTGGGTGGTCTTCATCAGCAGACTGGTCTGTTCACTTGCGATCTTTAATTGATGAGAAAGTTCCCCAAACTTTTCAGCCCGGTCTTTCTCGAGCTCTTTGATCAGGGTTGAAACCCTCTCTAATTCTACTGTCATTCGTTTTAATTCCTGATCGATAAGACTCTTTTTGGTCTCCAGTTCCTTCGAACTCACTTCCCTCTCCGATTCTAACTTTGCCTTGGCCAGTTTTAAAAACTCCTCGGTCGAAGTGGCAAGGGCCTCGAGAGATAATTTCCCGAAATTGGCTTTTATATTTTCCATCATGGTCTCGATGTCAGATTGACGTTGGGCCTCATTCTTCAGGTAGATCTCTTCCGCTAACTCCCTGGCCGTCTTTCCATGGATGATCCTCAGGAGATAAGCAATGAATAGCCCCAAGAGGAAACCGGACAAGAAGACCATTGCCAAAACCATCCAATTCATGTTTGGCTCCATTCCACCCTCCTTTGATTTCTCTCCCCCTTAATTCTTGGGTAAAGTTCATTAATTGTCAAACATTTTTTAGGTCCAAATGCGATTTCCACGACCTCACTCCTCCATGGTTAGGAAAAAAAACAGCCTGGGGAATTTCTTTTTAACCCTTGATAATGGAGGCAGGCAGGATTATATTAAATTTAAGATGATAATCCTAATGAGGTTAAAAAGAAATTTCAGGAGGGAAGGGTATGCCCATTTATGAATACCGATGCCGGAAGTGTGGAAAGGTTTTTGAAAAAATCCAGAAGTTAAATGAAGGGCCTGAAAACGTTCTCTGCCCTCGGTGTGGAGAAGGAAATCCTGAAAAATTGGTTTCTTCTTTTTCCTCTACTAAAAGCGGGGAGTTTTCGTCTTCCTGTAGCTCTTCGGGAACGACTCGGTTCTCTTGAGTCTAAAAAGGCCCCGGTGGTTCACCGAGAGACCAGGGACTATTTTTCTTCTTCCTTTTTCTTCTTGGATTTAACCCTTCCAATGACCTCTTTGGCTTTTTCAATCGTTGATTTCTTTTCTTTCGCAGGAGAAAAGGTGACCAGTTCAACCATGGAGAGAGGGGCTCCATCTCCCTGACGCCAGCCCAATCGGTAAATTCGGGTATATCCTCCCTCTCGATCCTTCATTTGAGGGGCAATTTGATCGAATAGTTTCTTTACGATACTCTCATCCCGAAGGAGAGCAAAGGCTTGTCTTCGAGCATGAAGCGTTCCTCTTTTCCCTAACCCAATTATCTTATCGACCCAACCCCTAAGCTCCTTGGCTTTCGCCAGGGTCGTCCGGATTCGCTCATGCTTAAGAAGTGAGACAAGCATATTTCTAAACATGAGCTCCCGATGTTTGGTATGGCGACTCAATTTCCTCCCTTTTACTCGATGTCTCATCCTCGTCTCCCTATCCCACCATTTCAGACTTCATCTCTTCTTCGGCTCCCTTTAATTTCTTGGGAGGCCAGTTCTCCAACTTCATTCCAAGACTGAGTCCCATGCTGGCCAAAATCTCTTTAATTTCGTTAAGAGATTTCCGACCAAAATTCTTGGTCGCTAAAATCTCGGCCTCTGTTTTCTGAACGAGATCTCCAATAAGTTTGATATTCGCATTTTTCAAACAGTTTTGAGATCGTACGGAAAGTTCCAGTTCATCGACACTCCGGAGGAGATTCTCATTAAATTTCTCTGTTTCCTGTTGTTCTTCCGTTTGAGAGGTTTCTTCCTCCTCCTCTTCTTCGAAAGTAATAAAGATGGAGAGTTGATCCTTTAAAATCTTGGCCGCTTGAGCGACAGCCTCCACTGGATCAATGCTTCCGTCCGTCCAGACTTCAAGGGACAATCGATCATAGTCTGTGATTTGACCCACCCGGGCGTTGGTGACCGTATAATTCACTTTTTTAATAGGGGAAAAGATCGCATCCATAGGGATCGTCCCGATGGGCTGAGATTCATCCTTATTTCGCTCTGCGGGAACATAACCTCGACCCATCTTCACCATCATCTCCATTGAAAGCTTCGCATCTCTGGAAAGAGTGGCCAGGTGATGATCAGGATTCAGGATCTCCACCGCATCCCCGGTGATGATATCCCCGGCCTTTAGTTCTTTAGGCCCTTCTGCTTTCACCCGAATCAACTTGGGACCTTCGGTATGAAGCTTCAACCGAACCTCTTTAAGATTCAGAATAATTTCGGTCACGTCTTCTTTGACCCCGGGGATCGTGGAGAATTCATGAAGGACCCCTTCGATTTTCACCGAGGTGATCGCTGCCCCTTGAAGAGAAGAAAGAAGAACCCGTCTGAGAGAATTCCCAATGGTGATTCCAAAACCTCTCTCAAGAGGTTCCGCAATGAACTTCCCATAGAAAGGGGTCAATGTCTCCTTTTCCACCTCTAATCGTTTGGGTCGAATAAGACCTTTCCAACTTTTATGAATCATATGACCTCCCCCTTTTGGACAAGGGTTAATACCAGTGGGTTCCCTATGTGAAAAAGGATTATTTAGAATAAAGTTCCACAATTAACTTTTCTTGAACCGGAAAATCTATATCTTGCCGGGTAGGTATAGCCTTAACGGTTCCCCTCATCTGTTCTTTGTCTAATTCCAGCCAGGAAGGAACTCCCCTCCGGGCGACTCCCTCCAGGGCCTCCATGATTCGAACCATCTTCTTACTCTTCTCGGTGGGTTCAATTACATCTCCAGGCTTCACAAAGTAAGAGGGAATATTGACTTTAGATTGATTGACCAAAAAATGACCATGTCGAACGAGTTGTCGGGCCTCATTTCTGGAGTTTGCAAAACCCATTCGATAAACGGTATTGTCCAATCGCCGTTCCAGTAGGACAAGTAGATTTTCCCCAGTGATCCCCTTTTGACGCTCTGCTCTCTCAAAGGTATTCCTGAACTGTTTCTCTAAAAGGCCATATATTCTTTTTACCTTCTGTTTCTCACGAAGTCGAAGCCCATAGTCGGTCGCCTTTGTCCGATTTTGGCCATGCTGTCCCGGCGCATAGTTTCTCCGCTCAAAAGCACATTTTTCGGTATAACACCTCTCTCCCTTTAGAAAGAGCTTCAGGTTTTCCCTCCGACAAAGCCGACAGGTTGATTCTCTGTATCTTGCCAAGGTGGACCCTCCTTATACTCGTCTTCTTTTTGGAGGACGACAACCATTATGAGGAATGGGTGTGACATCCTTGATCATATGGATCCGAAGGCCTGCTGCCTGTAAAGCTCTAAGAGCAGATTCCCTTCCTGCTCCAGGCCCCTTCACATATACATCCACTGTTCGCATCCCATGCTCCATCGCCTTTTTGGCAGCATCCTCAGCAGCCATCTGGGCTGCGAAAGGAGTTCCTTTTCGAGACCCTTTGAATCCCTGGGATCCTGCGCTGGACCAAGTGATGACATTTCCCTCCATATCCGTGATGGTGATGATCGTATTATTAAACGTCGCCTGGATATGAGCGATTCCCGTCTGGATATTCTTTTTGACTTTCTTCTTTTTTCCCCCTGGCCCCGTGGCCATAACCTTCCTCCTTTATGCCTTCTCTTTCTTCTTCCCGATGATCGCCCTCCGAGGCCCCTTTCTTGTCCTTGCATTGGTATGGGTTCGTTGACCTCGAACGGGAAGGGATCTTCGGTGACGAAGTCCCCGATAGGATCCAATATCCATGAGACGTTTAATATTGGTGGCAACCTCCCTTCGAAGATCCCCTTCGACCTTATATTCCTGCTCAATGATATCTCTGATCCGTACGACTTCCGCTTCGGTCAACTGATGAACGCGGGTATCCTTATTCACCCCTGCCTTTTCAAGAATTTTATTGGCAGAGGGTCTGCCGATCCCATAGATATAGGTAAGAGCAATCTCAACTCTTTTATCTCTTGGAAGATCTACACCAGCAATTCTCGCCATAGGCCTCTCCTCAATCAGCCCTGTCGCTGCTTATGTTTGGGGTTTTCGCAAATGACTCGAACGACACCTTTTCTTTTCACGATCTTACATTTATCACAAATCTTTTTTACAGAAGCTCTCACTTTCACGGGTGTCTCCTATAAATAAAAAATTTCTCCCCTCCATCTAACAATGACCCGAAGGGAAGAATCATAATCCTCGACCTTCTATTTTTCTCTGAAGATAATCCTCCCCCTGGAGAGATCATAAGGAGAAAGCTCTACGGTCACCTTGTCTCCAGGAAGGATCTTAATAAAATGCATCCTCATCTTCCCGGAGATATGGGCGAGCACCTTATGACCATTGGGCAATTCCACTCGGAACATTGCATTGGGAAGAGTTTCGACGACCTTTCCCTCCACCTGAATCGCCTCTTCCTTTGGCATGAACTCTCTCTCCTCCTTTTCTTAGAAAGACCTTCTCTCAATCGTTTGAACGATTCGATCGAAGATTTGACTCTGCGTCCCTATTCCATCAATTGATCGAAGGAGACCCTTGGTTTGATAATATTGGATGAGAGGAGCGGTCTGACGTTCATATTCCTTCAAACGCATTCGAATCGTCTCCTCCCGATCATCTTCTCTCTGATAGAGAGGGCCTCCACACCGATCACAAAGATCCTTATCCTTTGGAGGAGAAAAAATCACGTGATACATAGCCCCACATAGTTTACATGTTCTTCGACCGGTCAGCCTTCGAACAAGTTCTTCAGGATCCACCTCGATATTGAGAACATGGTCGAGGGTCTTCTCCATCTTTTGAAGAATCTTTTGGAGGGCCTCAGCCTGAGGAATCGTCCTCGGAAAACCATCCAGAATAAATCCCGAATGACAATCCGAATCATTCAGCCGTTCTTCAACGATCCCGATGACCACTTCGTCGGGAACAAGTTGACCCTTCTCCATGTAACTCTTCGCCTTCATTCCCAAGGGGGTCTCCTTTCTCACGGACTCCCTCAGGATATCCCCTGTGGAGATCTGGGGAATATGATACCTTGCGACCATGAGCTGAGCCTGTGTGCCTTTGCCTGCACCAGGAGGACCTAATAAGATAATATTCATCCTACCTCACTTCACCAATTCTAAACTCATTGAGCTCTGTCATTTATTCCCTAACCCCTTCTCCCTTTCAGCTTCCCTTTCTTCATCAACCCCTCATAATGTCTGGAGAGCATGTGAGCTTCAATCTGCTGCACGGTGTCCAACGCCACACCCACTACGATCAATAAGGCTGTACCTCCAAAATAGAAAGGGACATTGAATTTTCGAATCAGGATGGTTGGAAGAACACAGATGGCCGAAACATAAATGGCTCCCCCAAGCGTGATCCGGGTGAGCACCTTATCGATATATTCCGCCGTCTTTTGGCCAGGACGTATCCCGGGGATATAACCTCCAAATTTCTTCATATTCTCGGCTACATCATTTGGGTTAAAGGTGACCGCCGTATAAAAATAACAGAAGAAGATAATAAACCCTACATAAAGGAGATTATAAAGGATTTCTTCCGGCCCTAAATGACGAAGAATGGATTGAACCCACCCGTGAGATTCGATCCAGGGTTTGGGTAAAAAATTGGCAATGGTAAGAGGAAACATTAATATAGAAGAGGCAAAAATTGGAGGAATGACTCCTGAAGTATTTAACTTTAAGGGAAGATGGGTCGATTGTCCCCCATAGACTCTCCGTCCAACAATCCTTTTGGCATACTGGACAGGAAGCCTTCTCTGTCCCGTTTCAATAAAGATGATCACTGCAACCACCAAAATCATAAGAAGAATGATCAGAAGAATCGTAATGATACTCATCTGACCGACCCGAAACAGTTCATAGGTACTTGCGATTGCATTTGGCATTCTGGCTACAATTCCTGCAAAGATAATCAGAGAGATTCCGTTCCCGATCCCTCTTTCCGTGATCTGTTCCCCCAACCACATGATGAAGGCAGTCCCTGCGGTTAATGTGATCACGGTCATGAGGCGAAAAGACCAGCCCGGGGTAAGAACGATCATCTCCCCAGCTGCCCCTCGCATATTCTCGAGTCCCACGGCAATCCCAAACCCTTGAATCATGCTAAGAAGAACCGTCCCGTATCGGGTGTATTGGATGATCTTCTTTCGCCCTAATTCCCCTTCCTTCTGGAGCTGGGCAAGATAAGGAATGACCACTGTAAGAAGCTGAAGAATGATGGAGGCACTAATATAAGGCATGATCCCTAATGCAAAGACAGATAATCGCTCCAAAGCGCCTCCCGAGAACATATCTATAAGGCTAAAAAGGGTTCCTTTGGCCTGGGCAAAGAAAGAGGCCAATGCATCCCCATTGATCCCGGGGGTTGGAATATGAACCCCAATTCGGTAAATTGCTAAGAAAAAGAGGGTATATAAAATTCTTCGTTTGAGCTCTGGGATTTTAAAAATATTTTGAGCCCCTGAGATCATGATGGGATCACCTCAATTCTTCCAGAGGCTGCCTCCACTTTTCTTCGGGCTGCTTCACTCACCTTATGGACCCGGATGGTGAGGGGATGCTGAAGATCTCCATCAGAAAGGAGTTTAATCTTCTCCCCTTTTTTACAAAAACCTGCTTCATAAAGAGTCTGGGGTTCCACGATGCTCTCTGGAGGAAAACGATTAAGATCTCTGAGATGAATAATCCTCACCGGCTCTTTTAAGGGATTCCTAAATCCTCGCTTGGGGAGACGTCGTTGAAGGGGCATCTGTCCCCCTTCAAATCCTGCTTTCGTTCCTCTTCCAGAACGAGCGTTCTGGCCTTTATGTCCTCGGCAGGAGGTTTTCCCGTGTCCTGAGCCAATTCCTCTTCCCACTCGCTTCCTCTTCTTCCTCGATCCCTCTGGAGGTTTCAACCTCTCTAAAACCATTTTCCCTTCCTCATTGCAGGACTTCGACTAAGTGCCGTACATGGGCAATCATCCCTCGAATCTCAGGTCGATCCGGTAATACGAGGGTTTGATGAAGCCGCTTAAATCCCATGGCTTTGATGATTTTCTTTTGAATCCCAGGTCTCCCGATCGTGCTCCTGACCCATTTCACCGTAATCAAAGAAGGATTGGAATCAACGTTCTTCATCTTTTGATCCACTCTTCTCAGAGCCCTGCTCTTTCCTTTTCCTGAGAACCTCTTCTGGAAATTTTAATTGATTAAAAGCCTGAAAGGTCGCTTTGATCAGATTATGAGGATTGTTTGAACCTAATGATTTAGTCAGGATATTCTCAATCCCTGCAGACTCTGCCAGGGCCCGGACGATCGAACCAGCGATCACCCCTGTTCCTTCGGAAGCCGGTTTTAGAAGGACTTTCGAAGCCCCAAACTTCCCCATCACCTCATAAGGGATGGTCTTATTAATAATGGGAACTTTAATGAGATTCTTTTTGGCCTGTTCGATCGCTTTTCGGATGGCCTCTGGGACTTCATTGGCTTTTCCTAAACCACTTCCCACATGGCCCTTCCCGTCTCCTACGACCACAAGGGCACTAAAGCTGAAACGCCTTCCTCCCTTGACCACCTTTGCCACCCGGCTGATATGAACCACACGATCTGTTAATTCCAATGCATTTGGATCGATCTTCGCCAACGCTTCGTCCTCCCCTAAAAGCTCAAGCCAGCAGCCCTTGCGGCTTCCGCCAATGCCTTTACTCTCCCATGATAACGATATCCATTTCGATCAAAGACCACCTTCTGAATCCCTTGCTCCAAACACTTCTTTGCGATTAACTCCCCTACCTTCTTGGCTGCCTCCACATTGCCGGTCGATCGAAGAGTCCCTTTTATTTCAGGACTAAGGGTAGAGGCTGAAACTAATGTATTTCCAGTTGTATCCACAATGACCTGTGCATAGATATGTTTTAAACTCCGAAAGACATTTAGACGGGGCCGTTCCGCTGTTCCTTGAATCCGGCCTCGAACTCTCCTTTTTCTTCTTATTCTCGCCAGAATCTTCTTATTCTTCATGGATTCCCCGATCTTCTCATTAGCCCTTGGTCTTCCCTACCTTTTTACGGACTCGCTCCCCAAGGTAACGGATCCCTTTCCCCTTATAGGGTTCCGGAGGTTTAATGGAACGAAGTTTAGCAGCCACATTTCCTAAGAGTTGTTTATCGATCCCTTTAAGGGTGATCAGGGTCTGCCTCTCTACCTCTGCCTTTATCCCCTCAGGTAATGGAAAAAGAACAGGATGGGAAAAACCGAGAGAAAGTTTAAGGTCGTTTCCTTGAGGCTCTGCTCGAAATCCCACCCCAACAATCTCAAGTTTCTTCTCAAAGCCCTGTGAAACTCCAGTCACCATATTTGCAATGATGCTCCGGGTCAATCCATGGAGGGCCTTCAATGAACGTTGATCGTCTGAACGATGAACGAAGAGCTTCTCTCCCTCCATTGAAACAGAAATTCCTGAAGGGAGAGGGTGGCTTAGCTCGCCTTTTGGCCCTTTGACCTTTATCTTCGAGTGATTAAAGCTGACGGTAACGCCTTTGGGCAAAATAATGGGCATCTTTCCAATGCGTGACATATTCACTCCCAGAATAATCTACCAAACATAACAAAGAACCTCCCCTCCTACATGATACTTCCTCGCCATTTGATCCGTAAGGATTCCTCTGGAGGTGGATAAAATGGAAATCCCCAATCCCCCTCTTACGGAAGGGAGGTGGTCCGTATCGACATAAACCCTTCGACCCGGTTTGCTTACCCGTTGAAGGTGAATGATCCCTTTACGATTTTCATCATATTTGAGAAAGATCTGAATCTTTCGATGCTGATTCTCTCCCGTGAGCACCTTAAAATTTTGAATAAATCCCTCCGTTTTAAGAATCTTTACGATTTCATATTTGATCTTGGAGTAGGGAACTTCCACTTTTTCAAATCCAGCTTTCGAACCATTACGAATGATAGTAAACATATCAGCAATTGGGTCAGTCATGGACATAGGGGCCCCCTCTTTACCAACTGGCCTTTATCACTCCAGGGATATCTCCCTGAGAGGCATGTTTTCTGAAACAAATCCGACACATATTAAATTTTCGTAAAAAGGCTCTTGGTCTTCCACAGAGAGGACATCGATTGTACTGACGAACTTTAAATTTCTGAGGTCTCTGTGCTTTAATCATCAAAGAAAGTTTAGCCAAGTTGATCTCCTCCTCGAGCGCTTCAAGAATTCAATGGGGGTTGATTCCTAATTCCGAAATGGCATGCCTAAAAGCCTCAACAATTCTTTGCCTTCTTCATCGGTCTTCGCCGTAGTGACGATGACAATGTTCATGCCTTTAACTTTATCAATCTTATCATACCGAATTTCTGGAAAGATCAGCTGTTCTCGAATCCCGAGGGCATAATTCCCTCTTCCATCAAAGGATTTTCCCGAAACTCCTTTAAAGTCCCTTACCCGAGGTAAAGCTACATTCACCAAACGGTTAAAGAATTCATACATCCGATCTTTCCTGAGGGTCACCATCACTCCGATCGGCATTCCCTCTCTCAATTTAAATTGGGCAATTGACTTCTTTGCTTTGGTGATCACGGGTCTCTGCCCAGTAATGAGACTCAATTCTTGAACGGCGGAATCCAGAATCTTTATATTCTGAATCGCTTCTCCCAACCCCATATTAATGACAATCTTTTCGAGTTTGGGAACCTCCATCTTATTTTTATAATTAAATCGCTTCATTAAAGCAGGAACCACTTTCTCCTGATAGATCTCTTTCAACCTGGCCATAAGCTCACCTACTTATCAAATAGCTCTCCACATTTTCGGCAGAATCGGACCTTTTTGCCTTCCTCAATCATGCGATGACCGATTCTTACGGGCTTATTACACTTTTCACAAAGAAGCATCACGTTAGAGATATGCAGAGGAGCCTCTTTCTCGAGAATTCCTCCTTGTCTCTGTCGACCATGGGGACGAGTATGTCGTTTCACAAAATTTATCTTCTCCACGATCACCCTCTCTTTTTCTGGAAGGATTCTCAATACCCGACCGCTTTTCCCTCTTTCCTTCCCAGCAATGACCATGACAAGATCATTCTTCTTAATGTGAAATTTAGGTCCGATCATGCCATCCCCTCTCTTTTACAAAACCTCCGGAGCCAATGAAATAATTTTCATAAATTTTTTTGCTCGGAGTTCCCTCGCCACCGGGCCAAAAATTCGGGTGCCAATGGGTTCTCCCTGAGGGTTAATCAGAACAGCTGAATTGTCATCAAACTTGATATAGGAACCATCAGGACGCCTCACCTCTTTCTTAGTCCTCACAATCACGGCCCGAGCCACATCTCCTTTTTTAATCTTAGAATTTGGGAGCGCATCCTTTACCGAAACGATAATGACATCGCCAAGGGTTGCATATTTCCTCCGAGTCCCTCCCAGTACCTTGATACACCCTAACTTCTTGGCTCCCGAATTATCCGCAACTTCAAGAATGGTCCTCATCTGAATCATAATCTACTCCCATTTACAAAAGAGGAGTTTCCCTTTCAAACCATCATGCAGCCTTTTCCAGAATCTCCTTCACCCGCCATCTCTTTTCCCGACTGAGAGGCCGGCTCTCAATCAGAAGGACTTTATCTCCGATACGA
>CALIBK010000028.1 GCA_938045955.1 uncultured bacterium | reverse complement strand
GAATGAAATGATTCCTTTTTAACCCCCTAAAGAATGATACTTAATTCTTTTTTTGTCAATAGTTTATTCATCTCTCCTTTTACGGGATTAGACCTAAAATCATTCTTTCCTATCCGTTGGGGATAACCACTCACCAAAATCCTTCAATTAATCATTTTGGCCCGACTGGTATATCTCTCAACCATGACTGAGAAATTATTATTACCTAAATTGAGCGATTCTTAGTATTATTTAAAGATAACCCTTCTGGATTCCCGTTTTCACGGGAATGACGTTTTCATTTATTGATTGGTAGTCGTCATTCCTGCGGAAGCAGGAATCCAGTATATTTGATTCAATGAATGACGAAAAATCGCTCAATTTAGGTATTCCTCATTAACTTCTATTGAGAATCAGAGGGGTTTATGATATAAGGGAATTATGCTAAAAGACAAAGAGATTGTTTTAGGAGTGACGGGAGGAATCGCGGCTTACAAGGCTGCTGAGTTTGTGAGGCTTCTGGTTAAAGAAGGAGCCCATGTCCATGTGGTGATGACGAAAAATGCTCAACAATTCATTACCCCTCTCACCTTTCAAACCCTTTCCGGAAATCCAGTAGTCACTGATCCTTTTGTTCTTCTTGAGGAGACAAAGATCGGTCATGTCGCTCTGGCAGATCTTGCCGAATTGATCGTGATCCTTCCTGCGACTGCAAATACCATCGGTAAGATTGCCAATGGAATAGCCGACGATTTTCTCACCACGATGGTGATGGCCTCAAAGGCCCCCATCCTCATTGTCCCTTCCATGAATGTCAATATGTGGGAGAACAGGATCCTCCAGGAGAATATAAAAATCCTGAGAGAAAGAGGTTACCACTTCATGGAACCCGGGGAAGGGGAATTGGCCTGCCATTGGTATGGGAAAGGGCGACTGGCTGAGTTGAATGAGGTATTAGAAAGGATAAAAGAGATCTTCTCCCCAAAAGATCTCAAAGGAGAAAAGATCCTGGTGACGGCTGGACCCACTCAAGAACCCATCGATCCTGTTCGTTTGATCACCAATCGTTCTTCTGGAAAGATGGGTTATGCCCTGGCAAAAGTGGCTCGACGAAGGGGGGCAGAAGTCCTTTTGGTGAGTGGTCCAACCACCCTTCCTCCCCCTCGAGAGGATATTCAACTTTTTCCGGTCAAAACCGCTGAAGAGATGAGGAAAGTTGTCCTGACCCACTTAGAAAGTTGCTCTATCGTGATCAAAGCCGCGGCCGTTTCAGACTATCGCCCCAAAAAAGTGAGCTCGGAGAAGTTGAAAAAGACATCCTCTTCTCTCTTATTGGAATTAGAGAGAACAGAGGACATTCTTGAAGAGATAGGAAAAAAGAAAGGAAATCGAATCGTGGTTGGGTTTGCAGCCGAGAGCACAGACCTTCTTCCGAATGCCAGAAAAAAGTTGCTGGAGAAGAACCTGGATATGATTGTCGTCAATGATGTGACGAAACCAGGAGCTGGATTTTCGTCAGATACCAATGAGGTGAAAATTCTTTTTCCCTCGGGAGAAGTAAAAGATCTTCCCTTAATGATGAAAGAGGAACTGGCGGATCGAATTCTTGATGAAATTGTAAATCTAATAAAATTCAAAGGGAGGGTTTCTCCCCCCTCCTCCATCCATTAGCTCGCTCTTTTCTCTTCGCCCTTCGAGGTCTTACCCTTGTCGGCCTCCTGCTTCTCGTTCTTCTCCCCCTCTTTTCGACTCTTCGAGGGATAGTCATTCACATAGAACCCTGGACCTTTCAGAACAAAATTGGTTGCAGAAATCAGTTTTTTTGCGGGTCCTGAACATTTTGGACAGGAAGCCTGAGAGAATTCATTTATTTTCTGGAAAATCTCAAACACCTCTTCACATTGAGTACATTGATACTCATAAATAGGCATAGGTACTTTCTCCTTTCAGCTCTGAAGGGCAAGGCTGGAACTGATTTCTCGTCTGAGTTTCTTAAGGGCCTCGCTCTCGATCTGTCTTACCCTTTCCCGAGAGAGTTTGAGATGATTTCCGATTTCCTGAAGGGTTAAAGGTTCATCCGCCATGATTCGATGCTTGATGACATAGGCCTCTTTCTCATTAAGCCGTTTCAAGGCCTTTTGAACCTCTCGCTCCCGGATTTCCTCTTCCTGTTGCCTGGCAAGTATCTCCTCTTGATTTGGAGAATCCTCCTGAAGGAGTTCCAGATGGGTCAGCTCCCCTTCGTCATCAAAAGGAGAATCCAGAGAAAGGTCTCTTGAGGACATCCGCTGTTCCATCTCAATAATGTCTTCTTTGGCTACATCGAAATCCTTCGCTAAGACCTCGTACTTCTTTTCATCTCCATCTCCGGACTCCAGGGCCTTTCGAATCTTTCCGATCTTATAGAAAAGTTTCTTCTGAGCCTGGGTCGTTCCGATCTTGACGAGACTCCAGGTCTTGATAATAAAATTTTGAATATAGGCACGAATCCACCAGATCGCATAGGAGATAAATCGGTATCCTTTATAGGGATTAAACTTCTTCACAGCCATCATCAGACCAATATTTCCTTCTTGAATCAGATCGACCAGTTTAACCCCATAGGAACGGTATTCCAGTGCCACCTTCACCACGAAACGAAGATTGGATGTGATTAATTTGTGGGCAGCAGTGATATCTTTGTACTTATAATATCTTACTGCTAATTGAAATTCCTCTTCAGGGGTCAATAGGGGAAATTGATTGATTTGAGCCAGATAGGTCTCCAAAGAATTTTTGACAACCGGTAAATTTGACATTAATATATACCTCGAATTGAATATTTTAGCACTCTTTTAAAAAGAGTGCTAATAATATAATCTATCCTTTTTAGAAAGTCAAGTTCAATATAACTATTGAAAATTATTTAACTTTAAAGGAGGGAAAGATGGCTGAAGATAGGAGGAATGAAGAGGAAAAAGGGTTTACCGTCAGGGACAGGAGGTTCAGTGCAAGGAAGGAGGAAGAAAAGGTTAAAGAAAAAACGGGGGAAGCCTTAAAAGAAGAGGCTCAGGGGAGAGAAAGTAAAGAGGAAGAGGGTCCCCTTCCTGAAATCACCTTTATTAATTTTATTTTTTCATTAAGTACTTCAGCCCTCATTCAATTAGGGGAAGTCCAGGACCCCATCACGCAAAAACAGTCTAAAAACCTTCCTATGGCAAAACAGACCATTGACCTTATCGGGATGCTTAAAGAGAAGACCAAAGGGAATCTTACCCCAGAGGAAGAAAAATTTATCGATAATGTCCTCTTTGATTTAAGGATGAGATACGTAAAGGCAGTGGGATAGTTTTTTATTTCTTAAAGGTGAGGTAGAAGCTGCTTCCCCTTCGATGAATATGAAAGAGGATCCCTTTTTCTACCTTGGCCTCTTTCATGGCCTTTTCAAAATCCTTTATTTTTTCGATTTTCTTACGATTAATCTCAAGAATCACATCCCCTTCCTGAAGGCCTATCTCTTCGGCGAGTCCTCCTTCCATAACTTCAATCACAACGACCCCGTGTTTTATT
This sequence comes from uncultured bacterium, assembly GCA_938045955.1. Lineage (GTDB taxonomy): Bacteria > Desulfobacterota > BSN033 > BSN033 > UBA1163 > CALIBK01. Next base: position 12,259 of record CALIBK010000028.1, on the reverse strand, counting down.
CCTGAAATCTTATATCGGGCTGCAAGCTGGGGATTCAGCTCCTGAATCCGGGCCCCGAATTTTTCCTCGCTTTCATACTCTTTTTGTAATTCTGCCTTCTCGGGCATCTCGGAGGTCGTCACCTCAATGGTCATGGGCTTCCCATCTCGAAGGACCTCAATCTTCACTTTCTGACCCACCTTCTTTTTCTGAATCTCCTTAATCAGTTCGCTTACATTCTTGATAGGCTTATCATCAACCGACTTAATGATATCCCCTGTGGCAAGTCCGGCCTTTTCTGCTCCTGTTCCTGGATAGACCTGCGAGATCAATGCCCCTTCCTTCTCTTTTAATTTGAAATGCTCTGCCAGTTCCGGAGAAAGGTCCTGAACACTGATTCCTAACCATGGGCGAACCACCTTTCCTTTTTTGATCAGATCATTCAAAATCTGTTTGGCCATATTAATCGGGATTGCAAATCCTATTCCTGTTCCCGGCTGGATAATCATCGCATTAATTCCAATGACCTCCCCATCGATATTGACCAGCGGTCCCCCGCTGTTACCAGGATTGATCGAAGCATCGGTCTGGATGAAGTCTTCATAGGTCCCGGTCCCTAATCCCGACCGGCCCTTTGCGCTGATGACCCCAACCGTGACCGTATGTTCCAGTCCGAATGGATTTCCTATAGCGATTGCCCATTCACCAACCTCGAGCTTATCGGAATCGCCCAGGGTAGCAACAGGAAGATCTTTCGCTTTGATATGGAGGACGGCCAGATCCGTTCTTGGATCCTGTCCTTTTACCGTAGCAATAAACTCCCTTCCATCATTGAGCCGGACTTTGATTTTATCCGCCCCCTCAATGACATGATTGTTGGTCAAAATGTAGCCCTCCGGATCTACAATTACCCCTGATCCAGCACTTCTCTGTTTATGGCGATACTCCTTTCCTTTCTCACGGGGTGTAAAGCCGAAACCCCTAAAGAATTCTTCAAAGGGGCTTCCCTTAAAAAAATCTTCGCCAAACCTTTCCCACGGTCTCATCGTAATCGTTTTCTCGGTGGTGATATTGACGACACAGGGCTGGACCTTCTTTGCCACCTCTACAAAGGCCTGACCCAGGGATCTTGCCGTGAGAAGCTTATCGTTCTTGGGTAGCGAATTGGCCTTATCTTTCCCCGCACAGAAAAAAAGGCCAAATAGAAGAGCAAGAACTGAAATTCCTGAAATAACGACGATCTTCCTTTTCATCCTCAACTCCTTTTAAATATTCATAAAATATATTAATCCTTTTTTTGGGGTTGTCAAATCCTCTTGATAATCCTTAAGGTTGTCTCTCTAACCAATATTTTCCCTCAAAGGCGGCCTTCTCAAAAATACCCAGATTCACCTCTCGAAATCGGGGATGGGTGATCTTTTCAATGGCTCTTCTCAATTTTTCATAAGGGAAAGGGAATCTTGGATGAGCTGTAGCAAATCCAATCAGAGCAATATTGATCGACTGAGGCATCCCCATCTCCTTGGCCAGATCTTCTGCAGGGAAGAGATGGACCTCGATTCCTTTATCTCCTAAATAGGACTCCACTCTCGGGTCCATATAATTGGGGTCTGAGGAATTAATGAAACAGAGCCCTCCTCTCTTTCCACGAATCGAAGGTCGAAGGTAGGGGAGGGTTCTGTAAGCCTCATTTTTTTCGAGTGAAAGGAGAAGGTCTGCATTCCCTTTCTTTACAAGGGGACTGTTAAAATCACCAATCTTCAGATGGGTCATCACTGAGCCTCCCCTCTGGCTCATCCCATGGTCTTCTGACCCGATGATCGGATAACCTTCCTCAAGGGCAAATTGAGCAAAGATTCGAGTAATGAGAAGAACACCCTGCCCCCCCACGCCCGAAATAATCATCTGAATGTTCATCCTTTGATCTGACATTCTATTCATCCCTGTGGAGTTACCGGATAAATGGCCCCCTGCCCGCAGACCTGTAAACAGAGGCCACAATCCACGCAGGTGAGTCGATCAATCCGCATACGACCATCTTCTGCCCGAATCAAAGAGGGACATTCAAAACGTCTCATACAGATTCCACATCCTATGCAGGCCCCTATTTCGGGCATTTCGATCGTGGAAGTTGGGCACCCCTCTGCACATATCCGACATCCCGAACACTTTTCATAATCGATCCTATATCCCTCTTCGGTTTTTGTAATTGCCCCTTCCGGGCATAACCATAGACAGAAATCACAATGATAGCACAAACCGCAGTGGAGGCATCGCTTTGCTTCCCTGATGATCTCCTCCTCTTTTGGCAATAAGCGGACCTCCTTAAACTCTTTCATCCTCTCTTCCACCGGAAGCAGAGGTTCTTCTATCCTCGCTTCGGGTTCAAGGTGGTCGAGGGGGACAGAAACCAGCTCCGTGGAAAGTCCTTCCTCTTCTCGATTCCTCCTCAATGACTCTCCCTTTAAAAATCGATCGATTGAAAGGGCTGCCTTCTTGCCTGCAGCCAGAGCATCGATAAAATTCTTTGGTCCTGTGACTGCGTCCCCAGCGGCAAAGACCCCACCAATCGAGGTCTCCAGTGTCTCTGGATCCACCTGGATCGTCCCTAAGATCGATTGCTTCAAAGAACTCCCTAAATCGGAGAGTTCTGGAAGGTACTGGGGTGAGGTAATAATGTAATCCGCCCTCATCCTTTTCTCTCGACCTTGAAGAGAGACGACCCTTCTTCTTCCTGAGCTACTCGGCTCACTGAGATGAGCCGTTTTAAATGAGATCCCTGAAGCCTTCCCGTTAGAGGTTTGGATTCTCGTTGGAACGGAGAAGAAATGAAAGATCACCCCTTCCCTTTCAGCTTCCTCAAGTTCCAAAGGATCGGCCGGGACCTCCTTTTGTGAGCGGCTAAAAAAGAGGTGAACCTCTTTCGCACCTAATCTTAAAGCCGTCCGTGCTGCATCTACATCCCTTTCACTTCCTCCCAGAACCAGAACTTTTGGAGGAAGGGAAGTGATTTCATCCAGAGCCACTCCTTTTAAAAAATGGAGACTATCAATAACCCTTTCGGCCTGGGTATTTGGGAGGTTCGATTTAGGAAGATGAGCCCCGATGGCGAGGAGAATGGCATGATACCCCTCTTTTCGCAAATCCTCCAAGGTAAGGTCTTTCCCTACCCTTATCCCGAGTTTAATTTCAATTCCCAGTCGTTGAATGAGTCCAATCTCCCTTTCCAATACCTCTTTTGGTAATCGAAAACGGGGGGTAGCCATGGCGAGGGTCCCGCCTAAGAAAGGAAGGGCTTCAAAAATTGCCACCTGATAACCTTTGAGCCTCAATTCATAGGCAGCCATCAATCCCGATGGACCTGAACCAATAATCGCAACCCTCTCTCTCTTCTCTTCAGCGAGAGCAGGGATGAAGGGCTCTTCTTCCCGATCTGCCAAAAAACGTTTCAGAAGATCAATAGCCACCGGTTGATCCAGATTCCCTCTACGGCAAACCTTTTCACATGGTCGGGCACAGAGCCTTCCAGTAATTCCAGGAAATGGGTTCCTTTTCCGAACCAAAGCCAGGGCCTCATCGAATTTTCCCTGAGCAATCAACTCAATATAGCCCCGTGCATCCACCTGAAGAGGACAGGCTCCCTCGCAGGGAGAAATCTTACTCCTGTAGATGGGAAGAAGCTCTTTAGGTAAGGCTTTACTTTTAAGAGGGGGGAGATCCTTCTCAATGGGGGGAATATGACGAATATCCACTCTAATGGGGTTCACTTTGAGCTGTTCTTTCTGGTAGGTAATGCAAGGATAACGGGCGATCAGGACTGCGACTCCCCCTTCAGGACTCCTTATATAGCGATAGGCCTTCCTTAATTCCCGAATCATCGCCCGCATATCGTAGGGGTTGACCACCCGAAGGTATTTCACACCACATCCTTTAACCAATTCTTCAATCGAAAGGGCCCGCCCAGGATGACCATCCGCTGTGATTCCGGATTCGGGGGTTGGCTGCATCCCTGTCATGGCTACAATGGAGTTGTCCAAGATGACTAAAATAAATTTTGAACCATTATAAACGGCATTTAGGAGTCCAGGAGCTCCTGAATGATAAAAGGTTGAGTCTCCGATCGTGGCAATGATGGGGACCTCTTTTCCATCCTGCTGGTAGGCATGATAGAGACCGCTTGCAAAAGTGATAGCCGCTCCCATATCATGACAGGTATCGACAGCCTCGAGATTCATTCCAAGCGTATAACACCCGATATCGCTCGGGAAAATCCCGTTTGGGAACGCCCTCTTAATCGCATAAAATGAGGCTCGATGAGGACATCCGGAGCAGAGTGTGGGACGACGGATGGAAATACCGAGCTCTGAGACCAACTTTTCTAAAGGAGTGCTCGATGGAGTTTCCTCTACAGGGATGGAATACTTTTGACAGAATTCGACAATTACCTCGGTGACCACTTCTGGAAGCATCTCTCCTTCATTAGGAATAAAACCATCCAGTCTTCCATGAACTTTTGACTTATCCCTGATTTGAAGCTCGATGACTGGTTCAGTCTCTTCAAGAATCAAAACCTCTTCACATTTCTCGATAAAGGCTTCTACCCGTTCTGCTGGGAGAGGAAAGGGAGTCCCGATCTTCAGAATGGGAATCTCCTTTTCTAAGCCGAGTTCGTAAAGAACGTCCTTGGCAATCGCATATCCAATTCCGCTTGCAATTATCCCGAAGAGGGCTCTCTCTCGATCATTTTCAATAAAGTTGAGATGGACCATGGAGTTCAGCTCTTCAGCAATATTTCTGAGTTTCTGATTGAGTTGTTTATGGAGGATAAATCGAAATCGGGGGGTCGCACTCCAGCGTTGAGGCTGATGGATAAAATGCGCCTTTCTTTCCACCCTTCGAATGGGATGGAATAGAATCTTCTGTTGGGCATGAGATACTCTCAATACGGGTCGTAAAATGACGGGAATCTGATACTTTTCAGAAAGCTCAAAGGCGATGGGAAGCATCTCCTGAGCTTCTTTTGGACTGGCTGGATCGAAGACGGGGACTTTGGCAAACATCGCCAGAAAGCGGGTATCCTGTTCGGTCTGAGAGGAGTAAGGACCTGGATCATCACAACTGATAATCACAAATCCTCCGATCGTTCCAATGTAGGCGGCACTCATCAATGGGTCGGTTGCGACATTGAGGCCAACCTGTTTCATGGCCACAGCCGCTCGCTTCCCCGTATAAGAAGCCACCAGTGCATTCTCGAAGGCCACCTTCTCATTGGTTGACCACTCGACATAGATATCAAGATGATTCTCTTTTTTAAACCGAACAATTGCAGGAAGGATCTCTGAACTGGGGGTTCCAGGATAAGCCGCAAAGAAGTGGCAACCACTTTCTACCACACCCCGGGCAATCGCTTCGTTTCCAAGAACAACTCTTTCCTCTTTTAGCTCTTCCATATCCAATCTATAAAATTAAAAAATTAGGGTTTATTAGAAAATAAAATCCTGGTCAAAAAAATCCATTTCTTTTGAATCTCTTCTTTCCTCCAGACCTCTCTATCTTTCGAAGCCCCTGTTTCCTCCAAATCCTTTAGGATGGGTTTCATTTCTTTTGCTCTCTCAGTAAACCACTCTTTTGCCCTCTCTCCCGAATAGAGCCTATAAATTTTTTCTTTCTCTTCGGATTGGATCATGAGTAACCATCCTCGATGATAGGGATCTCGCCAAGCCAGGGAAGGGCTCTCTAATATATCCCGGTTGATTCCAAGGACCTTTCCCGTGATGGGTGAGATGAAGATTAATTTTTTATCTTCCTGAATAAACTGAGCAATTTCCTCTCCTTCTCGAATGTGTTCCCCCTCCGAAGGAAGCCAGATGGAATCCGCTGCAAGGGCAAAAACCGAAGAAAGGCCATCAAGTCCTACTTTAATCCATGAATCCATCGGTTTGAACCAGAGGTGTTGATCGTCATAGAACAGATCGGGGTGAAAGATAAAGGACTCTATCTCGAGGGGGATTCTCTTCTTCGCAGGCTTCAGGGCAAAGACTGGATGGGGAGGGAATTGATCCTCCATCCTCTGATCCAACTCACAGCGCCAGCATTCAAAACCATTTGAACAGATCATAAAATCAATTAAACCCAAACGCATATACCGGCAATAACGCTTCATTCCTGTGTCCGAAGTTTTGATCTTGCGAATCCGATCCATCTCCATCTGAATAGCCCCTGTGGGGCAGATGAACTCACATGCCCCGCAGGCGATGCATTGATCCGAATCCACTTCAAAGGGGGTGCTGACCTTCTTGGCCGTTCCTCTCTGAGAAAAACCAATGGCGTTTGCTCCGACGATCTCCCGGCAGGTCCGAATACAAAGACCACATAGAATACACCTCTCTTTTGGGTCTTTCGTATAAAAACGATTCCCCTCCATTCCCAGCTCCCTGGCAAGGGTCTGGAGAACATTTGCTTCCGGACATCTGGCGAGAAGGAGTTCGATGAGGAGACGGCGAACCCGAAGGACGGGTGAAGAATGAGTCCAGACTTCAATCCCTGATTGGATAGGGAAGTTGCAGGCTGTCACCATGCGGCGTTTCCCGTCCTTGAAAACCTCTACCGTGCATAGCCGACAGGAACCTTGGGGCGAAAGATCGGGATGATAGCAAAGGGTCGGAATAGAAATCCCTTTCTCTCGACAAAGCTCCAGGAGAGTGGAACCCTCACTTCCTCTTACTTTTTTCCCATTAATGGTTAATGAAACCATGTTCTTTTTTCTCGTTATTCCATGACTTCGGAATCAACTTATAATCACTGCATCAAATTTACAGGCCTCAAAACAGGCCCTGCACTTGACGCATTTCTGGCTCTCCAGGAGATGAACCTTTTTTCTCTCTCCCGTGATGGCCTGGGCGGGACAGACTTTCGCACAGGCCCCACAGCCTGTACACTTCTCGGGATGGATAGAAAAGGAGATAAGCTCCCTGCAAAACTTAGCGGGACATCTCCTCTCCTGGATATGAGCTTCATACTCATCTCTAAAATACCGTAGAGTTGAAAGAACAGGATTGGGAGCGGTGAGCCCAAGACCACAAAGGGAACTCTCGAGCATCACAAGGGAGAGATCCTCTAACAATTCGATATCCCCTTCCCTTCCCTCTCCCCGGCAGATTCGGTTAAGAATTCTCCCCATCTGGTAAAGTCCTTCTCGACATGGGGTGCATTTCCCGCAGGATTCCTCCTCCAGGAACTGAACAAAATAACGGGCCATATCCACCATACAGTTGTCCTCATCCATGACAATCATTCCGCCGGATCCCATCATTGAACCTGCTTCCTGAAGACGATCAAAATCAACCGGAAGATCCAAAAGGGCCTCCGGAAGACAGCCTCCCGAAGGCCCACCAGTTTGAACAGCCTTGAAACGCTTATTCTTGGGGATCCCCCCACCAATATCAAAAATAATCTGTCTCAGCGTCATTCCCATTGGAACTTCCACCAGCCCCGTATGATTGATCTTTCCCACGAGGGAGAAGATCTTCGTGCCCTTTGACCCCTCTGTCCCGATGGAGGAATACCATTCGACACCCCGGTTAATGATGAGGGGGATATTGGCCCATGTCTCCACATTATTCAGGTTACTGGGTTGATTCCATAGCCCCTGTTCAACGGTATGAATATATTTCGCCCTTGGTTCCCCGACTCTCCCTTCGAGAGAGGCCATCAATGCTGTGGACTCTCCGCAGACAAAGGCTCCTCCTCCTCGATTGATTTTAATCTGAAAATTAAGGCCTGAACTAAGGATGTTCCTTCCCAAAAGGCCATAAGCCCTGGCCTGATCAATGGCACAGCTGAGATTGGAGACGGCCAAAGGATATTCATTCCTCACATAAACATAGCCTTCTTCAGAACCAATCGCGTAGGCGCCAATGAGCATCCCTTCAATGACGCTGTGGGGGTTTCCTTCCAAAAGAGAACGATCCATATAGGCCCCTGGATCTCCTTCATCCGCATTACAGATGATAAACTTCTCCCTTCCCTTCGCCCTCCGACAGGCCTCCCATTTGATCCCGGTAGGAAATCCACCTCCTCCCCGGCCTCTAAGACCTGAGGCTTTTATCGTTTGAATTACCTCTTCAGGGGTCATAGTGGAAAGAACCTTTTCGAGGGCCTGATATCCACCAATCCCAATATAGTCATCAATATTTGTAGGATCGATCTCTCCATTGCTTCCAAAGACAATCCTTCGCTGAAATTTATAGAAAGGAATCTCCTCCTCATAGAGAATTCTCTGTTTCGTCATGGGGTCTTGATAGAGGAGCCTCTCAATCACACCTCCTCCTTTCGCGACCTGATGAAGAATCTCTGAAACGTCCTCAGGAGATACATTCATGTAACAGATCTTCTGAGGTCGGATGACCACCAGGGGCCCTCGTTCACAGAAACCGTGACATCCGGTGGCTCGAATTTCGATCTCCTGATTTACCCCCATCTCCCGAATTTTCTCTCTAAAGGCCTCCAAAACCTCCAAAGCTCCACATGCCTGACATCCTGTCCCAGAACATACAGTGATACAGGGAGAGCGAGGGTCTCTCGATCTTTTTAAATTCTCTCGAAAAGATCGGAGTTCTGAGATGGTTTTGAGGTGGGGACTCATTTCTTTAAATTTCGAATCGCGAAATCTGAAATTCGAGTTTTGGATTAAAAAAGGCCTACCGATACTTCTTCAAAATCTCTTCCATCCTATTGGTACTCATCTTCCCATAATATTTTCGATCGATCACCAGGAGAGGTCCGAGAGCACAGGCACCCAGACAGTTGACAGTCTCGAGACTGAAGGAGAGATCTTTCGTTGTACCTCCTGCTTTCACTTCAAGGAGGGATTCAAGATAACTCAGGATCCTTCTGCTCCCTCTCACATGACAGGCCGTACCGAGACAGACCTGGATCGTATGTCTTCCTTTCGGTTCAAGGTGAAATGCTTTATAAAAAGTTGCAACTTCGTAAATTTCTGCGAGTGGAATATCAAGACATCTGGAGAGATGGAGGAGAGCTTTTCTTGGAAGATAATTCATTCTGGATTGAATATCCTGTAGAATTCCAATGAGCGAGGCCCTCTGGTATCCATGTTTCTCAAGAATCTCGTTAACCGTTCCTAAATCAGTGAGCATTTAAGCCCTTCCTTATCCCCTTAAATCAATACTCATGATATTCATAACAATTTTAACCGATTCGATTGAGGACCTCAATTCCTCTCAAAAGGGTCTCTTCGGAAGCGGCAAACGAGATTCTTACATGGGTATTTCTCTTTGAAAAGACACTTCCAGGTACGATAAAGAGATTATTCTGAATGGCCTTCTCCACAAAGGCTTCCCCGTCTCCTCCCGGGACCTCTGGAAAGATATAGAAAGCTCCCTGGGGTTTCTGGACGTTAAACTTTTCACGAAGTCCCTCGTAAATAAGATCTCTCTTCCTTTGATATCCCTGAATATAGGAGTCTACATTAAAATCAAGGGCCTTGATCGCTGCCTTCTGAGCAAAGGAATTCACGCTTGAGAAGGTGTACTGCTGGAGGGTGATCATCTGCTGGATGATCTCCCGGGGACCAGCGACATAGCCCAACCTCCATCCCGTCATGGCCCAGCCCTTGGAGAATCCTCCGAAGGTCAGGGTTTTCTCGTAGAGCTGTCCTACAGTGGGACAGGTCAAATGATCGTAGACAAAGTTGTCATAGATATCGTCCGAGAATAGAAGGAGATTTCTCTCCCGTGCAATCTCCACCACCCTTTTTAAGTCTTCGAGAGGATAGATCGCCCCCGTAGGATTGTTAGGACTGTTAATAATCATGAGCTTCGTTTTCTCTGTAATCCTTTTCCGGATTTCTTCTTCTCGAAGCCTAAAATCTGGATAGGTATCGATAAACACAGGGGTCCCCCCCATCAACAGGACCTGATATTCATACATCACAAAAAAGGGATCCGGAATGAGGACCTCGTCTCCGGGATTGATGAGGGCGAGACTTGCAAGAAGTAACCCTCCTGTCACTCCTGCTGTCACCATCACTTCTTCAAATAGGACTCCCTTTTTTCGCAAGTGTTCGGCAATCTTTTCTCTCAATTCAGGGATTCCCTGGGTGGGGGTATACTTATTGAATCCCCTTCGAATCCACTCGATTCCTTCTTCTTTAAGAGGTTCCGGAATATCGAAATCTGGCTCTCCAATGCTCAGATTGATGGGATCCTTCATCTGGCGGGCCAGATCAAAGATCCGCCTCACTCCGGAGGGCTTAATATTCTTCAACCGATCGGAGATCCACATCTCCTTTTACTCCCTTTCTTCTTTGATTTTTTTGGCCTTCTCTACGAGTTCAAGGATCGTTTCGAGTCTCGTCTTCGAAGGCGGAGCCAGGGCTTTCTGGATTTGATCGAAAGAATAATGCTCGGTCAGAAACTTTCCGATCTCTATTCGAAACTCCCAGCAGATAATAATCTTCCGACAGGGGAGCTCCTCATTGAGGGTGCGACAGTATCGAAATGGAACTTCGCCCCCTAACATAGGGCATCGAATCAGAAGATCATCGTACTCTTCAATCATTAGTGTATCCTATCACAGATAAAAAAAGAATCCTACGGGAAAAGGTCCGTAGGATTCTTTAATTTTTAAACGGGTTTCCCCTTTTTCATGATGATAGGTTTAGGCAATCCTTCAATCACTTTTAGAGACTTTTTCATCTCTTCTTCAGGGAGTGGATAATCCACGAGCTTACCGCTGAAGTAAGAGTCATAGCCTCCCAAGTCCATCAACCCGTGACCGCTCCAGTTGAGAAGAATGACCTTCTCCTTCCCTTCCTCCTTTGCCTTTTTCGCCTCCTCAATCACGACAGCAATCGCATGACTGGTCTCTGGTGCAGGAATCTGACCCTCGGTTCTTGCCCACAGGACTGCCGCCGCATAACACTCCAGTTGATTATAAGCTCGAGGCGTAATCAATCCTTCGTTGATTAGCTGGCTCAAAAGGGGAGCGATCCCGTGATAGCGTAGACCCCCTGCATGAATGGGTGGAGGAATGAAGGCATGGCCGAGGCTATGCATTGGAATGAGAGGGGTCATTCGTGCTGTATCCCCGTGATCGTAAACAAAGGGGGCACGAGTCATCGTGGGACAGGAGGTGGGTTCGGCAGGGATAATGGTAATATCTGCACCATTAATCTTATCCAGGACAAAAGGGAAGGCGAGACCTGCAAAGTTACTCCCTCCCCCGGCGCATCCTGTCACCACATCGACCTTCTTCTCCCCGATCTTCTCCAGTTGCTTCTTTGCCTCGAGTCCGATGATCGTTTGATGCATCAAAACATGATTCAGGACGCTTCCAAGCGAGTAGCGAGTATCTTTTGAAGTGACCGCATCTTCAATGGCTTCGCTGATCGCGATACCAAGGCTTCCCGGCGAATCCGGATTCTCCTCGAGAATCTTTCTTCCTGCATTCGTATCTTTACTTGGACTGGGGACACAGGTGGCCCCCCAGGTATTCATCATGATCCGACGATAAGGCTTCTGGTCATAACTGATTCTCACCATGTACACCTTACATTCCAACCCATAGAGACAGCAGGCAAAGCTGAGGGCGCTTCCCCACTGACCCGCTCCGGTTTCGGTGGTAATCCGTTTAATTCCAAAAACCTTATTATAATAAGCCTGAGCGACCGCTGTATTCGGTTTGTGGCTTCCAGGAGGGCTGACCCCTTCATTTTTATAATAAATCCTTGCAGGGGTATCCAGCGCTTTCTCCAGGGCATAGGCCCGATGAAGAGGAGTGGGTCTCCAGATCAGAAGTTTCTCCATCACTCCCTCAGGGATATCGATCCAACGCTGTGTACTGACCTCCTGCTCAATGAGATTCATGGGAAAGACCGGTGCAAGATCTTGGGGTCCGATGGGTTGCCCGGTAGCAGGATGGAGGGGGGGTTGTAAAGGGGAAGGAAGATCAGCCTGGATATTATACCACTGTTTTGGAATCTCATCCTCTCTCAAAAACACCTTAAACTGCTTCATAATCGCCTCCTTTTTGATAGAGTAATTTTTAAAGGGGTGGGTCTATTTTTCATCACCTCCTTTTCTGATACTCCCAAACTCCCCACCTTCAAAATTAGAAATCCAAATATCAATAATTTTTGAGAATGTCAAGAAGAAGTTGATCTGACCGTCTATCACTTTTGGGTCTCCTTTTTAGGAATATTTTCTATCCACGAGAAGGATCGTAGTGTTGGTGGAGGAATATGTTGTTTGAGAGATTT
>CALIBK010000027.1 GCA_938045955.1 uncultured bacterium | reverse complement strand
TTACCTTTCCGGCTGCAATCTCACGGAGCGCATTGACAATGGGCCGATTATCTGTTTCAACCAGTGGTTTTGCTCCTTTCATCAGCATCTTTGCCCTCCGTGCGGCTAAAATCACCAATTCAAATCGGCTCTCCACCTTCTTCAAACAATCTTCAACGGTGATTCTTGCCATCCTCCACCTCCCATTGATCTAAAATTTGTCGAAGGATTCCCTCCTTCTCCCGTCGACATCTTTCTGCCAAGACAATGGCCCTTAGAGTATCCAGAGTCTCCTCCATCTGATCATTCAAAATGACATAATGAAACTCAATGGCCTCTTCCATATCCTTCCTTGCATGGGCCAGCCGATATTGAATTTGTTCATCAGAATCTAACCCTCTATGGACCAATCGTTCCTGAAGGCAGTGAAAGGAAGGCGGGAGAAGATAGATCAGGACGGCCTCTACCTCCTTCTCTTTAACCTTTTTGGCCCCCTGGGTATCTATGTCTAAGATCAGATCGATCCTTTGATGGGTCCACCTCTCTACAAAAGATCGAGAGGTTCCATAATAATTCCCTAAAACCTCTGCCCATTCTAAAAACTCGTTACGCTCCACCATTTCTCTAAAACGCTCCTGAGAAACAAAATAGTAATCCTCTCCATCACGTTCATTGGCTCTGGGGGAGCGGGTTGTGTATGAGATGGAAAACTGAAGATCAGGGATCCGCTCGATCAATTTTCGTGCAAGGGTGGTCTTGCCAGTTCCAGATGGAGCGGAGATTACAAAAAGGATTCCTTTCCCGTACCGTTTCTTCATATCCCCTCTCTCCTGGAGAGATTCTTTTCTCTTATTCGATGTTCTGCACCTGTTCCCTTATCCTCTCCAGTTCACTTTTAATCTCGACCACACGCTGGGAGATCCCTGCATCATTTGCCTTGGAACTGAGGGTATTCACCTCCCGATGGATCTCCTGGATGAGGAAGTCCATCTTTCGACCCACGGATTCCTTCTCACTGAAAAGCTTGGTCAATTGACTGAGATGACTCTCGATTCTTACCATCTCTTCAGTAATATCCATCCGTTCAGCCAGAAAAGCAACCTCCTGTTGAAACCGGGAGGGGTCCACCTCCTCACCTGAAAGGAGATGTTTCAGTCTCTCTTTAAATCGATTTCGGTATTGTTCGAGATGAAGGGGAAATAATTTTTTAATTTCATCGAGTTGCTCTTTGATCCGGCTTATCCGCTCTTGGAGATCCCTGGCCAGGAGTTCCCCTTCCAGGCATTTCATTTCGTCCATCGCCTGAATGGCCTGAAGGAGGATCGCTCGAAGCTCCTCCCAGTAGGGTTCGATCTCTACCTGTTCCTCTTTCGGAATGATCAGATCAGGAAAAGAGGTCAATAGCTCCAGAGTCACTTCCCCTTTTAGTTGAAATTGATCCTTCAGGGTTTGAAGGATTCGAAGATACTGCTCTGCAAATTTCAGATCCACCGTAAGCTCAGGGCTCTTCTCTCCATCTTCCTCAATTTTTAAAACCAGATCGATTCTCCCTCTTGAAACTTGAGATCGAATGAGTTCCTTGATTCGATGCTCAAAGGGCATCAATCCCTTCGGAAGTTTAACATTGATATCGCAATAACGATGATTCACCGATCGGGATTCGACTAAAATCTTCCCTAAAGCGGTCCTTCCTTCCGCCCTTCCAAACCCTGTCATTGATTTTAACATAAATGCCCTTCCCTTTCTCTAAGATTCTGAAGATAGATTCTTCTCAATTGATTAAAAAGTTGAATGACCTTCTCCTCCCGATAATCTGGATAGGTCCATTCGAGAGGCTGGAAAGACTTATTTCGAAAGATCAGGGTGAGATCCGCGTAAATCCCATCTCGCAGATAGGGCCGATGAGCATAGCCTTTCGTAGTAGCCAGAATGACATGTTCCATGCAGAGGTAGCCCGGATCAATGTTGATCTGCCGCTTCCCCTCGGGGTTAGCCATCCGATCTTCTAACCAATTCGTCTTTCGTTTAATTTCAGGGAGTTGCTCTCTTGGGATAAGGTTTTTAAAAGTGATAAAATGACGAAAGAGTCCACTTCCCATCTCAGGGGTATAATAATCTGTATAATGAAAGGGGAACCTCTCACTGATAAAATCGATGGATCCAAATTCGGAGGAAAGGCTTTTTATTCCTTGTTCAATCAACTGATCGCTCGAGGTGATCAGACTCATAAAGAGTTTTCCCGGTTTGGGTTCTTTCGGTTGCCCCATCTTTTGATTCCCTCTCCAGGTAAAGAAAGAATTCCTTATTTCCCTTGGGACCCTTGAGAGGAGATTCCATGACCCCAAGGACTCGAAGTCCTAACTCTCGGCAAAATCTCGTGATTCTCTCGATCACTTTCCGATGAAGAAGGGGATCCCTGACGACTCCTCCTTTTCCTACCTCTCCTTTTCCCACTTCGAATTGAGGTTTAATCAGGATTAGAAGGTATCCCTTCCGTTTAAGAAAGGTAAGGAGATGGGGGAGAAACTTCTCCACTGAAATAAAAGAGGTATCCACCAGGATTAAATCCACTTCTTCGCCGACT
>CALIBK010000026.1 GCA_938045955.1 uncultured bacterium | reverse complement strand
GTGTTCATCCACGACAGATGGGAATAGGAATCGGTCGACTCCTGGCGGAAAGGCTCTTCTCATTTTTCAGAAAGAAAGGGATACACGATATCCATACCTCTGTGCGCTGGGATGCGGGGGATATGCTCTCGTTTTTTAAGGCTATTGGATTTGATCGTTCTCCTTTTATCAATCTTCGAAAACATTTAGATTAAATTTTTTGAAAAGATTCCCTTATTTTATTGAAATTATTTTGGAATTTTTTAATCTAAAGTGGGGGGGAAAAATTTTTGTAATTGATGTATTTTTTTTCTTGAGATGATCCTTTTTTTATTATATAAGAACAAGTGTAATTATTCACAAGTGAATTGAAGGAGAGAATACCTATGAGATATGCAGAGACAGGTTTTAATTTAGAAATTGACCTCTCCACAGGAAATATCGAGAGGGTCAGTACGGATCCTAAAGAGACAGAACTTCATCTCGGGGGTCTCGGGACAAATGCAAAAATTTTATGGGAGAGGGTTCCTCCAGAGATAGAGCCCTTTTCTCCGGATAACCTGTTGATCTTTAGTAGTGGTCTTTTATGTGGGACACCCGTTCCAGGAGCGAATCGAACCATCATCTCTTCTATCTCTCCTCAGACCCTTTTGATGGCCTTTTCCATGGTGGGAGGATTCTGGGCTCCTGAGTTAAAGTATGCAGGCTATGATAAAGTCATCATTCGTGGAAAATCTCCTGATTGGGTTTATCTGTGGATCAACAATGATAAAGTGGAGATACGGGATGCCACCCATCTTCAGGGGAAAAGCACCTATGAGACTGCCGAACTTATAAAAGAGGAGTTAAAGGACCCAAGGGTTCAGGTCATGGCGATCGGGCTTGCAGGTGAAAACCGGGTCTATTTTGCATCCATTGAGACCCATCGAGGAAGTGCCAGCCGCTTAGGTCTGGGCGCTATCATGGGGAGTAAGAAATTAAAGGCGATTGCTGTTCGAGGAACTAAGGATGTGAGGGTGGCCAGACCGGCAGAATTGGTCGAGGCTTGTAAGGAGATTCTTAGATATATTGAACATCGGTTGAATAATCCCCTTCCTGGGGTTCCTCCCATTTTAGCTCGAATAGGCTCTCCTCAGGAGATGGCTCTCCATGATGAGGAATGGCATACCATTAGTTTTGCCTGGGGACATGCTCGACATCGAAGAAAAGATTTCTGGAATAAAGAAGTGGAAAAGATGTGGGCAGATGCTTTGGAAAGGGCTCGAAAACGATTGATCAGTTGTTATAACTGTCCGGTTCAATGTGCAGGAGTCATTCAACTTCCAGGCCATCCTCCCTACATCATGAAATGCTTCTCAAAACTGACCTATACCATGGCAGCGATGGTTGATGATCTCGAATTTGGTCTAAAGATTGCCGGTCGAGCTCAGCATTATGGATTAGATGGATATACGACCCCTCAGGTCCTTGCCTTTGCCCTGGAGCTTTACGAGGCCGGGATTTTAACTGATGAGGATCTTGCCGGGATGCCAGAGGATATTGAGGGAAGATTCAACTGGCTCCTGGATCGAATCGTGAGAAGAGAAGGAATCGGAGACGTCTTGGCGGATGGAGTCTATTGGGCTGCCCGAAAGATTGGAAAAGGGGCAGAAGCCTATGATCATAATACCATCAAAAAACATGAACAGATTCCCATTAAATTAGGGGTGACCAATCCCATCTATTATTTGATGTGGTCCACAGGTGAAAAGATTAATATCACCCAGATTGAAGGACAGATCCCTCAGGCCCCATTTTCGAGGCGGGAGGAGAGGGAGGAGTTTGTAAAGGACTGGGTCCATATTCCAACAGGGAAGGAGGAAAAGTTTAAACGATTTATACTGGATTGGGGTGAGCCCGGGACGGCATTTCCCTACTATCCTTCCATCGATGTGGCTTGTGAGCTTGTGGATTGGCAGGAGATCATGCACTATATTGATGATTCCCTTGGAATCTGTGCAGGTCTTTCTTCTTTTCCTATTAAGCCACCCTATCACATCCATAACCTACCGTTGATTATCTCTTATGCTTCAGGTTTAGAAATGGATGAGGATAGACTTTGGACGATTGCTACCCGGAATCGAAATCTGGTGCGAGCGATCAATATCTTAAGAGGACTAAAGAAGGAAGATGAACGTCCTCCGGAGGATCACTGGAAGAAGAGATTCCCAGAATATGAAGCAAAGCTCCTGGAGGAATATTACCGATATAAGGGATGGGATGAAAGGGGAATTCCAACGAAAGAGACACTGAATAAATTGGGTTTGAACTATGTCAGTGAGGAGTTCATCCGAAGGGGAATCCTGAGAGATTCCGAGGGTTCTTCATAGATTTCATACGAAAACGTAAAAAAAAAGGTGAGAGATGGCGATGAATGAAAAGGGTGAGAAGAAAAAGAGAAAGGTAAAGGTCATCAAGATCGATGTGAACAAATGTAACGGGTGTCGAGCCTGTGAGGTGATCTGTTCTGCTTTTCATTCCCAAACGAAATACGGGACTAATAATCCTTCACGATCCCGGATCCAGGTTTATTTTGATCCATTAAAAAATATCTATGTTCCGGTATATGCAAGTGAATATACGCCAGCTGAATGTGCGGGGAGAAATAAATATATCATGGATGGAAAGGAATATATCGAATGTGCCTTCTGCGGGGCGTCCTGTCCTTCCAGAGATCTTTTCAAAGAACCTGATTCCAAACTCCCCCTCAAATGTGATATGTGCGAGGAGGAACCTCCTCTTCAAGAACCCATGTGTGTTCAGTGGTGCTTGAATAAGGCTCTCACCTATGAAGAAAGGGAGGAAGAGATTGAAGAGGAGACAGAACTTAAGGAACTGGAGACCGGATTGGAATCTTTGATAGATAGGTATGGAAGACAGAAGCTCATGGAAACCCTCGCCCGAATGGCGCAGAAAGAATAACCCCTCCCTTCCTCCCTTTAATTAAGGAGAGGTGAGGTGGGTTAAAAATCTTTGGAATCCCAATAAAGAGGATAGAGATAATAGATGGAAACCATTCCCCTTACTCCTTTTAAGGTTGTGGTCGATGGGATTAAAGAGGCAGGCGGTGAAGCTTTAAAGTTCTGCTACCAGTGTGGAAAGTGTGATACGGTTTGCCCCTGGAATCGTGTCAGACAGTTTTTCATTCGCACACTGATCCATCAGGGGCAATTGGGTTTAGTACCTTTTGAGTCAGAGGATCTCTGGCTCTGTACGACCTGTCGAAATTGTGTCCAACAGTGCCCCCGGGGGGTAAAAATCATTGACGTGATGAGAGCGATGCGTAGAATCCTTGTTCCGGAGGGTGTGGTTCCTGCCAGTATCCCCAATCTTAGAAGTGTCATGACCAGTATTGCCAGTGTCGGGAATCCCTTTCGCCAGGAGAAGGATCGGGCAGAATGGGCGGAGGCTCTCTCGGTCAAGGCTTTTACTGAGGGAACAGAGTTTCTCTATTTCCCATGCTGTTATCCCAGCTATGAACCCCGATTAAAAAAGCTTGCCCTCGCTACTGCCGGGCTTCTCCAGAAGGCGGGGGTTGAGTTTGGACTCCTGGGTTCCAAGGAGAACTGTTGCGGGGAGAGCGTCCGGGCAGCAGGAAACGAGGATCTATTTAAACGTCTTGCCCGTGAGAACATCAAAACATTTATTGATCACGGGGTTAAGAAAATCCTGGCCTCCTCCCCTCATTGTTACCACACCTTCAAAAATGATTATCCTGAATTTAAAGCGAATTTCGAGGTCCTCCACATCACCCAGTATATATATGAATTGATCCAGGAAGGAAGACTTGAAATCGCCAAGGAATATAAGAAGAAAGTCACCTATCATGATCCCTGTTACTTAGGACGTCATAATGGGATTTATGAAGAACCCCGGGAGATCCTGAAGAGAATCCCTGGGCTCCAACTCTTAGAGATGCCTGACTCCAAGGAGCGTAGCCTCTGCTGCGGCATGGGAGGGGGGCGAATCTGGATGGAGACCGCAAAGGGGGAGCGTTTCTCTGACATACGTTTACAACAGGCCTTGGACGTGGGGGCCGAGGTATTGGTTACAGCCTGTCCCTACTGCATTACCCAATTCGAGGATAGTAAGTCTATACTTAAGGAGTGCGAAGGACTGGAGATTAAGGATATTACGGAGGTCCTTCAAGAGGTCATTTAAACAATTCACCAAATTTAATGAGGGTGGAAAGAGGTGGAAAAGGAGAAACTTTCAGAATTATTTAAGATCCTGGCCACCAAGAATTTTGGAGACGTGATGGTGGTCGGTGGAGGGATCAGTGGAGTTCAGGCCTCGCTCGATCTTGCGAATTCGGGGTTTAAGGTCTATCTGGTGGATAAGGCCCCATCTATCGGCGGTCATATGGCCCAACTGGATAAGACCTTTCCGACCAACGAATGCTCTATCTGAATACTGGCACCAAAACTGGTCGAGGTCGGCCGGCATCCAAATATCGAGGTCTTAACTTACACAGAAGTTGACAGCGTCGAAGGGGAACTGGGGAACTTCAGGGTCACGTTGGTCAAAAAGCCCCGGTATATCATAGAAAGCAAATGTACAGGATGTGCGACCTGTATGGAATACTGTCCTGTGAAAATCCCAGATCCTTTTAATCAGGCCATCTCTAAGAATAAGGCCACCCATATATACTTCTCTCAGGCTATTCCTCTTATTACGTATATAGATGAAAACTGCCTGTATCTTAAAGAGAAGAAGTGCGGAATCTGTATGGGGGTGTGCGGGAAGAAGGCGATCGATTTTAACCAAACCTCAGAGAAGGTGGAGGTAAATGTTGGGGCGATCATTCTGGCCACAGGCTTTGAGCCCTTTGATCCCAGGGTGAGGGATGAATATGGATATGGGAAGTTTGAAAACGTAGTCACCAGCATGGACTATGAACGGATCACGTGCGCCACCGGGCCATATGAAGGGGAGATCCGGCGCACCTCGGATTTGAAGCCTCCGAAAAAAATAGCATGGATTCAGTGTGTTGGTTCAAGACAGGTGATTCCTGGTGGTAACAGCTATTGTTCGGGCGTATGCTGCACCTATACCCAGAAACAGGTTATTGTGACAAAAGATTACTATCCCGAGGTAGAGTGCGTCATATTTCATAACGACATCCGTTCCTATGGAAAAGGCTTTGAGAGATTCTACCAAAGGGCCGAAAACCTTCCAGGGGTTCGATTTATAAGAAGCTATGTTTCTGTGGTAAAAGAGGTTCCAGAGAGTAAAAATTTAATCATCAGGTTTTCGACTCCTGAGGAGGGAGTTAAAGAGGAAGAATTTGACATGGTTGTTTTATCCATTGGACTCAATCCTCCTCGGGATGCGAAGGGACTTGCCAATAGGTTGGGGATCGAACTCAATGCTCACGGATTTTACAAAGTCAATCCTTTTGATCCTACGAAGAGCAGCCGCCCTGGAATCTTTGTCAGCGGTGCCTCCCAGGGTCCGATGGATATCCCCGAGTCGGTTTATATGGGGAGTGGGGCTGCTTCCCGCTGTGGCGAGTCTCTTGAATACCGGCGAGACAAGCTGACCATCAAAAAAGTCTATCCGAAGGAAAAGGATGTCTCACAGGAAGAGCCTAAAATCGGTGTATTTGTATGTCATTGCGGAACCAATATCGGAAAGGTTGTCGATGTCCCATCTTTGGTTGAATATGCCATGGATCTTCCCTATGTCGTTCATTCCGAAGAACAACTTTTTTCATGTTCTGCTGAATCGACAAACAAGATTATGAATGTCATACGGGAGAAAGGGCTTAATCGTGTGGTAGTCGCCGCCTGTACTCCTAAGACCCATGAGCCCACCTTCAGGGATTCACTTCGAGAAGGAGGCCTCAATCAGTATTTTGTCGACATGGCCAATATTCGAGAACATTGCTCGTGGGTCCATTCTCAAGAAAAGGAAGAGGCCACAGAAAAGGCAAAGGATCTATTAAGGATGTCTTTGGCCAGGGCTATTCGATTAGAGGCACTTCCGGAGTTTGAACTGCCTGTAAATAAAGCGGCATTGGTGGTTGGTGGAGGAATCGCGGGGATGAACTGTGCACTCTCCATCGCCAATCAGGGGCATGAGGTTTATTTGATTGAAAAGGAAAATGAGCTCGGTGGAATGGCCCGAAGGATCCACACCACCCTCGAAGGGCTGGATGTTCAAGCCTATTTGCGTGAACTCATCCGAGAAATTTATGAGCATCCCCTCATTCATGTATCCACTGGAGCCACGGTGATGGAGGCTGGCGGATACGCAGGTAATTTCATCACGAAGGTGAAATCGGATGGTAAAGTGCGAGAGATAAGACATGGGGCTACGGTCATTGCTACCGGGGGTGAGGAGTACAAACCCACGGAGTATCTCTATGGAAAAGACGAAAGGGTGATGACCAACCTTGAGCTGGAAGAAAGAATTGCTCAAAAGGATGAAAAGGTCACGAAATGTCAGAGTCTGGTGATGATCCAATGTGTAGGGAGTCGAAATGAGATAAGGAATTACTGTTCCCGGATATGCTGCACTGAATCGATAAAGAATGCCCTCAGACTCAAAGAGTTAAATCCCAAGATGGATATTTATATCCTTTTCAGGGATATCCGAACCTATGGATTTAATGAGGACTATTACCGGGACGCTGCAGAAAAAGAGGTAAAATTCATTCGCTACGATCCTCAGGATCCTCCACAGGTGGAAAAGGTTGAGGAGGGTGGTCAAACCCTTCTGAGGGTCACGGTGACAGATCAACTTTTAGGCCAGAGACTCGAGATTGATGCGGACTTCGTTTCTCTGGCCACAGGGGTCATTCCCCCCGAGGGGAATAAAGAGGTCTCTCAACTCTTTAAGGCATTAATGGAAGAGGATGGTTTTTTCAAAGAGGCCCACGTCAAATTAAGACCGGTAGATTTCGGTGAAGAGGGCATCTATCTGTGTGGAATGGCTCACTATCCAAAGCACATAACGGAAGCGATTAGCCAGGCCCATGGGGCAGCAGGAAGGGTACTTACCCTCCTCTCCCATGACACGGTCGTGAGGTCAGGGGTTGTCTGTGTGGTGGATGAGAAGAGATGTATGGGATGTGGAGCCTGTGTGGAAGCCTGTGCCTATAGCGCTCTAAGTCTTTATGAGACACGCCAGGGTAAAAAGGTATCTATTAATCCTGCCCTCTGCAAAGGAGATGGTCTCTGTAATGCAATATGTCCGACCGGGGCTATACAATTGAAACATTATACGGATAAACAGCTGATAGCCCAAATGGACGCTTCAGTGGAAGAGGCTTAGTTAAGGGGTGAGAAAAGAATGGACTCAGCATTGAAGTTTAAACCAAAGGTCATCGGGCTGGTATGCCACTGGTGAGGATACGGAGCAGCTGATTTAGCTGGGGTCTCCAGACTACAATATTCAACTGAAATAAAAATCATCCGTGTGATGTGTAGTGGAAGGGTGGACCTCGCCTTCATACTCCATGCTTTCTCCATCGGAATGGATGGGGTCTATATTGCAGGTTGTCGTCTTGATGAATGTAAATATATCACCCACGGGAATTATTATGCCCTAAATATAGTCCTCCTTGGGAAAAGACTTTTAGAATATATTGGATTGGATTCGAATCGGTTAAGAATCGAATTTATGTCTTCGGCAGAGGCCTTCCGTTTTGTAGAGACCATCAATGATTTTATACATACCATTAGAGAGAGGGGACCCATTGGAGAAAAGGAAGGAGTAAAACAGGAGGAGCTGAGAATCAGATTGAGTGAGTTGGCAAAGTTGGTTCCTTATATAAAAATAGCCACAAGAAAGAAGCTCTCCGTTCGTTTAAAGGATCCGCAGGAGTGGGAGAAACTCTTTACCCCCGAAGAGATCGAGACTCTATTTCGTGAGGTGCCTTCCTATTATATCGATCCCACGAAATGCCAGGCCTGTATGACCTGTGCACGGAGATGTCCTGTCGATGCGATTTTAAGTGGTAAAAATCTGATTCATATCATTGATCAAGAAAAATGTATCAAATGTGGAACCTGTCTGGAAGTTTGTCCTCCTCGATTTAGTGCGGTCACGAAGCTCATCGGGGAGACTCCTCCACCCCCCATTCCTGAAGAAAAGAGGGTCATTACGAGAAAAGGAAAAGAAGATTGAGATGAAAATCAATCCTGATTTTATTGCTCCCTGTGGTCTTTATTGCGGGGTCTGTGCCATCTACATTGCCTATCGTGATAATAATCTAAAGCTAAAGGAAAGATTATTGAATCTTTACAAGGGAGGGACCCCTGATAAAGGGAGACTCCCTAATGCTGAAAAACTTACAATCGAAGAGATTAAGTGCAAGGGCTGTTTATCTGATGAAGCCTTTATGCACTGTCAACAGTGTGAGATCAGGAGATGCACCAGAGAGAAAGGTTATATTGGATGTCATCAATGCAACGAATGGCCTTGTGAGTATATAGAAAATTTTCCAATGACGGTTGGGAAAAAAGTGATCTTGCGGGCTATTCCGTACTGGAGACAGTTTGGAACGGAGAGGTGGATTCAGGATGAAGAGGCTCGTTATCTCTGCCCTAACTGTGGGAATAGACTATTCAGAGGTGCTATGAGATGTAATCAATGTAAGACCGAAGTCGATTTGGATTAAGATAGGTTTCGATCAGATAAGGAGAGTTGAATTGGCATCTCGAGAGGTCTTCTGGAATATCACTTATGGTTACGTGGTTTATGTATTAGCGGCTATTGGGATTGCGATCTGGCTTTACGGGTTCTATCAACGTTACCGGGTCTGGCGTTTGGGAAGGCCGGATGAATGTGCCAAAGAGATAGGTAAAAGAATTGGTGTTTTTATCCGCACCACAATTGTGGATGTTTTTTTTCATCGGAAGTTTCTCCGTCAACCCTTCTCTGGAACCATGCACCTTATCATTTTTTGGGGGTTTGTCATTCTTCTTCTGGCATCGGCGGTGGATGCCATCTCTTATTACAGCGGTTATCATATTCAAGGAACTCCGTATCTCTGGTTTTCCCTCATCTCGGATTTTGGGGGTTTCCTCATTCTACTGGGAATCCTCATGGCGGCCCTTCGCCGTTATGTCTGGAAACCCCGAAGTCTCAATTCCCTGCTTGATGATGGAATTGTCCTCTCCTCCCTTACAGCCATCCTTATTACGGGTTATATGATTGAAGGACTCAGGCAGGCTGCGACGGAGATCAGCCCTCATCCGGATTGGGCGGTTTGGTCTCCAGGAGGATGGGTCTTTGCTAAAATTTTTATCGATCTGAGTGAGGGGACCCTTCGATCCTGGCACAAGTTTTTATGGTGGTTTCACTCGGCCCTGACCGTTGGGGTCATCCTTTATTCCGGTTTAACCTTTTCTAAACTCCAGCATCTCATAGTCTCCCCTTTAAATATCTTTTTTAGATCTCTTGGCCCGGTGGGTGCACCGACGCCCATCGATATCGAAAAGGCTGAGATTTTAGGGGTGGGAGAGATTAAGGATTTCACCTGGAAGCAGCTTCTCGATCTGGATGCCTGCACGAACTGTGGTCGATGTGAGGATAACTGTCCAGCCTGGGCGACAGGAAAACCCCTTTCTCCGAGGAAATTGGTTCAGGATCTGAAAGGGCATATGCTTCACCTCTCTTCGAATTCGGCTGACTCCCATGAATCCAGTTTACCCCTCATCGGGGAAGCACCGAATGAAGCAGAAATCTGGGCATGCACGACCTGTGCGGCCTGTCAGGAAGCCTGTCCTGTATATGTGGAGCATATCTTAAAGGTGATCGATCTCCGACGCCATCTCGTGCTTGCACAGAATAAGATGCCAGAAAGCGCTCAACTGATGCTGAGAAATATGCAGATGAGAGGGCATCCGTGGGCTGGAGCCCAATCCTTGAGGCTTCGGGGGGACTGGACCACGGGATTGGACCTAAACCTGTTGGGCGAGGGGAATCATGTAAATACTCTCCTCTGGGTGGGATGCACGGGAGCCCTTATAGATCGAAATGTAGAGGTCACCCTTTCGCTGACAAGGGTGTTAAAAGCAGCCGGGGTTGATTTTGCCATCTTAGGAGAGGCAGAGACCTGTTGCGGGGATCCGGCACGAAGGGCAGGCTATGAATTCCAGTTTCAATTAATGGCAGAGCAAAATATCGAAATATTTAAGAGCCATCACATTCAAGAAATCATTACCTCCTGCCCGCACTGTTTTAATATCATCAAGAATGAGTATCCAAAATATGGCGGAGAGTTCAGGGTTCTTCATTATACCCAACTCCTGTGGGGGTTAATTAAACAGGGAAGGTTGAGTCTTTCCAAGGAAGTGAAGACTGTCCTGACCTACCATGACCCTTGCTATTTAGGTCGTTATAATGGAATTTACTCTGAGCCCCGGAAGATCCTCCAAGGGATTCCTCAGGTAAGAATCAAAGAGATGAGGCGCTCGCGGGAGAGGAGTTTCTGCTGCGGAGGAGGAGGGGGACATATGTGGATCGAAGAACAACCCGGAACCCAAAAGATCAGCCAAAGACGAATTGAGGATGTTCTCAACACTGGCGTCGATACGGTGGTAACGAGTTGTCCTTATTGTTTACAGATGTTTGAGGAAAGTATTGAAAATAAAGATTCTCTAAAGGTCAAGGATCTTATCGAAATAGTCGAGTCATCATTAAAGAAGTCTTCGTAAGGAGGAAAGACGATGCATACCATTGTATGTATAAAACAGGTTCCCGATCCAGAGATCCCGCCAGCCAAATTTAAGATCGATCCTGTGGCGAAGAAGGTGATCCCTCCCCCTGGTGTTCCACCGGTGATCAGCGTCTACGATGAACGGGCCGTGGAGGCGGCCTGTCGGCTCAAAGATAAACATAAGGGAAAGATCACTGTCCTCAGTTTGGGATCGGAAAAGGCAACGGACGTAGTTCGCCATGCCATCTCCATGGGAGCCGATGAGGGATATGTTTTACAGGATGAGGCCTTCGAAAATTTAGACAGCTTTGGAACGGCTTATGTCTTGGGGAAAGCCATTCAGAAGATCGGAGGATACGATCTGATTCTATGCGGTCGACAGGCTGCTGATTGGGGAGCAGGCCAGGTAGGGTCCATTCTGGCAGAAATACTTGGACTTCCAATCATCACGCTTGCCTGTGACATTCAGGTCGAAGATAAAAAATTGAAGATCAAGAGGATCCTTAAAGATGGCTTTGAAATCGTAGAAGCTCCTACCCCTGCGGTGGCCACGGTTAGCAGCGAAATCGGATTACCCCGTCTCCCTGCTGGAGTGGCACTGATGCTGGCTCGACGAAAACAGATCCCTATCTGGAAGGCAAAGGACATTGGCGCAGATCTCTCGGAATTAGACCCATCAAAAGTCCATACAGAGATCACCGAGATATTTATCCCCACTCGTGAGAGAAAATGCGAGATGATTCCTGGAGCTACACCTGCAGAAGTAGCTACCAATTTAGTTTCAAAACTGGTTAAATTGATATAAAGGGAGGTATCGGATGAGTGAGTATAAAGGTGTGATGGTGTTGGGAGAGATCACTGAAGGGAAATTGGCTCCAATTACCATTGAACTCCTCGGAATCGGAAGAAGGCTTGCCAATGATCTGGGCGAGGAATTAAGTCTCCTCCTGATGGGGGGGAAGGCTGGGGTCCTGGCCAGGGAGGCCATTGCCTATGGTGCGAATAAGGTCTATGTGGCAGAAGATTCTCTTTTTGACGAATATAACTCCGATACCTATACTCAATGGATCTCAAACTTCTGCCAAAAAACGATGCCCTCCATTTTGCTCATCGGGCATACCGATATAGGTTGCGATTTAGCTCCCCGTTTGAATGGTCGATTGAGAGGGGGATTGGCTATGGATGCCGTAAATCTATCTATCGATCCCTCGACCAAACTCCTGGTTTCAACACGGCCTATTTTTGGTGGAAATGCCTATGCAAAGGTCGTCTCAAGGTTTGCCCGACCTCAGATGGCCACTGTAAGAACAAAGATTTTCCCACCTGCAGAGAGGGATGATTCGAGACAGGGAGAAATCGTTTCGGTCGCAGAGAAGGTCGATCCTTCAATTATCAAAGCAAAAGTCATTGATCGAATCAAAGAAGAGTTCGAAGGGGTGAAGTTAGAGGATGCGGAAGTGATCGTCAGCGGGGGACATGGAATCGGAAGCGCAAAGAACTTTGAGTTGTTATGGGAGCTGGCTCGTCTACTGGGTGGAACAGTCGGAGCGACTCGAAGGGCTTGTGATGAGGGTTGGGTTCCGGTGACCCGACAGATTGGTCAAAGCGGGAAGGTCGTCAGTCCCAAGCTCTACATTGCTGTTGCCCTCTCAGGGGCGATGTCCCATATCGTAGGCTGTTTAGGATCTAAATGTATCGTAGCTATCAATAAAGACCCTGAGGCCAATATCTTTAACGTTGCTCACTTTGGAATTGTAGCCGATTATAAAGAAGTGCTACCGGTCCTGATCGAGAAATTTAAAGAGCAACGCTCCCCATAGACAAAAGAAAAATATTGACAACATAAGTTCTATTTTTTATATAATCATTCCATTTTTTATCGTTTAAATCTCCCCATGGGGTTAGAAGATCTACGGAGATAAATGATGGGAGGGAAGAGAGATTTGAGAGAGTCTCTTTCAGAAGGAAAAGAAACCAATAGACCTAACCTATACCTTAGTCGCAGGAAATTTTTGAGACTCACCGCCATCACGGGTCTTTCCGCTGGTATCCTCCGGATTAAAAAAGATGCCTTTGCAATCCAATCCATTCCTTCAGGATCGAAGGGAAAATGGATTCCAACCTCCTGTTTAAATTGTTCTGCCCGATGCGGTATAAACGTGAAGGTGCAAAACGGAAGAGTCGTCCAGATCAAGGGAAATCGTTTCTCACTCGTTTCGGAAGGCCAGATCTGCCCTCGAGGACACATTGGCCTTCAGGTGCTTTATGATCCTGAAAGGATTTTTACTCCCCTGAAGAGAACCGAGCCAAAGAAGGGAAGGGAAATTGATCCTCAATGGAAAACCATCTCCTGGGATCAGGCCATAGAAGAGATTGCCCGAAAACTTCGTAGCCTCCGGGAAAGCCAAACTCCCCATCAACTTCTGCTCTTCTCGGGATTGAACTCAAGGAGTCATGAAGACCTCATTTCGAGATTTGCGGAGGCCTATGGGACACCGAATCTTATTTCAGGAGAGGGTCTGGAGGACGAGGCGGAAAGAGCAGGTCACTGGATGGCAGATGGCCATTTTGAGCCCTTCGTTTACGATCTGGATCATACCCATTATATCCTTTCATTTGGAGCAGATCTTCTTGAATCGACTCCCCCGGTAGCCCGATGGTTAAGAAAATGGGGCAAGATGCGACGCGAAAGACCTATCCGAACAAAGGTGGTAGATATCCAGCCCCGATACTCCCTCACGGCTTCCAAATCGGATGAATGGATCCCGATTCTCCCGGGAACCGATGCTGCCCTGGCCATGGGGATTGCCCACGTCATTCTTAAGGAGGCTCTCTTTGATCAGGAGTTTGTTAAGCATTGGACGACCGGTTTTGAACAGTATCGGGAGATCGTGTTGAAAGAGTATAAACCCGAAACTGTTTCAACCCTCACAGGAGTCTCTCCAGAAACGATCTATAGAATTGCAAGGGAATTTGCCCAAACCCGGCCTTCCCTCGCCATCGCGGGAAAAGGAGCCCTGGCCTGGCCTGGGGGAGCCTATGTAAGCTATGCCATCCATTGTTTAAACGCACTGGTAGGGAGTATTGATATTCCTGGAGGAGTTCTCTATCAGGAGTTCCCGGAGTACCGAGGGATCCCAAAAACAGAGAAGGATGAGATTGGCCAAAAAGGATTAGGACAGATTCCCATAGATTTTCGAAAAAGTGAGCTCTATCCAGCTGCCCGAGTGGTCACGAATCAAATTCCAAACTCCCTGATCGAAGGAAAGCCTTATCCCATTAAAATCGCCATCGGGTTCAACAGCAATTTCAATATGACTGCTCCTGGTTCAAGGGTATGGGAAGAGGCCCTTCAGAAGATTCCCTTCTATGTTCATATTGCTCCCTTCGTGAGCGAAATGGCTCGGTTCGCTGACATCCTTCTTCCTGCGACCACCTATCTCGAGGAATGGGGGTATGAACATTCTTCACCAGGGGCGGGTTTTGTTGAGGTGAGGATTAAACAACCCGTGCTCAAACCCATCGGGGAGTCCAAATCGATCGGGGATATCCTCTTTCTTTTAACTGAAAGAATTCAAGGCACCGTAGCCAGGGCCTTCAAACCGATAGGCAGTTGCGCAGAAGAATTTGTTCGATTAAGAACCTCTTCCCTTCTTCCATGGGAAGAGTTCCTGAAGAAAGGGGTCTGGAGAGGTGGAGGGTATGAATATAAGAAATATTCCAAAATTTTTCAGACCCCATCGAGAAAGTTCGAATTCGTCTCCGGACACCTAAAAATTCTTCAGAACGAAAAGAAAAAAGGGATTGGTCAAGGAAGAACCCTTTGGCCTCATTACACAAAAGTGAATTGGCTGGGGGATGAGAAACAGTACCCAATCATTCTTTTCCCCTATCAACCCCTCCTGATGTTTGAAAATGGGAGTCAGAATTATCCATGGGCTCAAGAGATTTTCCTCCCCATGCAGGGTGTGGGTTGGGCAAGCCCCGCAGAGATGAATCCCGAGACGGCAAAGGCGCTAAATTTAAAGGATAGGGATAGAGTCTGGATCGAGTCTCCTTTTGGGAGGATTCAGACTCTTATAAAGATTTCTGAAGGAGTTCCTCCGAATCTCGTATGTATCCCTTTTGGACAGGGTCATACATCCTATGGAAAATGGCAAAAAGGAATTGGCTGCAATCCGAACGAAGTCATCGGGATAGATTTCGACCGGATAAGCGGGCAGGCGGCTTTCTTCAATACTCGAGTGAAGATTTATAAAGCCTGATCTACCCTATGCTTTTTAAAAAATTTCTATCATACACCCCTTCTCTCATTGGGAGAAAAGAGCCAGATGGAAAGATGGGAGGTCAAGAATGCCAAAGTGGGGTATGGTCATTGATTTAGATAAGTGTGTGGGGTGCCAGGCCTGTGTAGTCGCCTGTAAAGAGGAGAATAATGTCCCTCATGGATCTCCTGAGGAACAGAGAACACGAAGGGAGATTTTCTGGCATAAAATGATTGCAGTGACGAGGGGGAAATATCCCCATGTCCGAACAGAGCTTCTTCCGATGCCCTGTATGCAATGTGATCATCCTCCCTGTGTCACGGTCTGTCCTGCAAAGGCGACTTTTCGCCGGGAAGACGGGATTATCATGCAATACTATCGAAGGTGCATAGGGTGTAAGTACTGTATGGTGGCGTGTCCTTATGGGGCAAGAAGCTTTAACTATAAAACGCAAGAGGAAAGACCCTATCATCATCAGGACGAACCTCCGGATCGGAAATCCCGGGAACCCTGGCCCTTTCCTACTCGAACTCAGGGAGTGGTTGAAAAGTGCACCTTCTGTTTCCATCGAATTGATCAGGGTCTCAAAGAGGGAAAGAAGATTGGAATCGAAGTGGTCCCGGCTTGTGTCGAGGCTTGCCCCTCTCAGGCAAGAACCTTTGGAGATCTGGATGATCCTCAAAGTCCAATCTCCAAGCTGCTGGCCTCCAGGGCCTCATTCCGATTGCGCGAGGAGCTCTCGACCCATCCCAAGGTGATCTATCTCTCGCGATAAAGGATTCAATGATGGAAATGAAATATTCTACCATGGAAGGAACTTCGAGGAAGTATAAAGTTCTTATCGTTTTTTTAGGGGTGATGGTAGGAGCCTTTATCACAAGCTTCTTGGTGGCCTACCTGAAAGGCCAGCAGGTGTGGGGGGTCAGTAATATCATTCCCTGGGGGCAACTCATTACCTTTTACATCTACTTCATAGGTCTGAGCGCAGGAGCGATCATTATTTCATCCCTCAGTTATGTCTTTAGACGAGAGACGTATGAACCTATTGGACGATTGGCCGTTTTTATGGGGATTCTCCTGATGGTGGGCGCCATGGTCTTTGTGATGGTCGATTTGGGAAGGCCTGAGAAGGCATGGCGTCTTTTTATGTACTTCTATCTGAATAATATGAGTTCTCTATTTGCCATCAATTCGATTTTCTACACCGGATACATCACGCTCATGCTCATCTATCTGTGGCTCATCTTTGAAGGGAGGAAGAAGTTGGCAGCGATTATCGGGACGATCGATGTCCTTTGGGCAGTCGCGGTTCATATGGGGACAGGAGCTATCTTTGGACTCATCGGAAACCGGGAGATCTTTTTCTCACCCATTAAACCTTTTGAGTTCTTAATGGCGGCCCTCACTTCTGGGACCTCATTGATCATTTTGGTGACCGTGATGACTTTCAAACTGACCCGCAGGGTGATCCAAGAAGAATTAATCTTTTCGCTTGCGAGACTCCTCGCGAGCATCATTCTCATTCTTTTAATCACCGTGTTCGTGGATAAACTGACCCATCTCTACTTCCCGAACCGGGAGGCCACGCTCTATTTATTTACCGGAGATTACTGGTGGATCTTCTGGATTTTCCAGATCGGAATGGGGATCGGTTTTCCATTATTTCTTCTTACCTATCCAAAAACAAAGAAGAGGATTCGATGGGTGATCACTGCAGCCCTCTCCGTTGTTCTTGGAGTCTTCGGAGAGCGGGCCGCATTGGTCATTCCCGGAACAGCACATCCTCAGCCTTTCTTCCCGGGAAGGATTGAAGGTCCCTGGGGAGAACCGGCAATCTTTCCGATCACTTTCTGGGAGAGTTTGCTTAGTTTGAGTATAGTTTCATTCGTGGCTCTCCTGTTTGTTCTTGGCTTAAGATATCTGGAGATTCTTCCTGAAGAAAGGATAAAAGAAGCGACTTGAGACCCATTAGGGAGGAGAAGATTTGAGGCCTGTAGCCATTCTCATCGAAGTATTGATTCTTATTGGTGTGATCTATTGCCTTTTTTTAGCTCTTCGGCTGACCCTCCTGGATCTTGGTTTTCGACAGAAATACGACCGTTTCATCCGATGGGCCCTCAGGATGATTGGGATCGCAATTTCAGCTTTTTTTGTGGCCCACTTAACTCTTTTTTATCCTAAAATTCATATTTTTCTCATCCCTCCAGAAACTTCTTTGCAGCCCCATTCAGTTTCTTTCTGGACAAAACAGAATGTTTACCTCATGGATGTCCTTTATCCTGTCAGTATTGCTTTCCTAATCCTCCTGATAGGACTTGCCGGCCTCTTTATTTACACCTTTCGCCAACAACATCTTCGTCTGTGGAGGATTGGAAAAGAGGAAGATTGTTCAGGGCAAATTCCTGAGAGGATCAAAACCGTCATCAAAGTAGTATTTGGTCATGCACGGTTCTGGAGGGAGGGCTATCCAGGGATAATGCATTTTCTCATTTTCTGGGGGACTCTTCTCCTTTTTATCGGGAAAGGGATTCGTCTCCTTTCTCCATTCACGGGGTGGAGAACTCCTCCTCAATCTATTTACCTCTATGCCTCCTTAATTTCAGAAATCGGGGGAGGGATCATCCTCATTGGAGCCTTAATGGCCGTGGTTAGACGATTTATTTTAAAACCTGAAAGACTCGACTCGAAACCCGATGATCATCTAAAGTATTTCTGGGCCTTTTTAATTATTATCACTGGATATCTGATCAAAAGCTTTCGAATGGTCCTCGGAGGTGGGGTCCTTCAACATGAATCATTCTACTGGGCTCCTCTAAGCTCCCTTTTAAATCCTTTCATCCTCATTTTGCCTTCTGACGCATTGAATGAACTTCTTCTATGGCATCGAGTCTTGATTCATGGGATTCCAGCGCTGATTCTATTCGGTTATATTGCCCTGAGTCGTTCTTCCCTCGAACATATCTTTCTATCCGCCCTCAATGTGTTTTACCGGCCTTTGA
Source organism: uncultured bacterium (assembly GCA_938045955.1). Taxonomy (GTDB): domain Bacteria; phylum Desulfobacterota; class BSN033; order BSN033; family UBA1163; genus CALIBK01. The sequence goes on along the minus strand of CALIBK010000026.1, from coordinate 2,531 downwards.
CTCCCCAAGGGGCCATCAGGCCCATTCCCAATTTCGAGGAGGCAGAAACCTACGGGGTCACAGAAATCAAAGAGTTTACCTGGAAACAGCTTCTCGATCTGGAGGCCTGTACCCGATGCGGGAGATGTCAGGATAATTGCCCTGCTCATCTGAGTGAAAAACCCCTCAATCCTAAAAAGGTGATCCAGGACCTGAAGGCCCATCTTTTGACTCAGGGTGGAACCCTCGTCCCTCTGGATCGACCCACCGAAACCGAACCTACCCCATTGGTAGGGGAGATCGTTTCAGAAGACACCCTCTGGTCCTGTACGGCCTGCCTTAACTGTTATGAACAATGCCCGGTCTATATCTCCTGTTTTGATAAGATCATCGAGATGAGGCGAAGCAAGGTGCTCATGGAGAGTCAGTATCCAAATGAGATTAAGGAAGTCTTTCGGGCCATGGAAAGAAAGAGCAATCCTTGGGGAGTGGAGAAGAGTCAGAGGGCAGATTGGGCACAGGCCCTCGGGGTAAAGACCTTATCTGAGAACCCTGAAGTGGAATGGCTTTATTTCCCTGGATGCTTTAAAGGATTTGATGATCGAAATAAGAAAGTAGCTATTTCGATGGTCAGGATTCTAAAGCGAGCGGGAGTCTCTTTTGGGATTCTGGGCCCGGAAGAAGGGTGTTGTGGAGATCCGGCAAGAAGAATTGGTAATGAATATCTTTACTTTATGCTCGTTGAAAAGAATCTCGAGGCATTTGAACGATACCACATCAAGAAGATTCTGACAACCTGTCCACATTGTTATAATACCCTCAAGAACGAATATCCCCAGTTTGGGGGTCACTTCGAAGTTCTGCATCAGACAGAATTCCTTAAAACCCTCCTTGACCAGAAAAAGCTGGTATTGCGTCATGGATCTCCATTAACCATCACCTATCATGATTCCTGTTACCTCGGACGATATAATCAAATTTATGAACCTCAGAGAGAATTGTTGAAAGCTATTCCCGGGGTCACTTTAAAAGAGATGGAACGTTCATTTGATCGAAGTTTCTGCTGCGGGGGCGGGGGCGGAAGGATGTGGATGGAAGAACACCTCGGAAAACGAATCAACGAAATGCGAGTGGATCAAGCGCTTCTCTTGAATCCCAATGTAATTGCCACAGCCTGCCCTTACTGCCTTACCATGCTTGAAGATGGCCTTAAAGCCAGAGGGAAGGAAGATTCCATTAAAGTCTACGACATAGCAGAACTCTTAGAGAGGGCAATGGAGGGTCCTTCCGGAGACTCTTAACGAACCTAACAGAGGGCCATGATGATTGGAATCCACACACCTCAATTGAAAAAATGGAGAGGATCTTGTTGTGATTGATACGCATGCCCATCTGGCAGAGTTAAAGGACCTTTCCCAATCTCTCGAAGAGGCCAGAGCAAACGGGGTCGAGGGAATCATTGCGGTAGGAAGTGAAATGGAATCCAACATGAGAACCCTTGAGATCAGTGGTGCCTATCAAAAATTTGTTTATCCTGCAATCGGATATCATCCTTTGGAGATCGTGGAGGAAGAGGTGGAAAAGAATCTTTTATTCATTCGGACCCATGTGAATGAATGTGTCGCTCTGGGAGAGATTGGACTCGATTACAGGGCGAAAGTAAGAAAAGAGATTCAACATCAAGTATTTGGTGAGCTCTTAGAGATTGCAGGGGAGTTTGATAAACCGGTGATTGTCCACTGTCGATTTTCTCATCGGCAGGCATTCAACATGGTCTCAGAGAAAAGGATTCGTCGAGCTGTTTTTCACTGGTATTCCGGTCCTGTGGATGTTCTGAACGAACTTTTAGAAAGAGGATATTTCATTTCTGCAACCCCCGCCTTACGTTACAGTCCTCCTCATCAAGAAGCGATCAAAAGGACCCCCCTCGAGAGGATATTATTGGAGACCGATAGCCCGGTTTCTTACCAGGGGACGGAATCCAGGCCAAAAGATGTCAGGATGACAATGGAATACGTAAGGGTGTTAAAGGGGCTGGATCCAGAGAGAGTAACCCAACAGACCACGATCAGTGCTTATCAATTCTTTCGATTATCTTCCATTTGAGTTCTGAGAGTTCTATTCTACAGGAATCTCCTCTCCCTCCGCCTTTCGCGGCCATTCGATTTCTAAAATCCCCTCTTTCAAAAGCCTCACTTTTATATCCGTCTTTTTAAGCTCTGGATTCAAACGAAGTTTCAGGATATGGGACTCTTTTGTTCTGGAGTAACTGGCTCTGAAAGGTCTGAGCGAAGCACCCATTCGAAAAGGGCCAAAACGGAAATCAAAAAAGTCTTCCCATGACTCCTCAAACATGGCGATCCCTCCTTTCATCTAAATAATAAGGACTTATCCACTTATTTTCAATCCTTTTTAAAAATTGGTAGTGACCCTTTAATCGTTGATAAATACTTTTTTAGTCATGAATTCTTTTAAAGACCATATATGGTCAGTTAGTTTAGCTGCAAGAGCAGGGGTTCTTCGTTGCCATTTTTGCAGGGTATGCTCACCGG
>CALIBK010000025.1 GCA_938045955.1 uncultured bacterium | reverse complement strand
AGAGGCCTCTTCCCGCAAGGTCCACCTCCAATTAGAAATCCCTGAGCTCCCCCCCCTCCCGATCGATGAAGAACAGTTGACACAGGCTTTTATCAATATTATGAAGAATGGAACGGAGGCTATGGAAAACGGAGGGGTTTTAAAAATCACCGCCCACCCCTTTCGAGATGGTATAGAGATAGTCTTTTCGGACTCCGGTTCCGGGATCCCTCCCGACCAGATGGGGCGAATTTTTAACTACTACTACACCACCAAAGAGAAAGGGGTAGGATTGGGTCTTCCGCTTGCCCATCGAATTATTGAAGCCCACGGAGGTCAACTCAAAGTGGAAAGTCAATTAGGAGTGGGAACCCAGGTGACGATTACACTGCCTGTAATTCAAAAGGATAAATCCAAGACGCTGAAGGGGACTTTCTTGGTGTAAGGAAGGGAAATGAAAAAAGGAAGAGTTCTCATTGCCGAAGATGAAAAGACCCAGAGAGAATTGCTCGAGGGGTTTCTAAGGAAAGAGGGATTTGAGGTCGACGGGGTGGAAAGTGGTCGAGAGGCCCTTCAGAGGCTTCGAGAAAACTTTTATGATATTGCCCTGATTGATTATAAAATGCCTGAACTCGATGGGCTCCAAACCCTTCGTGAGATCCACCGTCTCTATCCTGAACTCCCGGTGGTGATGATGACAGCCTATGGAACCGTGGAAACCGCAGTCGCCTCGATGAAAGAAGGAGCCCTGGACTATCTTACGAAACCTATCGATCTCGATGAACTTCTCCTCATCTTTGAGAAGGTTTTGGAACGATCTCGTCTGATCCATGAGAATAAGATCTTAAAAGCCCAACTCAAAGAACGATATATGTTCAAGCATATTATTTATCAAAGTCCGAAAATGGAAGAAGTGATGAACCTGGTCGGCCGGGTCGCTCCCAGTTCATCGACCGTTCTGATTCGAGGAGAAAGCGGAACAGGAAAAGAACTCATCGCTAATGCGATACATTATGCCTCCCCCCGGGCGGAAAAACCCTTTGTTAAAGTAAGCTGCTCCGCCATTCCGGAAACCCTTCTTGAAAGCGAACTTTTCGGCCACGAAAAAGGGGCCTTTACAGGAGCTATTCAGAGAAGAATTGGACGTTTTGAAGAGGCCAGTGAAGGAACCATCTTCCTCGATGAAATTGGGGAGCTCTCCCCTGCGCTTCAGGTAAAACTCCTGAGAATCTTACAGGAAAAAGAGTTTCAGAGATTAGGGTCCAATGTCACTCTTAAGAGTGAAGCAAGGATTATTGCGGCAACGAATCGAAATCTTGAGGAGGCGATGAAAAAAGGGAAGTTCAGGGAGGATCTCTATTATCGACTCAATGTCATCTCTATTATGATTCCTCCTCTACGAGAGAGAAAGGAAGATATTCCCCCCCTGATTGACCATTTTTTAAAGAAATATTCTCAATTGAATCAAAAAAATGTCTCAAACCTCTCCCAAGAAGCACGGATGCTTCTTCTCCGTTATTCTTATCCCGGTAATGTGAGAGAACTTGAGAATATCATTGAGAGAGCTGTGGTCCTTTGCCGAGGGGAAATCATTACCACCCAAGATCTCCCCTTTCATCTTCAGGATGAAAAATCCGAAAAGCTATGGGAATCTTTGGGGAAGCCCAAAACTCTCCCTGAATCGCTGGAAGAACTGGAAAAAGATCTCATCCTCAAAGCCCTTCGAGATCATCGAGGAGTCCAAACAAAAGCGGCCGAGAGTTTAGGAATCAGTGAACGAGTCCTTCGATACAAGATGAAAAAGTATGGGATTCGATTCTAAAAAATCCTTTCTGGAGCCTCATCATGACTTATTACCGTTACCGCTTCTCTTTTAGTTATGGTTTCCCTCCCCTCATCAAAAAACTAATGATCCTGATGGGAGCTTTCTTTCTCCTCCAAATGTTTGTTAGCCATAGGATCAACTTTTATCTTGGATTGGTCCCTATCCTGGTTTGGAAAAAATACTTTTTTTGGCAACTCCTCACCTACCTCTTTCTCCATGGAGGGTTCACTCACCTCCTTTTCAATCTCTTAGCCCTCTGGTGGTTTGGGGGAGAGTTGGAAAATTACTGGGGGCCCAAAAAATTCCTGTTCTATTTCCTTTTTTGTGGAATTGGAGCAGGAATCCTGACCGTCCTTCTCTCACCCCTTCAATTCATCCCTGTCATTGGAGCCTCAGGTTCTATTTATGGCCTGCTCTTGGCCTTTGGCTGGCTCTTTCCCAATCGACCCATCTTCATCTATTTTCTCTTTCCAATCCCTGCAAAATATATGGTCATTCTTTATGGATGCATTGAACTCTTCGCCTCTCTGGAGGGAACTGGAGGAGGAATTGCTCACATCACCCATTTAGGGGGGCTCCTTTTCGGGCTCTTTTATATGTCCTACCCCATGCTTAGACATAAGATCAGACAGACCTATTACAGGAGAAAATGGACTAAAAAAGAATCCGGAGGGAAGGATTATTATCACTAAATGTATATTGAGATCGTTGATCAATATTAAAACCTTCTCTCCTTTACATCATGATTCTTATTGGCACAAGTGGTTATAATTATTCTCACTGGGGAAACGGAGTGTTTTATCCCCCTGGGCTTTCCCAGAGAAAATGGCTTGAATACTACGCGCAACATTTTAACAGTGTGGAACTCAACGTCTCCTTCTATCGTCTGCCTGAAAAAGAGGCCTTTGAAGGTTGGTATAAAAGGACCCCGAGGGAATTCATCTTTGCGCTGAAGGGGAGTCGATATATCACCCATATTAAGCGTCTGAGGGATTGCAGGGAACCTCTCTCTCTCCTTTTAAGCCATGCCTCTTCCTTAAAAGAAAAATTGGGGGTCATCCTATGGCAACTTCCTCCCCGATTCCCATTTAAAGAAGAGAGGCTTGAGGAATTCTGCCTCCTCCTCTCCACTCTTCCCTATTCAGGAACCCTTCGGCATGCCTTTGAGTTTAGAGATGAAAGTTGGTTTTGTGAAGAGACTTTTAAGATCCTGAAAGATTTTAAGTTTGCATTCACCATTGCCCATGGGTCAGGCCTACCCTATATGGAAAGGATTACTTCCCATTTCATCTATCTTCGTCTCCATGGAGGGGAAGTGCTCTATGGTTCCAACTACTCGGACCAGGAATTAAGGGGATGGGCGACGAAGATTCTTTCGTGGAGGAGAAAAGCTAAAGATATCTTCATCTATTTTAATAACGACGCCTATGGATATGCTGTGAAAAATGCTTTTACCTTGAAGAGATTGGTCCCTCCAGACTCTCCTTAAAAAGGGATGAGAGGATGGGAAAGTTATGGGAGAACAATTTTTTCAAGAGCCTTTACACGCATCTCCAGGGCATTTAGCCGTCTTTCCAGATCTCCATAGGATAATCGAATCATCGAACCCAATTCTTCCTTGATGCTTTCAAAACCTTCTTTTAACCTTTCACTCAAAAGGGTCTTTTCCTCGGCTATCCTTCTGAGCTGTTCATTCAGGTTTTTAAGGGTCTCTCGAATCTCCCAAAGGTTCGTTCGAGTCTCTTCACTGGAAGATGAAAATTGAGATAGACTTTCCTCTTTTATTCTTTGAAGATTAGACTCAATCTCCACTCTTAACTGTTCCAGGACATGCTCGAACCCTTTTTTCACCGCCTGGAGCTCTCCATGAACCCCTCGATTTAAACGATCTGAAATCTCCTCCACATTCTTCTCTATCCCTTCGAGGGTAGATTCCCATTTAGAACCCTTTTCTTCCTCCTTTATCTTTTCGATGGCCTCTTTCGTCTCCTTCAGCCACCGAAGGATAGAGTCTCTGTAGTCCTCTCTGAATTTATAGAAATGGGAGAGAATCTCTTGCCTTAACCTTTCTATATCTTCTCTTTTTGAAAAAATGAGAAATTTCTGCTCCAGGAGTTCCTTCCATTCTTTATCCATTTTTTTCTCCTTTGAACTTTAGGATAAGGGTCATCGACGTTTTTAGGGTCTTCTCCCCAAGTTAAATCCCCTTGAGTATGTTATCTAATTCCAGAACGAATTACAACTATTTTGTTTGACGAAAAAATAGAAGTAAAGTATAAGAAGGTAAAGGAATAGTTAAAGAAACCCTATGCGGTTGATCCTAAGACTCATCACCCTTCTCTATATTGCAGGGATCTTCATTTTGGCGGATGCTCCAATAGTGAGAGAACTTTCCCGTTTCAACCCTTATAGTCTTCTGCACATTCCTCTTTATGGGATCCTTAGCCTTCTTCTCATTTTCTCAATCCCTTCTCCCTCTAAAACCCCATCCATCCACCTAAAGGATTGGCTCGATCAGGTCCAAGGGAACGAGAAAAGATCTTTCTATCGAGTAGGGATGATCACTTTGATGGTCGCTGTGGGGGATGAGATTTATCAGTCTCACCTCCCCACTCGAAATGCCTCTTTCAATGATCTCGTTCTCGATGTCTTGGGGATAGTCCTTGCGCTTACTCTTCTCCATTATTTTCTAAAAACAAGAAACAGGTCGAATCAAAGAGCTTAAGATTACCCGGAGGAAGACCTTTATGAAGGATTATATTTTAGTTGTAGGAGGAGCAGGATACATTGGAGCCCATGTCAATAAATTCCTCCATCTGAATGGCTTCAACACCGTGGTGTTCGACAATTTGAGTCGAGGGTATCGGGAATTCGTCAAGTGGGGGGAGTTTTTTGAAGGAGATCTATTGGAAGAAGAGCGACTTCGCTCCTGTTTTAGAAAATATAGGATCGGGGCGGTCATGCATTTTAGTGCCTTCGCCCTGGTAGAGGAATCTGTTCTTGATCCGGAAAAATATTACCACAACAATGTGATCGGGACATTGAAACTTCTTGAGGTGATGCGTGCCTTTGGAGTCAGATACTTCATTTTTTCCTCTACCTGTGCCACCTATGGCCTTCCCGAAAAGATCCCGATTTCGGAGGATCATCCCCAGAGACCCATCAACCCCTACGGTCGGACCAAACTGATCATCGAAGAGATCCTGAAGGACTATGATCGGGCTTACGGTCTGAAACACATTAATCTGAGATATTTCAATGCAGCGGGAGCCGATCCCGATGGAGAGATTGGAGAACTTCACCAACCCGAAACCCATCTCATTCCTCTGGTCCTCTATGCTGCCTTAGGGCGACGACCAGAGGTGAAGATCTATGGGACGGATTATCCCACTCAAGACGGCACCTGTATCCGGGATTATATCCATGTCCTGGATCTGGCTGATGCCCATCTCAAAGCCCTTCGATATCTTCTCCGTGAAGAAAGAAGTGACTCCTTTAATTTAGGCAATGGATATGGACATTCCGTTCGGGAAGTCATCGAGGCGGCAAAAAAAGTAACTCGTAGAGAATTTAAGGTGGTTCCGTCTGAAAGGAGAGAGGGAGATCCTCCTATTCTCATTAGCAGTAGCCAAAAGGCTACGGAGATTCTCGAATGGAAACCTCGCTATGAAGCGATCGAAGGGATTATCGAAACCGCCTGGAATTGGTATCTGAAGAACTTATCTCGTTTATAAAGCTCTTCTCCCCTGAACCTTGATCCCCTCCATTTCCTGCCCCTTTTGGATGAACTCCGGGATATTTGAAATCGGGGAGGAAGTGTGATAAAAATGTATCTGTTATTGAATTTAATGAGAAGAAGGGAACCCGACGAAGAATTTATGAAAATCGCGCTGGAAGAAGCAAGAAGAGCGGCCCAACTTGGAGAAGTTCCTATCGGTGCCGTTTTAGTGAAAGAGAAAAAGATCCTCGCAAAGGATCATAATCGATGTGTCGAGCTCAGTGATCCGACGGCCCATGCGGAGATTCTTGTGCTTCGAAAGGGGGGGCGGGTATTAAAAAATTATCGACTTAACCAAACGGACCTTTATGTGACTGCAGAGCCGTGTCTGATGTGCGCCTCTGCAATGCTCCATGCAAGAATCTCACGATTAGTATTCGGGGCCTGGGGGAAAAAATTTGGAGCAGTTGAATCAACCTTTAGACTCTTTGAAAAGGAAGGGCTGAATCATCAGATTGAAGTTCGGGGTGGGATCCTCGAAAAAAAATGCTCCGATCTCTTGAGGAACTTTTTTAAAAAGAAAAGAGAACAATAGAGCACGGAGAGATGCCCGAGAGGCCGAAGGGGCTCGCCTGCTAAGCGAGTATCCTGCTAAAACGGGATCGAGGGTTCGAATCCCTCTCTCTCCGCCAAATTAATTGACCGGAGAGGTTGCCGAGAGGCTTAAGGCGCCGCTCTCGCCCGCCAGAGGCAGGTCCGCCTTTGGCGGAAAAAGCGGTACCACCCAGAAGAATTTGCGATAGTCCAGGAAAAGGAGAAACTATCAGAGAAACTATCATAATTTAAAAGTTCACCGGAGAGGTTGCCGAGAGGCTTAAGGCGCCGCTCTCGCCCGCCAGAGGCGGGTCCGCCTTTGGCGGAAAAAGCGGTACCACCCAGAAGAATTTGTGATAGTCCAGGAAAAGGAGAAACTATCAGAGAAACTATCATAATTTAAAAGTTCACCGGAGAGGTTGCCGAGAGGCTTAAGGCGCCGCTCTCGAAAAGCGGTTCTCCCGAAAGGAGACGTGGGTTCGAATCCCACCCTCTCCGCCACCCTCCAGTAGGTCCTCTATGGAGGATGAAAGGGTTCGAAAAGCTTGTTGATAGTCGGGTCCTGCGCAACAAAAGATTACAAACCCCGCCAGGTCCGGAAGGAAGCAACGGTAGTAATCCCTTTTGTGTGCCGCAGGGACGCCTGGCTATCAACAAGTTGATTTAAAGGGCCAATTGATGTCTTATTTAGTCCTTGCCAGAAAATGGAGACCTCAGATCTTTGAAGAAGTGGTGGGACAACGGACCATCACCCAAACCCTCCAGAATGCCATTGTTCAGAGAAGGGTTGCTCATGCCTTCCTCTTTGCAGGAGCAAGAGGGGTGGGCAAAACCTCCACGGCTCGAATTTTAGCAAAGGCCCTTAACTGCGAGAAAGGCCCTAACCTCAACCCCTGCAATCAATGTATTCACTGCAAGGAGATTACGGAAGGCCATTCCATTGATGTGATTGAAATTGATGGGGCTTCTAATCGGGGAGTCGAAGAGATTAGAGAGCTCAGGGAAAATGTTCGTTACAGCCCTGCAAAGAGTCGATACAAGATTTACATCATCGATGAAGTTCATATGCTCACCCGAGAAGCCTTCAATGCCCTCTTAAAGACGTTAGAGGAACCCCCTCCCCATATTATCTTTATCTTTGCGACCACCGAACCCCATAAGATTCCGGCCACCATCCTCTCCCGATGTCAACGATACGATTTTAAACGAATTCCCTTGAAAGAGATCTTCAACACCTTAAAACAGATTGCTGAAAAAGAAGGGGTTCAGATCAGTCCGAGGAGCTTGATGCTTATTGCTCGAGAGGCGGAAGGGAGCATGAGAGACGCCCAGAGCCTCCTCGACCAAGTCATCTCCTATGGAGGAAAAGAGATTCGGGACGAAGATGTGGAAGAGATCCTCGGGGTGATCGATCAAAAAATTCTTTATGAGACGATCGAGGCCATCGCTGATCAGGACCCCCAGAGATGTATCGAGATCGTTCAACATCTCTATCATTATGGGTTTGACATCCAATATTACTGCAGAGAACTCCTTCAATATCTCCGAAATCTAATCCTCATTAAAGTGAGCAGCGAACCGGAAGAACTGTTAGACCTTGATGGGGAGGAGTTAGAAGGACTGAAGAGACAGGCAGAAAAATTCCAATTTGAGCACCTGGATCACCTCTTTCACCTTCTCTTAAAAGGGGAACAAGAGATCGTTCAATCGACCTTTCCCAGAATCATGCTCGAAATGACTTTGATCCGCATGGCCACATTGAGGTCTCTTCTTCCAATTGACGAAATTATTGAGAAATTGGAGAGAATGGGAGGGGAGAAAGATAAAGGGGAAACCTTTAAAAAAGAGAGTTCTCAAGAGATGGTCCAAACCCAGGCAAAAGATTCCCCTTTATATAAGGAAAGCCTGAAAGAGATAGGAACCCGAGATCCCATCCCTTCTCGAGAGGGTCACCAAGGGGTTCCCATATCCGAAGAAGGAAAAAAATTAGAAAGCGCCCCTCCTTTTGAGGAAGAGACCTGGAAAGAATTGCTCAACTTTACCCGGGGGAAGAATCCCATCCTTGGCTCTTTTCTATCTTTTGGGACACCTCTTCATCTTGATGGGGAGAGGGTTGAGATTGGTTTTGAGAAGGATTCCTTCCATTATGAACGGATATTAGAAAAACCTTACAGAAACCAATTGGAATCAATCTGCCAGGAATTTTTTAATAAAAAGATCAAAGTGATTGTTTCTCCCCTGGGAGAAGGAGGGAAGGAAAAAACAGATCCAACTGCTCAAAAGACTTCTCCATCATTTAGAAAAGAAATATCGACCCTTCGAAACGATGAACACTTAATGATCCAGGAAGCCCTCCGCCTTTTCAATGGAAAGATTGTTGAAAAATAAAGAGAAAAGGAGATTCCAATGACAAAGGGATTTGGGAACATCCTGAAACAAGCCCAGCAGATCCATGCCAGAATTACCAAACTCCAGGAGGAGATGGCCTCTAAAACCATAGAAACCTCTGCCGGAGGCGGGATGGTTCAGGTCGTGATGAACGGGAAACAGGAAATCCTTTCTCTTCGTATTGATCCCGAGGTTGTCAATAAAGAGGATATTGAGATGCTTCAGGATCTGATTATAGCTGCTGTGAATGAGGGTATCCGGAAATCCCAGGAGATGATGACGGAGGAGATGAAAAAGATCACTGGAGGATTGAGTATCCCCGGACTCTTCTAAAAGGGAAAGAAAAGATTTTTAGAATATGTCGAGTTATGCTAAACCCATCGAGTCCTTAATCGAAGCCTTGACCAGGCTTCCAGGAATTGGCCGGAAAACAGCTTTAAGGTTGGCTTTTCATATTCTTCGCTCCAGTCTTTCTGAAGCCCAGGCATTGGCCCGAGCTATCCTGGAGGTAAAAGAGAAGATTCGCCTATGCTCCCTCTGTTTTAATTTAACAGATGAAGATCCGTGCCCCATATGTAAAGATGAACAAAGGTTAAAGGAAATTCTCTGTATTGTGGAAAGTCCCAATGACCTCATGGCGATTGAGAATACCGGAGTTTATCGAGGCCGTTATCATGTTCTTCATGGAGCCATTGCCCCACTCGAAGGTATAGGTCCTGAACATTTAAAAATCAAAGAATTGATGGAACGACTTCAAAAGGAAAAGGTAAAAGAAGTGATCCTTGCCACCAATCCCACAGTAGAAGGAGGGGCCACCGCTCTTTATTTGACTGACCTCATCAAACCACTGGGAATCAAATTAACACGGATTGCCTCCGGTATTCCTGTGGGAGGAGAGATCGAATACTCGGATGGAATGACACTTACTAAAGCCCTGGAGGGAAGAAGAGAGGTATAAATTCTTATTTTCCCTTGACATTTTTTTTAAAAAAGGTTAACGTTAACGCTAATTCAATAATGAAAAAATTCTTTTTTAAATTAACGATTTGTTTTTATTCAACTTTTAGGCTAATAATGGAGAAGACAAATGATTGAAATTCGATTTCATGGAAGGGGTGGCCAGGGGGCCGTCACTTCAGCAGAACTCTTGGCCCTTGCAGCCATTGAGGAGGGAAAATATGCACAAGCCTTTCCAAGTTTTGGACCTGAACGAAGAGGAGCCCCTGTAGTTGCATTCTGCCGAATTGACGACCAACCGATTCGAATTCGTGCCAATATCTATGAGCCGGATATTGTGGTGGTCCTCGATGCCTCCTTGCTTAAAATTGTCAATGTCGCTTCTGGTCTAAAGCCGAATGGATTGGTGGTTACCACCAGTAGTGATTCTCCCGAAGCTGTTAAAAGTCTTCTCAAAATAAAGAATCGTATCGGGGTGGTCGATGCTGTAAAAATAGCAAGGGAGGTTCTTGGCCTCCCGATAACGAATACCACCATGCTGGGGTCTCTGGTAAAAACGGCAGGATTGGTCAAAAAAGAATCTTTCATTCCTCCCTTCAAGGAACGCTTTGGCCGAATCGCCGAAAAGAATATCTTTGCCTTTGAAAGGGCCTATCAAAATACTGTTATTATTTAATTCCAATTTATAATGGAAAGGGGTCGAGAGAGATGACCAAACCAGAATACGAATGGACGTGGAAGGAGTTGCCGGTCGGCAATGTGATTTTAGAACCTGGAAATGCGAGCCAGTATCGAACAGGAGATTGGAAAACCCTCAAACCTGTTCTGAATAAGGAACTCTGCGTGCATTGCGGGCTATGTTATATATACTGTCCGGATATGGCCTATCATCTGGACGAAGAAGGATATTTCGTGGCTGATCTTTTTTATTGTAAAGGATGTGGGATCTGTTCAACAGAGTGTCCCACAGGGGCCATCTCGATGGTCTTAGAGGAGGAAAAATAGATGGGCAAAAGGGTTGGAATGGAGGTTTCGATTGCAGCTGCTGAGGCGGTAAAACAGTGCAATGTCGACGTCATCTCAGCTTATCCGATTACCCCTCAGACCCATATCGTAGAGAAACTTTCAGAATTGGTTGCCAATGGAGAGCTCGATGCAGAATTCTTCTGTGTCGAATCGGAACATTCCGCTCTAAGTGTCTGTGTGGGGGCAGCGGCTGCGGGAGCCAGGGCGTTTACCTGTACGAGTTCTCAGGGGTTGGCGTTGATGAGTGAAATCACGTTCATTGCCTCAGGGCTAAGACTTCCCATGCTCATGATCCTTGCCAATCGAACCCTCTCTGCTCCCTTGAGCATCTGGAACGATCATAGTGATGCAATGATGATTCGGGATTGCGGTTGGATTCAATTCTTTGTCGAGAATGGACAGGAGGTTTATGATCATGTTTTCATCTCCTATCGGCTCGGAGAGGATCCATCCGTTCTCTTCCCGGTGATCATCAATATGGATGGCTTTATATTAAGCCATGTGATCGAACCGATCGAACTCATCGAACAGGAAAAGATTGACCAATTCCTTCCACCCTATCAGCCTCTCTATCGACTCCATCCGGATAGGCCTATTACGATGGGGGCCTACGCCCTTCCCAGCATCTTTATGGAAACAAAAAAGGCTCAGGAGGTCGCTCTCCGATCCTCCATCCCCAAAATTCTTGAGACCTGGAAAGCCTTTGGCGAAATGACAGGACGCTATTATTCCCCGGTGGAAACCTACAAGGCCGAGGATGCGGAGACGCTTCTCGTTACGATGGGAAGCTTTGGAGAAACAGCCTCGGTCGCAGTAGATCGAATGAGAAAAGAGGGAAGAGCTGTGGGTCTTGTAAAGATTCGCCTCTGGCGGCCCTTCCCTTTTGAGGCCTTTAAAAGGGCTACCCTCCATGCCAAACAATTGGTGGTGATCGATCGGGCGATTTCGGTTGGAGCCTGTGGACCTGTTGCCTCAGAAATTAAAGCGGCCCTTTATGGTGAACCAGTGAGACCCTCGATCTATAATTTTGTGGCAGGGATCTCTGGGAGGGATGTGGCTCCCTCCGATTTCATTAAAATGGTCGATAAAGCAGAAGTTGAGATTGAAGAAGGAAATCGAGAAGGTTTTGAACTTTACGGGGTGAGAGAATGACAGAAACATTAAATGTCTTTGCGGTCCGAACGTTAACTCAAAAAGAATACTTCGCTCCCGGCCATCGGTCCTGCCAGGGATGCGGGGAGGCTTTAGCGGTCAGGCTTGTCCTTAAGGCCTTGGGGCGAAACGTGATTATTGCAAACGCAACGGGATGTATGGAAATTGTTTCCTCCCCACTTCCCTTTACCTCATGGCGAGTTCCCTGGATCCATGTAGCTTTTGAGAACACGGCAGCCGTGGCCTCTGGAATCGAAGCAGCCTTGAAGGTTCTCATGAGAAAGGGAAGGATCCCTAAAAAGAAAATTGTAACCCTTGCGATGGCTGGGGACGGTGGCACTGCAGATATAGGGATACAGGCTCTCTCTGGAGCCCTTGAAAGAGGTCACGATTTCATCTATGTTTGCACGGATAATGAAGCCTATATGAATACAGGGATCCAGAGATCCTCTTCTACCCCTTTTGGGGCCTCTACGACGACTTCCCCCGCCGGTCGAATGAAAATGGGTCAGATCACCTGGAAGAAGAATATGGCTGCTATTGCCGCTGCCCATAATATTCCTTATGTAGCGACTGCCTGTCCGAGCTATCCCATTGATCTCGTTCAAAAGGTCAGGAAGGCCGCTGAGATCCCGGGGCCTGCATACATCCATATCCTCTCAGTCTGTCCGACCGGATGGAGATCCGCCCCAGAGCTTTCTATCAAATTAGGGCGATTGGCGGTGGAGACCGGTATTTTCCCTCTTTATGAGGTGGAGTATGGAAGATATCATTTGAGCATCGATTTCCCAAAATTAAAGCCAGTTAAAGAATATATTAAACTTCAGGGTCGGTTTAGACACTTAACAGATGAGATGATTGAAGAAATTCAAGATCGTACTCAGCGAGAATATGAAATTTTGCGAGAAAGAATGAAAAGGGGATTCTAATCATGACGCGTTCTGAAATTGAAATGATCATCAATAAGTATGGAAATAAAGAATCGTCCATCCTCGCGATCCTCCAAGACATTCAGGCAAAGGAGAAATATCTTCCAAGGGAAGCCCTTGAACTTGTTGGAGAGAAGTTAAATATTCCAATCAGTAAAATTTACAGGATTGCCACGTTCTATCGGGCCTTCAGTTTGATGCCCAGAGGGAAACACGAAATCTGTGTTTGTATGGGGACGGCCTGCCATGTTCGGGGGGCCCAACGGATTGTTGATCAGATCAAACTCGAATTAGGGATTCGCCCAGGAGAGACAACGAGAGACCAGAATTTTACTTTAGAGACGGTTAACTGTTTAGGCGTCTGTGCCGCTGGGCCCGTGGTTGCTATTGATGGTGAATACTTTGGAAAGATGAGTCCGGCAAAAGTTGAAGAAACCCTTAAGAAATTCTGGTCTGAAAAGAAGAAGGAGGAAGCGAATGGCAAGACTTAGTTCTCCTCAGGAGTTGGAGAAATACAGAAATGAAATTCTTTCCAAACGGAATCTCGATCAACCTGTTATAACGGTCTGCGGAGGAACGGGGTGCCATGCTTCCGGCTGTCATGCGGTAGTGGAAGCCTTTAAAAGAGTTCTTCATGAGAAGGCCGAGGAAAATAGGATCGGTCTGAGAGTGACAGGCTGCCACGGGTTTTGCGAGAGAGGACCGCTGGTGGTTATTCATCCACAGAAGGTTTTTTACCAAAAGGTAAAACCAGAGGATGTACCTGCGATTTTCCAGGAAACGGTTCTGAAGGGAAAGGTCATCCAGGATCTTCTCTATGAGCACCCAGTGACCAAAGAAAAGATTGTTTCTGAAGAGGAAGTTCCATTTTACCGGAAGCAGAAACGGATTATATTCGGTAGCAATGGAAGTATTGATCCCACCAAAATTGAAGATTATATTGCGGTTGGAGGATACCGAGCCCTTGTTAAGGCCCTATTTTCTATGAAACCGGTGGAGATCATCGAGGAGATAAAAAAGGCTAATTTGAGAGGTCGAGGGGGTGGGGGATTCCCTGCTGGTCTGAAATGGGAACAATGCCGGAATGCCCCCGGGACCATTAAATATGTTGTTTGTAATGCTGATGAGGGCGACCCTGGAGCCTATATGGACAGGAGCTTATTGGAAGGGAATCCTCATAGTGTTCTTGAGGGAATGATCATTGGAGGTTTTGCTATTGGTGCCAATGAGGGCTATATCTTTGTCAGACATGAGTATCCCCTTGCTCTTGAGAATATTGGAATTGCTATTGATCAGGCTCGAGAACGAGGCCTGTTAGGAGAAGATATCTTAGGTTCAGGATTTAATTTTGATATCAAGATCAGTCGGGGAGGAGGCGCATTTGTGGCTGGGGAATCCACAGCTTTAATGGCCACTATTGAAGGCAATGTGGGGGAACCACGAGCCAAACATGTCCACACAGTGATTAGCGGCCTTTATGGTCGACCGACTAATCTGAACAATGTTGAAACCTGGGCAAACGTCCCGGTCATTATTAATGAAGGCGCTGATTGGTATAGGCAGATTGGCACCGAAGGAAGTAAAGGAACGAAGATCTTCTCACTGGTTGGAAAGGTCAATAATACGGGGCTTGTAGAGGTTCCTATGGGGATTACTCTACGAGAAATCGTTTATGATATTGGTGGTGGAATTCCGGGTGGTAAAAAACTCAAGGCTGTTCAAACTGGAGGACCATCTGGAGGATGTATCCCAGAATCGCTTCTTGATCTTCCTGTTGATTTTGACCGATTAACCGAGGTTGGCTCAATGATGGGTTCAGGAGGAATGATTGTGATGGATGAGTCCACCTGCATGGTCGATGTGGCTAAATATTTTATGAACTTTTTAAAAGATGAGTCTTGTGGTAAATGTACTTCGTGCAGGGAGGGGACAAAACGGATGTATGAGATCCTTACAGAGATAAGTGAGGGGAGGGGAAAGATCGAACATCTGGATCTCCTTGAAGAGTTGGGTTGGGTTACTGCAGAGGCTTCCCTTTGCGCCCTGGGTGGAACAGCCCCCAATCCCGTCCTTTCAACACTCCGGTATTTTAGAGATGAATATAAAGAACATATTATTAATAAAAGATGCCCTGCAAAGGTTTGTAAAGCACTACTAAGATATCGAATTTTAACTGATGCATGTACAATGTGTGGTCGATGTGCCAAGGAATGTCCGGTCAATGCCATTACAGGTAAAAGAAAAACGAAGAAAGAAGAAGGAATTCCGTTCAAAATAGATGAAGAAAAGTGTATAAAATGTGGAATGTGTTTTGAAACCTGTAAATTTAATGCCATCGAGGTGCAATAAAAATATATAAAATTTATAAAAAGGAGAAAGGAATGGTTTCATTTACCATTGATGGACAGCCCGTCGAAGCCAAGGAAGATCAAAACGTACTTGAGGTGGCCTTAGATGAAGGTTTCGATATACCACATCTTTGTTATAATGAAAATGTAAAACCTTATGGAGCCTGTCGTCTCTGTTTGGTGGAGGTTTCAAGAAAAGGTCGATCAAGAATTACTACCTCATGTAATTATCCTGTAATGGAAGGGATCGAAGTTTTTACCTCGACCGAGAAGGTTCTTCGGGCCCGCAAGATGGTCATGGAGCTACTCCTGGCCATGTGCCCTGGAAGTAAGCTTCTTCAGGAGATGGCAAAAGAGATGGGCATCAATGAGATAAGATTTAAAAAAGAGGATAAAGATTGCATTCTATGTGGACTATGTGCAAGGGTATGTGATGAGGTAGTTGGAGCCCATGCAATACAATTTGCATTCAGAGGAGATCGTAGAGAGGTATGCCCCCCCTTTATGGAACAACCAAAGGATTGCATTGCCTGTGGTGCTTGTGTCGTGGTTTGCCCTGTTAATGTGATCGGGATGAAGGAAGAGGGGGATGAACGGACCATTACTCGTTGGAAACGAACCCTCAAAATGAAGCAGTGTAAGATCTGTGGAAACTATTTTGCCCCGTGGTATCAATTGGAGAAATTTAGAGAAAAGGCAAACCTCCCCAAAGATTTCTTCGATGTCTGTTATACCTGTCGAAGTTGAAATTCCCCTCCTATTGAATTATAATTTTTATAAATTATTTCGGAGGTAGGGAACATGGTCCATGTCAAATGGGAGCCATTTCGAGATCTGATGAGGATGCAGGATCGAATGACCCGGCTTTTTGACGAAACCCTCTCCCGTATCTTTAAGGAAGAAATGCCTGGAGGAGGATGGTCTCCTCCTGTGGATATTATTGAACGTGAAAAAGAGGTTGTCTTAAAGATGGATCTCCCTGAGCTTAATCAAGATGAAATCGAGATAAAAGTGGAAGAGAATACATTAATCATTCAGGGAAACCGAAAACTCCTCAAAGAAGTGGAGGACGAACGTTACATTCAGATCGAACGGCCTTATGGTCCCTTTCGAAAGACATTCACTCTTCCGAAACTCATCAATCAAGAAGAAATAAAAGCCTCTTATAAAGATGGAATGCTAAAGATTATTCTCCCCAAAAAACAAGAGGTTCAACCCAAACAGATCCTTATAGAAACTATTTAACGTTCCCCGAGAAACCCCATTTCCCTTTAAAAATTTCCTCCTGACCAGAACAGGTCATCATTGATGGGAATAAAATTTTTTTCTTATTTTTTTGGAACCTTCTTCCAGTCCGAAAGGAATCTCTCAATTCCAATATCGGTCAGAGGATGACGGATCAGTTGTTCGATGACTTTATAAGGAACCGTAGCCACATCGGCTCCGATAAGGGCAGCCTCGAGAACATGAACGGGATGTCGAATACTTGAAACAATGACCTGCGATTCAAATTGATAGTTTTCAAAGATGGTCACAATCTGTTCGACCAGCTCCATCCCGGTCTGGGAGATATCGTCCAATCTTCCGATAAATGGACTGACGTAAGTGGTTCCTGCCTTTGCCGCAAGCAAAGCTTGAGCAGGAGAAAAGACAAGGGTTGTATTTGTCTTGATCCCTTGCCCAACGAGAATCTTTACCGCCTTCAATCCTTCGGAGGTCATCGGAATCTTTACCACGATGTTTTCTCCGATCTTAGAAAGTTTCTGTGCCTCCTCAATCATTTCCTCTGCCTTAAGACTGATGACTTCGAGACTAATCGGAAGTTTTCCAATGATGCTGCAGATCTCATGAACAAGGGAGTCGAAGGGTTTTCCTTCTTTAGAAATAAGGGTTGGATTCGTCGTCACGCCATCAATCACTCCCATCTCATAAGCTTTACGGATCTCATCAGGATTGGCTGTGTCGATAAAGATTTTCATTCTCATCCTCCTCTTTAAATAAAAAAATAGGTGGTAAGAATTTTCCCCTACCACCATGGAATGGATCTTTAAAAATTATCGAAAATCCTTTTTTAAGGAAGGGGCCTCAGTTCCACCCTCCGATTTTTAGCCCTCCCTTCCTCCGTTTTATTGTCTGCAACAGGCCTTGTGGAACCGTACCCCTTTACGATCAATCGATTCTCCTCGATTCCGAACTTATCCATTAGATACTTCTTGACACTCTGAGCCCTTTTCTCCGATATCTTCTGATTCACTTTCTCTGGTCCACCTGAATCCGTATGGCCTCCGATTTCAACCTTGATTTCAGGGTTCTTCTTTAGGATCTCTCCATTCCGATCCAGTGCCTTCGCAGCGGTTGGGCTAATATTGGTTTTATTCACATCAAAATAAACAGGATCGAAAACCGGAGCCGCCTTAGGTGGAGGAGGTGCCGGTGCTGGAGCTGGAGGTGCAGGTGCTGGAGCTGGAGGTGGAGGCGCCGGTTCTGGTGC
Source organism: uncultured bacterium (assembly GCA_938045955.1). Classification (GTDB taxonomy): domain Bacteria; phylum Desulfobacterota; class BSN033; order BSN033; family UBA1163; genus CALIBK01. The sequence continues at coordinate 28,882 of CALIBK010000025.1, read as the reverse complement.
TGGAGGCGCCGGTGCTGGAGGTGGAGGTGCAGGTGAAGGGGGAACCGGTGTAGGTGTCGGAGGTGCTGGTGGGGGTGGAGCAGGTTTTGGAACCTCTTCACAAGGTGTAAGTCGTAAGGCTTCCAGGGATTTTTCTTTTACAATGCCAATATGTTTTTTAAGATTCTCTAATTCTCTCCAGTAGTGCTTAATTTCATGGTCAGCAAGGGCTAAATAAGCTTCTGCGGTCGCATATTGACAGGGGGCACACTTTTTTGCCCCAGCATCAGTAGCTTTTTGAAAGGTTTCTTTCGCATCATTATAGGCCATCATCGTCTCTTTACTGACAGCACATCCTGAGATAACCATTGCCCCCAGAATGAGTAGAACCAGGATTATTGATTTTGGATTCATCTTTGATCTCCCCCCTTTCCTCGATTTAGGTTACTTCTTTTTTACAATTTCTAAACCTGACTTTGATGCAGATTTCGATTGGGATGCAAATCCTTTTGCCACCTTGTAATCATTGTGGTCAAACTCTAATTTGGCTCCATAAAGGTAAGACTCTGCACTGCAATATTCGTAAGGTGCGTTCTTCTCCCCTCCTGCCGCTTTCAATTCGGCTAAATATTTCTCGGCTTCTTTGATCTCATTCTTTGCCGCAAAGTAATAACAACCAGAGAGCGAAAATGAAAGAAAGACAAAAATAAATAAAAGGGTAATAGTTCTCATTTGCATCGTCAACCTCCTTTCAATTCTTTAATTTAGAACTTAACATATATCTTCGGATTTGTCAAATTTTTAAATCTTCTCCACTCCTTGGTCTTCCTGAATCTCTGAAAGGAGTTCTCTCATTGTCTTTTTTATGGAGGGATGGATTAAATTGGGGCTGATTTCGACCAAGGGAATGAGGACAAACTGTCTATCCTTTAATCGTGGATGGGGGATTTCAAGCTCTTCGGTTTTCATTACCAAATCATCATAAAGGAGAAGATCGAGGTCAATTGCCCGGGGACCCCATCTAACAGTCTCTTTTCGCCCCATTTTAGATTCTATCTCCTTCAACTTCCTAAGGAGTTCTAAGGGGTCCAAATCGGTTTCAATATGAATCACCCCATTGATAAACCAATCTTGGGCCAGATAACCCATCGGTTGTGTTTTATAAAAGGAAGATTGAGCTAAAAGTCTATGACCGTGGATGGCGAGAATTTCTGTAATGGCCTTTCGACACTGTTCTATTTTATCGCCGAGGTTTGAACCGATCCCGAGATAGGCAAGGTGGGGCATTTATTCCTTTTTTTCAGAAATCTCTTCCGTCTTTTTGGGGGTCACGTCGATTTCATCCTTCTCTTTGGTCGCCCTCCTGAAATTCCGGATTCCTTTTCCCAATCCCTCTCCAATCTGAGGAAGTTTTCCAGCTCCAAAGATAATCAGGATAATGACCAAGATGACTAATAATTCTGGCATTCCAATTCCAAACATTCTCTCCTCCTTTGATTTTTATACCTGCAAATAGCAGGGGGTATAACCTGCTTTGGCGGAAGTGCATGGGAATCGAACCCACCGCAGACCTCTTCGGCCCGCCACTGGATTTGAAGTCCAGGAGGCCCACCAGGACCTTTCCACTTCCATTTTTTAAACTAATCGATTTTCCTTTCAAAGTCAACTCCTTGAACCTCTCCCGAAATCTTTAATATTTTTTCACGAGAATGATGACCCTTTTGAATTTCAATCCGGGAAGGCGAAAGTCCCCAGAGCTTTGCTAAAAATCGAATGAGAGCTTCATTGGCCTCTCCCTTAACGGGTGGAGCGGTCACCCTCACTTTAATCCCATCTCGATAGGGACCGACTAACTCATTTTTTGGAGCTCTCGATTGTAAGTAAATCTTAACGAAACTCTCTTTCATCCCTTTCCGTCTAATAAATCATCCCAATAAAAGAGAGCTGCCTTCCTGTCCGGCCTTCTTTTCTATAGGAAAAGAAGAGATCCGAATGACAGCAAGTACAGACATCTACCCTCCAGATCTGTTTCTCCTGAACGCCCTCTTCTTTCATCTGGGAAATATTAATCATAGCGAGGTCAACCTTCCATCTTTTAGGTTTCGTAGGAATAGAAAAAGGTTCCCACTCTTTTCTAAAAACCTTTTCATCGATTTCATAGCAACACGGACCAATAGAGGGGCCCAGAGTAATAAGGAGATTCTCTAAAGTAGAACCCCACTCCTCTTTCATTTTTCTTAATACCTTTCGGGTAATCTCAAGGGCCGTTCCCTGTCGTCCAGAATGGATAGCAGAAATCACCCTCTTTTTCACATCCACAATGAGAATGGGAAGACAATCTGCGGTTTTTATTCCTAATATAAGATTGGAAAGATTGGTAATCATCGCATCATAAGGAAGAAAAGAAGAAACAGATTCATCTGAGGGTCTAATCGAAAGGATTCCATCTTTTTGCATCTGGTTAAGGAGCAGGAGCCGTTTCTCTTTAAATTCAAAGGTATGGGTAATAAGGCCAAGATTCTTTAAAATATTCTCCTTCTGATCCGTACTATTCAACCCCACATTGAGAGAGTGAAAGGGGGAAGGACTCGTTCCTCCTTGGCGAGTTAAAAAACCATGGATGGCCCAACCCAATCGGTCTAGTTCAGGGTTACTGAAATAAGGAATTCCATTCTTTACTCGAAGGGAGGAGAGATCCAGCCGATTCATTCTTTTCTTCCTGCTGATCGAAAAATTTTTATCACTTCCATCATGTCCGGAGGAATGGGGGCAAGAAACTCTAAAAGTTTTTTCGTTCTGGGATGATAAAATTTTAACCGAAAGGAATGAAGGGCTTGACGTCCGATCTTTTTTAAACATTCTTTGAGTAAAGGATCATGGGACATCCCGGGTCTGTTCTTTCTTCCATAAAGAGGATCCCCCAGGATAGGATGCCCGATGGTTGCAAGATGAACTCTGATCTGGTGAGTTCGACCCGTCTGGGGATGAATCTCAAGAAGGGTATAACCATTGAACTCCTCCAAGACCTTCCAACGGGTCAAAGCCTCCTTTCCCTTCTTTGTTTTCGTGGACATCCTCTTCCTTTCAGAAGGATGTCTTCCGATAGGGAGATTGATTAGCCCTTCTTTCTCTTTAAAAGATCCAAAAACGATGGCCCAATAGGTCTTCTCGATCAATCGATTCTTAAATTGCCACACCAATTGATCATGGGCCTCATCCTCCTTGGCGACCACCATCACTCCAGAGGTACCCTTATCCAATCGATGGACAATTCCAGGTCTTAACAATCCATGAATCCCCGAAAGATCCTGGCAATGGTAGAGGAGGGCATTGACAAGCGTTCCCGAGGGATTCCCTGGAGCAGGATGAACCACCATCCCCGGAGGTTTGTTAATCACGATCAACGAAGAATCCTCATAAAGAATGGAGAGAGGAATCGGTTCAGGTTGAAGAGAGATTGGTTTAGGCTCAGGGAGGGTTCCAGAAATGAGATCCCCTGATCTTAATCGGGCGCTCGGTTTGATGGGCCTCTGATTGAGATAGACATGACCATTCTCAATTAATCGTTTTGCCTGGGAACGGGAGAGAAGAAGGTGTGTCTCTGAAAGGAATTGGTCAATCCTCTTTCCCTGATCTTTTTCAGTGACAAAAATGGAAAAGGATTTTGCCATTTCTATTCGAAACCTATTTTATCACATCGAATTAAAATGAAATAGATTTCCCTTATGAGTTATGCTAAAAAGCTTTAGTCCCAATTCTGAAATTGATTTCATTTTATGGATGGTTTTTTATAAAGCTCCCCCATCGTTTCCCCTTTCGAATGATTGACCGAATCATCGAAATGATTCCAAAGAAGAGGGTCATCCCGATTAAGAATATAACTGGAGGCGAACCTTATCTCCAGAGTGGTTTCCTGAAAATTTCCTTTTTTCCAAGTGTCTTGGTTCTTGAAGCAATGGCTCGGACAGCAGAAACGGCCCTTCACTCCTCTTCTGAACCAGAAGATGAATCACTCCCTTTTCAATGAGATAGGTAAATCTTTTGGAATTTGGCCTCTTTAATTAAGTCTATCATCCTTGCCTTTCCTCTCTCTTCGAATACTTCAAGGAGAATCTCTTTCGATTGATCAAAAGATTGACGGAGAGGACAAAATTTGATACTTAACATAAGCAAATGAAAGAGAAGATTAAAAGAAGAGAGGAGCTTCTAAAAATTGTAGCGAGGCTTAAAGCCGAAGGGAAACGAATCGTCTTTACCAATGGATGCTTTGACCTTCTCCATGTGGGCCATATTCGATACCTTGAAAAGGCAAAGACCCTCGGGGATATCCTGATCGTTGGAGTAAACAGTGATCGTTCAGTTCGCTTATTGAAGGGTCCGAAACGACCTATTCTTCCCGAGGACGAAAGAGCGGAAATCCTTTCCGGTTTAAGATGCATCGATTATATCACCCTGTTCGAGGAACCCACTCCTTTAGAGCTGATCGCCCAGATTCAACCCCATCTCCTTGTCAAAGGGGGAGACTGGGCCAAAGAGGCTATTGTAGGGAAAGAGATTGTTGAGGCTTCCGGAGGAAAAGTGGTGGTTCTCCCTTTTGTGGAGGGTCACTCCACCTCAAATCTTATTGAAACCATCCTCACCCGATATGGGAAAGGAATAGAGTGATCGATGAAATCCCTTCAACAACTCGGAGAATTCGGCTTGATTCGTGAGATCGAAAGATGGATCACCCCCTCGGACCCAGATCTGATCCAAGGGATTGGAGATGACGTCGCGGTCGTTCAATTCGGTAGGAAGTACCTCCTTTTGACCACCGATGTTCTGATCGAAGATGTTCATTTTATGCGATCCTGGACGAACCCCTACCTTTTAGGGAAAAAATCTTTGGCCGTGAATCTCAGCGACATTGCGGCAATGGGAGGAATCCCGAAATACTTTCTGATCAGTATTGGGGTACCCCAGACTCTCTCTTTCACTTTTATCTCCAGTTTCTATCGAGGACTAAAAGAAGAGGCTAAAAAGTTCAATGTGGATTTGATTGGTGGAGATACCTCCCTCTCTGAGAAATTGATGATCAACATCTGTTTGATTGGCAAGGGAGAGAGGGGAAAGCTTATTTTCCGAAAGGGGGCTGAGGTCGGGGACGACCTTTATGTTTCAGGCACCTTAGGGGATGCGGCACTTGGATTAAAGTTTCTTGAAGATAAGAGGATGAAGAAAAAACCCAAGGGATTGATTGAAAGACATCTTGCTCCCACTCCGAGAATTGAATTGGGTCAGGCTCTCGCTCAGCAGAGACTGGCTCATGCCATGATTGATATCAGTGATGGACTTCTGAGCGATACCCAGCATCTCCTTGAGGAGAGTCGGGTGGGGGCCCGAATATGGGAAGAGCGTCTTCCTCTTTCTAAAAATTATTTCCGATGGGTCAGGCGATACTCCAGGGAGCCTTACCAGCTGGCCCTAAGAGGAGGAGAAGACTACGAACTCTTATTCACAGCACCTAAAAAAGTAAGGACAAAAATTTCTTCTTTGAGTCATTCCCTTGGTCTTCCTGTTACTTGCATCGGAGAGATTCTCCCTGAGAATGAAGGCCTTCAGCTGATTCACAGGAATGGAAAAATTCAGGTTCCCACTCAACTGGGTTTTGACCATTTTTTAAAAACCCCTGGAGGTTAGATAAGAGAGAGGATCTATAAAAGAGGTTTTCATCTCCTTTCATGAAAATTATTGAAAATACAAAGAAAAATTTATTATACCCGTCGGGGTCAATCTCTAACTCTTCTTGACAAACCATTCTTCTATTATTATCTTTTCAACGATGAATCTTCTAATGTTTTAGCTTTTTTAATAAAGAAGGGGGCTTAAATGATTCCCTTTCTTAATTCAAGAATGAAAGAAATTTTAAAAATGATTGTCGAGGATTATATTCAGACCGCAGAACCGGTGGGTTCCAGGACGGTTTCGAAGAAGTTAGAGTCTTCTCTTAGTCCTGCAACTATCCGAAATATTATGTCGGATCTTGAGGATTTAGGATTTCTTTATCAACCCCATCCTTCTGCGGGGAGGGTTCCAACCGAGAAGGGGCTCCGATATTACATTGATCATCTTCTTGACATTCATGAGTTAAGCGAGGAGGAACGGGAACGAATTCGATCCAATTACTTACATTATCAACTCGAAGGAAAAGAACTCTTTCGGGAGGCCTGTCGCATTCTTTCCTCATCTTCTCATTATCTGGCTGTCGTTTGGGCCCCCCGAATGGGGATGCTGATCCTTCAGCATATTGAATTTGTTAAATTGAAAAGACATCTCATTCTGGCGATTCTCATCAGTTCGACAGGACTGGTTCAGAACCGGATTATCGAAATGGAGGAAGATTTCTCCCAGTCCGAATTAGATCATCTCTCAGATTATCTTAATACCCTTCTCACCGGACTGACCCTTTATGAAGTCAGGGAGAGGTTGCTCGAACAGATGAGAATAGAAAAACATACCTATGACCGTCTCATGGAACAGGCAATAAAGCTGGGGGAGAGGGCTCTGGCCTCCTTTGACGAGACCGATGTTTTTATCGAGGGGCGAACCAACATCCTTCAACAGCCCGACTTTGGGAATGTCTCGGTCATGAGAGACCTCTTTCGGGCCTTTGAAGAAAAGGCAACGATGGTCAAACTGCTCGACAAATGCCTTTCACCCCAGGGAGTTCAAATCTCGATTGGATCAGAAAGCCAAATTCAGGAGATGGAAGTCTGCAGTCTTGTGACCTCGACCTACGGGTGTAAGGGAAGAATCTGGGGAGCTTTGGGAGTCATCGGTCCCAGAAGAATGAACTATTCCAAAATTATTCCTCTGGTGGATTACTCGGCAAAACTTCTATCTCAGATTCTGGAATCCTATTATTACTAACACTGGAGTTGAAAAATGAACAAGGGGGAAAAGAAAAAAATCTCCATCCATGGGGATAATCCAAAAAATGAAAAATCAGAAGAGTCCGCCTTAGAAGGGAAACCTTCCGAGGTGGAAAAAGAAGGGAAAGAGAATGAAATTGAGGAATTGAAGAAGAGATTAGAAGAAAAGGAGAAGGAGGCCAAAGAGAATTATGATCGCTTCTTGAGAATGGCTGCAGAACTTGAAAATTATAAAAAACGAGCGGCGAAGGAGAAGGAAGAATATATAAAATATGCCCATGAAGATTTGATAAGGGCGATTCTTCCTTTCGTGGACAATCTCGAGAGAGCGGTCAACCATGCGGAAAAGGTAGTGGATTCGGGAGTGCTGGTGGAAGGGGTAAGGCTTACCCTTCAAGAGCTCCTGAGCACCTTAAATAAATTTGGCCTCAGTAGTTTCAACTCTGTAGGACAACCTTTCGATCCGACCCGTCACGAGGCCATGTTGGTCGTGGAAACGGATCAACATGAACCCGATCACGTGGTGGAGGAGTTTCAAAAAGGTTATTTTTTACACGATCGACTCATAAGACCAGCCATGGTTTCTGTGTCTAAGCCTCTACAGAAAGAGACTCAGGCACTGGAATCATAAAAGAATCTTAAAAAGGGGGAATCGATATGGCAAAAACAATAGGTATTGACTTAGGAACGACAAACTCGGTGGTGGCCGTGATGGAGGGAGGAGATCCGGTAGTCATTTCCAATCCCGAAGGAAGCCGGACCACCCCTTCTGTGGTTGCTTTTACGGATAAAGGGGAAAGGGTGGTAGGCCAAATTGCAAAACGCCAGGCTATCACCAACTCAGAGAATACAATCTTTTCGATCAAGAGGCTCATGGGAAGGAAATACCGGGATCCCGAGGTGCAGAGGGATATTAAAATCCTTCCTTACAAAATTATTGAGGCGAAGAACGGAGACGCCTGGGTCAGGGTCAGGGATAAAGATTACAGCCCACCCGAAATCTCGGCCTTCATTCTTCAGAAGATGAAGGAAACGGCAGAAGCCTACCTGGGCGAGAAGGTCACCGATGCGGTGATCACGGTACCTGCTTACTTTAATGATAGTCAGCGTCAGGCCACAAAGGATGCCGGAAGAATCGCGGGTCTCAACGTGATCCGGATTATCAATGAACCCACGGCGGCCTCTTTGGCCTACGGGCTCGATAAAAAGAAAGACGAAAAGATTGCTGTCTTCGACTTAGGTGGGGGGACCTTCGATATCTCCATTCTGGAACTGGGAGACGGAGTATTCGAGGTCAAATCCACGAATGGAAATACCCATCTTGGAGGAGATGACTTTGACCAAAGGATCATTGACTATATTGCCGATGAGTTTAAAAAGGACCAGGGGATTGATCTCAGGAAGGATCGAATGGCTCTTCAGAGACTGAAAGAAGCTGCCGAAAAGGCAAAAATAGAGCTCTCTTCCATGATGGAAACAGATATCAACCTCCCCTTCATCACAGCGGATGCCTCAGGTCCTAAACACTTAAATATGAAATTGACCCGAGCGAAATTAGAAAAATTAACCGAAGACCTCGTGGAGATGACCGAAGGGCCATGTCGACAGGCCCTTGCGGATGCCGGGCTTTCACCACGGGACATCGATGAGGTCATCCTTGTGGGTGGAATGACCCGAATGCCTAAGGTTCAGGAAAAAGTGAGAGAGATCTTTGGAAGGGAACCCAACAAGAGTGTCAATCCTGATGAGGCGGTGGCCATCGGTGCAGCCATCCAGGCAGGGGTCCTGAAGGGAGAGGTCAAGGATGTTCTTCTTCTGGATGTGACTCCTCTTTCTCTCGGGATTGAGACCCTTGGCGGGGTCTTTACCAAACTGATCGAAAGAAATACGACCATCCCGACCCGGAAAAGTCAGATCTTCTCTACGGCTACGGACAACCAAACGGCGGTGACGATCCATGTTTTGCAGGGTGAAAGGGAAATGGCTGCCGATAATAAAACCCTGGGGATGTTTGAATTAGTGGGGATTCCACCCGCCCCAAGGGGAGTGCCTCAAATCGAAGTGACCTTTGACATAGACGCCAACGGAATTGTCCATGTCTCAGCCAAAGATCTCGGAACTGGGAAAGAGCAGTCGATCCGGATCACAGCCTCCAGCGGACTGACAGAGGAGGAGATCAAGAGGATGATCAAAGAGGCAGAGGCCCATGCGGCAGAGGATAAGAAGAGACGGGAACTCGCCGAAGCTCGAAACCATCTCGATACGCTCATCTATACCACTGAAAAATCCCTAAGAGAATTCGGAGATAAAATTGATTCGAGTGATAAACAAGCCATCGAAGAGGCCATATCAAGGGCTAAAAAGGCGATGGAATCCAATGACATCGGAACCATTAAGTCTGCCGAGGAGGATCTCACCCGAACCTCCCATAGATTGGCAGAGGCGATGTATGCAAAAGCTTCTCAAAGAGGTGCTGCGGGAACCGGTCCTGGAACTGGTTCCTATGAGAGTTCGAAACAGAAGACCCAGGAGGACGTGGTGGATGCTGATTATGAAGATGTGAGTAAGAAGTAAAGGGACCATTCTTCTCAGGAAAAGAGCGAAGGGTTTCCCTTCGCTCTTTTTGTATCAAAATCCGTTTGATCCCCGTTGGGTGATACTTATATTTCCCTGGAGGGAAGGATGTTCGGTTTCATCGAAAAATTAAAGAAAGGACTGGCCAAGACCCACCAGGGTTTTGTGGAGAGGATCGATCGACTTCTTCTTGGAAAGAAAACCATCGATCCAGAGTTATTAGAGGAATTGGAGGCCATTCTTTACGAAGCGGATCTTGGGGTGAAGACGACCAGCCATCTGATCGAAGAGGTTCAGCGAGGTTTAAAACGGGGGGAGCTTAAGGATCCCGAGAGGGTAAAAGAGTTTATTAAAGAAGAAATTTTTCATATCTTAAAGTCAGGGGAAAAACCACTTGCCATCGATTTTGCCCAAATCAAACCATTTGTATTTTTAGTCGTCGGGGTCAATGGAGTCGGTAAAACGACCACCATCGGGAAGATCGCCCATTCCTATTCCTCCCTGGGCAGAAGGGTCCTCATCGGTGCAGCTGACACCTTTCGTGCTGCTGCGGTCGAACAACTCGAAATCTGGGCGAAACGGGTGGGAGCTGATTTCATAAAACAGTCGATGGGATCTGATCCTTCTGCAGTGGCTTTCGATACCATTCACGCAGCACGATCAAGAGGAGTGGATCTGGTGTTTATCGATACTGCTGGAAGACTCCATACCAAAGTCAACTTAATGGAAGAACTGAAGAAAATAAAACGGATTGTGAACAGGGAGTACCCGGGTGCTCCCCATGAGATTCTTCTCGTCCTCGATGCAACGACCGGTCAAAATGCGATATCCCAGGCAAAACTCTTCCACGAGGCTGTCGGAGTTACCGGAATCGCCTTGACAAAACTGGATGGAACAGCCAAAGGAGGGATCATCATTGGAATTACAGAAGAGATGAAGATTCCCATCCGTTATATTGGAATTGGGGAAGGGCTGGAAGACTTAAAAGAATTCAATGCCACCGAGTTTGTTCAGGCCTTATTCTGATTTCCCTGCCCCCTCTTGATTCTTAATCCCTTGATTAAACCTTCTCTAACCTTTCCTTCATCACCCGTTTAAAAGCCTCCACGACTTCAGGATCAAACTGCTTCCCTGTTTTCCGCACAATCTCTTCCAAGGCCTCCCAGGGAGGCATCCCTTTTCGATAGGGTCGATCAGTGGTCATGGCGTCAAAGGCATCTGCAACGGCAAGAATCCTTGCTCCAAGGGGGATCTTGACCATCTCCCTCTGGGCCCCCTCAATCGTATCGATAAAATATTTATGATGGGAAACAACGATGGGGACGACCTCTTTTAATACCGAACCGACCGAAGAGAGGAGATAGGCTCCCTTGACCGTATGCTCGTTCATCAATTCTCTCTCTTCGGTAGTCAATTCTGCTGCTTTTCTTAGAATCTCCCCGCTCACCTCGATCTTTCCAATATCGTGTAGCAAACCAGCCACCCGGACATTCTCCACTTCTGTCCGGGGTAGCTCCATCGCCATGGCAATCTCCGAGGCAAGTTCCGAAACCCTCACGGAATGACCTTTCGTGTATCGATCGGTAGACTCGAGGTATTTCGAGAGGATCTCGAGAATTCCGATATAGGCATTCTTTAAATCCTGAAGGCGTCGTTCATTCTGTTCATAGAGGGTTCCAACCGCGACGCTGGCCAGGATCAGAAATCCTCCCCATGAAGAAAGCTGACCAATGCTTTTCAACATCTCCTGTCCCTTAAAAAAATGCTCGGGGAAAAGAATAAAGGAGATAACGATGACCAGGATCGAGAAAACCGCTGTAAGGACCCCTAACCTTCTCCCCAAAAAGTAACCCGTGGCGAGGACAGGGAGATAATAAAAATTCAGGACGATCGATTTTTCCTCAATGAGATAAGTCCCGAGAAAGGCCGCTAAGAGAATGATTAAAACTAAAATCTTCTCAAAATGTTTGAGTACAAATCCCTTTAATCGTTCCATCTCTCCCTCCCCCCACTTTCTAAAAAGTACTTGCGGATAGATTGTGATTTGCTATATATAGATACTACAAAAAAAAGAAAGAGACAACCGTTTCCGCCTGGTTAGCATTCTTACTCTGGAGGTAAGAGTATTCTCATGGGTCTATCTGAAGGATCAGATTTCATTCGGGAAATTATTGAAGAACACATTCGAACCAATCGTTTCCAGGGAAGGGTCGCTACCCGTTTTCCCCCCGAACCCAATGGTTATCTCCATATTGGCCACGCCAAATCCATCTGCCTTAATTTCGGTATCGCAGCTCAATATGGAGGGACATGCAATTTAAGAATGGACGACACGGATCCAAGCGGGGAGAGCCAGGAGTATGTCGATGCAATTCTTCAGGATGTGAAATGGTTAGGGTTCGATTGGGGAGACCGTCTCTATTTTGCATCAGACTATTATGATCAACTTTACGAGTATGCGATTCAGTTGATAAAAGAAGGAAAGGCCTATGTGTGCAGTCTCAGCCCTGATGAGATCCGGCAATACCGGGGAACCCTGACCGAACCGGGCAGGGAAAGTCCTTATCGGAACCGCTCGGTGGAGGAAAACCTGGATCTCTTCGAAAGGATGCGGGCAGGAGAATTTGAAGAAGGGACTCATGTTCTTCGAGCCAAAATCGACATGGCCTCCCCGAATATGGTCATGCGAGATCCGGTCATCTATCGAATTAAAAAGGTCCCTCACTATCGAACAGGGAACCAATGGTGTATCTACCCAATGTACGATTTTGCCCATTGCCTCTCGGACTCGATCGAAAAGATCACCCATTCGATCTGTACCCTGGAGTTTGAAAATAATCGAGCTTTATATGATTGGTTTCTCGATACATTAAGGGTGGAACATCATCCCCAGCAGATCGAGTTTGCTCGACTCAATCTCAGTTATACGATTCTGAGTAAAAGGAGATTAATTGAATTGGTTGAGAGAGGAGTGGTAGAGGGATGGGATGATCCCCGAATGCCCACCCTGGCTGGGATGCGGAGGAGGGGATATCCCCCTGAGGCCATTCGAGATTTCTGCGAAAGAATTGGAGTGGCCAAGACTGAAAATTTAGTAGACCTCTCTCTCCTCGAACACTGTGTCCGAGAGGTATTGAATCAATGGGCCCCTCGAGTGATGGGGGTGTTGCGGCCTCTTCGCCTCATCATTGATAACTTCCCCGAGGAAAAAACAGAAGAGATAGTGTGCCCTAACCATCCCAAAAACCCTTCCATGGGTATCCGTAAAGTTCCATTTTCAAAAGTCCTGTATATCGAAGAAGATGATTTTTGTGAATCTCCGCCTCCAAAATATAATCGTCTCGCCCCCGGCCGGGAAGTCCGGCTCCGATATGCCTATAAAATCAAATATGAAGGATTAGTCAAGGATCCCAAGAGTGGAAAGGTGATGGAAATCCATTGTAGTTATGACCCGGAATCGCTTCGCCCTTCTTCTTCGGGGATTCGAAGGACTGAAGGGGTCATCCACTGGGTCTCCGCAGCACATTCCCTTCCCGCAGAAGTCCGTCTTTACGATCGTCTTTTTAATATACCCAATCCTGGGGCTAAGGGGGATGACTTTATAGAATATATTAATCCCAAATCCCTTGAAATTCTTTCCTCCTCCCAGGTCGAACCCAGCCTTAGAGGGGCTCCCCCTGGAAGTAGGTATCAATTTGAAAGAATCGGGTATTTTTGTGTCGATCCTAAACTCTCCTCTTCGGAGAGACCGGTTTTTAATCGAATCGTTCCCCTTCGGGATTCCTGGGCTAAACTCGCCGGGACAATCAACCAAGGGAATAAACAGGAGAAAGTATGAAAAAAGATACGAGTATAAAAAAAAGGGTTGAGGAGATCTTGAAAGCCTTATCCAAAGAGATTCCGGATGATCGAATCGCCCTGAGATTCAGAAATCCCTTTGAACTTCTCATCGCTACGATCCTTTCTGCTCAATGTACAGATGTCAAGGTGAATCAAGTCACCGAAACCCTCTTCAAAAAGTATCGTTCTCCAAAAGATTTTGTGGAGGCTGATCTTAAAGAAATAGAAGAGGATATCCGTCCCACCGGATTCTATAAAAATAAGGCCAGAGCGATTCAGAAGTGCTGTCAAGAACTCGTGACCCGATTTGGAGGGAAAGTCCCAGAGACCCTTGAAGAACTTATAACCCTGCCAGGAGTTGGAAGAAAAACCGCCAATGTCATCTTAGGAAACGCCTATGGAATCCCCGGGATTACGGTAGATACCCATGTCCATCGAGTAAGTCAGAGGATCGGCCTCACGAAAAATGATGATCCTGTGAAGATTGAGTTTGACCTCATGGAAGTGGTCCCCAAAAAAGAGTGGACCCATTTCTCCAATCTCCTAATCTGGCATGGTCGAAGGACCTGTACGGCCAAAAAACCCCTCTGTAACCGATGTGTCATTCGAAAATGGTGTGACTATGGAACCAAAATAGAGACAAAGGGGAAAAGGCCAGGTTCATGATTCTTCGTGAGCAAATCCATAATAAAATTTCTTTGATAGAAGAGGTCATCAACTTCCCCGCCTCTCTTCTTTCTGACCGGGGATACCATTGGGAAAATCTCCCGATGGTTCCTTATTCCAATCTAATGGGAGCTGCTCAATCCCTTGCTGAAAAAGGGAGAAAAATTCTTATTATCACAGGATTTTATATACCGGGAGGTCAGCCTCCTGCCACAGAGACAGATGGTCCTCCTGGAGCTCTGATCCTTGCATGGGGATTGAAACTCTTAGGGATGGAGGTCATCCTGCTTTCTGATGAGTTTACGCTTCCTGCATTGAAAGCAGGGCTTCATATTCTTCAACTCAATGAAAAAGAGATCCCCTTGATCTGGTTCCCTCTCGAGCAGACCGATCACCCCCCCACGAGGGAGGTTGAAAATGAAGAAGAAGGTTCCCTTTCCCTTCGTTTCTCTGAGAATTTTTTTCACAGTGCAGTAGGGCAAGGCATCACCCATCTCATCTATATCGAAAGGGTTGGCCCCAATCATACCCTTCACTCCTTTCTTCAGCAGGAACGAAAAGGGTCTGCTCCGGTTGAGGAATTTGAAAGACTCCTTCCTCCCCATCTCAGGAACCGATGCTTCAGTTCCCGTCTTGAGGACATTAGTCGATTTACCGCAAAAACGCATCTGCTCCTGGAAGTTCAGAGGAAATGGAAGCTTCCTATTGAAAGCATCGGGATTGGAGATCGAGGGAATGAGGTCGGTGCAGGTCGAATCCCATGGGAGGTCTTCAAGGATCATTCTCCATCCCATCGGGAAGCCATCTTCTGCTGCCGTGTGAAGACCGATTATTTTATTTCCAGCGGGATTTCTAACTGGGGAGGATATGCCTTACTTGCGGGTGCGGCTCTGGCGATGGGGAAAAGAGAAATCTTAAAAGAAATCTCTTCAGCTCATGAACAAAGGGTGTTGGATCATCTGATTCACCAGGGTCCTGCGATTGATGGCATTACGGGTAAGCAGGAACACTCTGTCGATGGAATTGAGTTTCACGATTATATCAGGATCGTTGAACGGACAATGGAAATTGCTTTAGAGTAAGTCCTTTATCTCACAAATTTAAATTGTGGGTCTCCTTAATGCCCTTCTTTGAAGGAAATAGATCAAGGTAAAACCTGCCAAGCCCATCGCATCCGTAATGACTCCTGGTTTTACCATCGCCACGGCTGAGGCAAAAAGGACGATCCGTTCATACCATCTTAAATCCGTGAGGAGAAACCCTTGCATGGAAGCAGCTAAGGCATACATCCCGATCGAGGCAGAGATAAATATCCAGGCGGCCTCCATAAAGGTGGTGTTGATTAAAAGCATGGCCGGAGCCGTGATGAACATGAAGGGCAGGAGAAAGGTTCTCATATCCAGTTTAAATGCATTGATTCCTGTCTTTAAAGGATCGGCTCCCGCAATCCCTGCCGCTGCATAGGCAGCTACACAGACCGGAGGGGTTCCATCAGCAAGGATTCCGAAATAGAAGACGAAAAGATGAATGGCGATGAGGGGGACATCCGGATTCATGGCCTTCAGGGCAGGAGCCATAATCGTAGCCATAATCACATAGTTTGCCGTGGTAGGAACCCCCATCCCTAAGATTAAACAGGTCACCATGGTGAGAAAGAGTCCAAAATAGAGATTCCCTCCTGATAATCCTATGATAATATTGGTCATGTTGAGACCGGCCCCTGTGAGGGTCACAATTCCCACTACGATTCCTGCGCACGCACAGGTCGCTCCAATTCCTGCCATCATCCTTGCAGCCTTATACATTGCATCAGCCATATTCGTAAAAAAAGAGATGAAAGGGCTCAATGGATCAATTTGATGGGATTCAGTACCCTTTTTTGCGAAATTCCCCAAACCAGAGCCCTTTAGCATCTCCTGGATAAAAAAGATCAAAATCGTGGCGACTATTCCAGCAGCAGCAGAGGTCAGTGGGGTTGCTCTTTTGATGATCAGATAATAAAGGAGTACCCCGATAGGGACGACAAAATGTAATCCCCGAATGAGAATGGGCAAAAATTTTGGAAGATCTTTTCGAGGAATTCCCTTTAATCCAAATTTAACAGAAAGAAGATGAACCGCCCCTAAAAGGGCCAATTGGTCGATCACGGCGGGCAATGCAGCAGCTACAACCACATTCAAGTATGGAATCCCTAAAAATTCCGCCATAATGAAAGCCGCCGCACCCATTACGGGAGGCATCAATTGACCGTTTCCGCTTGCGGCTGTCTCGATCGCCCCTGCAATCTCTGGTTTAAACCCAAGCCGTTTCATCAGGGGAATGGTGACAGAACCAGTGGTCACCACATTTGCAACCCCACTCCCTGAGATCGTTCCCATAAAGGCACTTGAAACCACGGCTACCTTTGCGGGTCCTCCCCGGGTATGACCGACTAAAGAAAAAGCCATCTTCATGAAGAAATCCATAGCCCCCGTCTTTTCAAGAATGGCTCCAAAAAGAACAAAGGCAAACACAAACGTTGAAGAAACCCAGAGGGGAACCCCAAAAATCCCCTCCATGGTAAGGTAGAGATGATCGATCACTCGGCGAAATCCATATCCCCGATGAGCCAGAAGTTCTGGCAGATAGGGTCCAAGAAAGGCATAAGCAATAAAAAGACCTGAAATAAGAGGAAGTGGAAATCCGATCGCCCTTCTTGCAGACTCAAGGACAAAGAGGATGGTGACGACTCCCATGATCACATCCATCGGGGTAGGATTCCCGATTCGTTTTACCAGATCGGCGTAGAAGAGAGTCACATAGAGGGCTCCGAATCCCCCGATGGCCGCAAGGATGAGATCATAGAAAGGGATTCCTCTGGTTTTCGATTTTTTAGTCATCGGAAAGAATAAAAAACAGAGGATGATTGCAAAAGTGAGGTGAATGGAGCGCTGGATCGTCCCGGTGAGTGCTCCAAAGATTGCTGTATAGAGTTGAAAACAAGACATCGCCAGAGCGACTCCTGCAGAGACATAAAAAAGAGGACCGGAGAGACGCCGAGCTCCATAGTCCGCCCCTTCGGCGAGCTCTTTTGACTTCTCTAAGAGGTCCTTATCGACCACCTCACGATGGACTTCCATGTTTGAAAATGACCTCCCAAAATAAAGGACGAAGGCTCACTTCTATGCTGATTATCCCACCTTCTTGGAGATGAGAAAACTCCACCCTATCCCCTTTAAGGATAAACGTCTGTCGGGTCATAGGAGAAACAAAAAAAGAGAAATCTTCCATTTCAGTCCCCTCTACCCCTACCTTAAATTCCTTTCCATTCCTGCAGATATTCTTCTCCATAGAGGGAAGCCCTGGACCATAGGATTGGAATCGGGTCTCGATCGGCTTAATCTTCGTTCTGGAAGAAATAAGAAAATACCCAGTGACTGGGGTTTTATCGACGGAATGGAGATATCTAAACTCAAATCGGTCGCCCGGAGAAACTCTTCTAAAATAGAGGACCTTCCCTTCGCTCTTATTTTTTATTTCTAAAGTGGATACAGGGAAAAGAGCGAGGGATAGAAAAAAAATAAAGAGGAGGCATCCCACTCTTCGATTGAAGATGAAATGCCTCCAACCCTTCATTTTATTTATTTGATCATCCCTTTCTCTTTGTAAAATTTCTGAGCCCCGGGGTGAAGAGGAATGGGCATCCCGATCAGGGCTTTCTCTAATTTCACCTCTTTCCCTTTGGCATGAGCACTTTCGATGCGTCCAATATTCTCCCACATCGCCTTGGTAATCCGATAAACGACGTCCTCTTCCAATTCTGCCTTGGCCACCAGAATGGCTAATACCGCCACGGTAGGAACGTCCTTATCCACGCCCTTGTAGATTCCCGCTGGAACCTTATCTTTTGCATAAAAAGGATACTTCTTGATTAAGGAATCGGCTTGAGGCCCATCAATGGGGACAATCATCGTATCGACCATCAGGGCGGTATCCACAATCGCAGAGGCCCCAACCCCTACGGTGTAAAAGGCTGCATCTATTCGGCCGTCTTTCAGATAGTCTGCCGATTCGGCTGCCGAGAGTCTTTCAACCTTCCCGAGATCCTCAAACTTTAATCCATAGGCCTCAAGGATCTGCATCGCATTTGCCTCTGTTCCGCTACCGAGAGGTCCCACAGCCACTCTTTTACCTTTGAGATCTTTGACCGTTGCAATTTTGGCATCTTTTCTTGCATGGATCTGGCAATGTTCTGGATAGAGGGCTGCAATCCCTCGAATGTTGGGGACAGGTTTGTCAAACATAGGTTTTGTTCCATTAAGGGCATAATAGGCGATATCATTCTGGAGGATCGCCAAATCCGCATCTCCTGTAGCAATTAATTTGGCATTGGCCACCGAGGCTCCCGAGGATTCGACCGTAATCTTGATGTCAGGAAGGTTTTCATGAGCGATACGGGAGATTGCCCCTGCAAGAGGGAAATAGACTCCCACCACCCATCCAGAGGCGATGGAAACATACTTTCTTGCAGCCTGCACCGTCTCAAGATGAATGACCGAGAAAAAAGTCAATAAACATAAAATCAAAATTCCTGTAACGATTCTTCTTTTCATCCCCAACCTCCTTTAATGAATTGGTTTAAAAAAACGAAAGGCTCTTTTGAGAGGATCTGTTTCTCACCCCCTTTCTTCGACTTCTATTCTATTTATATGAATTTGAATTAATTGTCAATTCTTTTTGAATTTAAAAAAATATGCTATAAAGAATTACTTTCAATTCCGGTCTTTTCCCTATGGAATCCTATTTGGACTTTTACCGAAAAAAGACCCCTCTTTCAGAGACTCTTTTTCAACGAGCTCGAAAAGTCATGCCTGGAGGAATCTCTCATAATATTCATTATTTTCCCCCCTATCCCATCCTGATAAAAGATGCAACGGGCTCGAAACTCATCGATGTCGATGGAAATGAATATATCGATCTCTGGATGGGAAACTATACTCACCTCCTGGGCCATCGACCTCAAATCATCACTCAAGCCATAGAAACACAACTCCGGAAGGGAATTCACTGGGGGGCACTCTTTGAAGAACAGATTGAATGGGCTGAACTCATTCAGGAGTTAATCCCATCTGCAGAAATGGTCCGATTTTGTTGCTCCGGAACTGAGGCCACGATGTACGCAGTGAGGGTAGCAAGAGCCTTTACTGGCAGAAAGACAATCCTGAAAATTGCGGGAGGCTGGCATGGAGCCAATTCCGACCTCACTGTGGGTATTAAGACGCCTTATGAAAAGGAGGAAAGTCTCGGCCTTTTACCAGAACTTCAACTTTATACAAAAACGATCCCCTTTAATGACATCGATGGGACACTTCGTATCATCGATCAGAATAAAAAGGATCTGGCAGCAATCATCCTTGAACCGGTAATCGCAGAAGGTGGATTTTCACCTGCCGCCCCTGAATATTTGAAGATGCTTCGTTCAGAAACAGAGAGACTCGGTGCGATTCTCATTTTCGATGAGGTGATCTCGGGTTTCAGGGTCGCTTTAGGAGGGGCACAGAAGAGGTTCGGAATTATCCCTGATCTAACTACCTTAGGAAAGATTGCAGGCGGGGGAATGCCAGTAGGGGTGATTGCAGGGAAAAAAGAGATATTGATTCAAACCTCCCCTGAATTAAAAAAGGAGAAAGGAAACCGAATTCTTATCGGGGGAGGGACCTTCTCTGCCCATCCACTCACTGTGACTTCAGGATTAGCCATGCTTCGGTTTCTAAAGGAGAATGCGAATGTGGTATACCCTACCCTCGAGAGGGCTGGGGAGAAACTGAGAAGAAGTCTCCAGGAGATCTTCGACCAGGAAGGATTGGGGGCTGCAGTGACAGGCTTCGCTTCCCTTTACCAGGTCCACTTCCCTTTTAAGAAGGGGTTGGAACTCCACTCCCCTCATCATATCCATCAGTTTACGGATATCGAAAGGAGGGAGGTCGAATTCAGAATCAGGATGCTTAATCATGGGGTTCATGTGATGCATGGAGGAGGGGGTTTATCCTTCGCTCACTCCGATGAGGATATCAAAAGAATCATAGAGGCGACGAAAGAGGTTTCAAAAGAGATGGCCAAATCTTAGCCTTTCAACCCCGGAGTAGCGGGTGGTAATCCAGTAAAACCCATAAGGGAGGTGCTATATGAAAAGATGGGGAGTTTTTTGCATCGTAACTATCTTAATGTTGATTGGAGGGTGGGCTATGGCAGCAGAGAAGATTGGTGTGATTGTGGTCGATGTTCAGGGGGACTTCACAAAATTCAAGAATGGCTCTCTGGCTGTAGAAGGGACAGATGAAGCCTATATTAAGGCCGTTGAAGAGGCTACGAGGAGGCTGAAGTCCGCAGGTTATCCAATCTATGCCACCCAGGACTGGCATCCCAAAAATCATGCCTCCTTCTTTACCAATCATCCCGGGAAGAAGGCCTTTGATGTGATCAAACTTCATGGAAAAGATCAGGTGCTCTGGCCTCCTCACTGTGTCCAGAATACCCCGGGAGCCGAAATCCTGCTCGATCAAAAACTCCTTAAAGCCGTGGTAAAGAAGGGCATGGACCCCCAGTATGATAGTTATTCAGGCTTCCAGGACGATGGTGGAAAGAAGACCGATATGGACAAGATTCTTAAAAAAGATGGGATCAAAAAAGTAGTCGTTTACGGCATTGCTACCGATTACTGTGTCAGGGCCACTGCTCTGGATGCGGTAACCGCAGGATACAAGGTGATTATGATAAAAAATCTTTCCAGAGGGGTCGCGCCCGATACCTCTCAAAAAGCGATCGACGAAATGAAATCCAGAGGAATTGTGATTCTTGAAGACCTGGATTTAGAAAAAATTAAAACAAATTAATCGGTAAAAAGGGGCAGGCCTTTTTTAAAAGGTCTGCCCCTTAATGAAGGGTGATGATTTAATAATACCGCTTTTCTTCGATGTGGTCTTCGGCAAGATCGATGCCCCATTCATTAAGAATTTTTGAAACGGCCCTCTCCCCGCTCTCGATACAGTTTGGAATTCCAACTCCTCGATAACTTCCACCGGCAAGGGCCAGGCCTGAAATCTGAGCACTATGATTCTCTATCAATTCCACCCGCTCAAGATGTCCAAGGGTATATTGGGGCATTCCCCGGGGCCACCGATAAAGACGGAAAAAAATCGGCTTTGCCTTTGGATTGAGACCTAAAATCTCATGAAACTCTGAAAGGACGATCTGAACCAATTCTTCATCTGATCGTTCCAGGACTTCCTGATTGTGAGGCCCTCCAACAAAACCACGAAGAAGAACCTTTCCTGGAGGGGCTCTCCCCGGCCACTTGGAGGAGGAGTAGGTGGCTGCCAGGATGGAACGACCCTCAACCATGGGACACAGGACCCCGAAGGCATTCAGATCCAAACCCACTTCTTTTTCATCAAAGGCAAAAGAGATGGTCGCTGAAGAAGTCCACGGAATCTCTGCTAAGGCATCTGCCATTTCTCGGTCAATCGGTCTGATGAGAGGCTCCGCGGCCCAGGACTCGGTAGCAAGGATGACCCCATCTCCTTCCAGGAAGGTGCCATCTGATAAATGAACCCTCCACCGATTTTGGTGACCTATCTGGAGTGAGGTGACGGAAACTCCAAGCCGCATCTTCTCCGGACCCGAAGCCTCAGCCATTCTATCTGTCAATTGTTGCATCCCTTTTATAAAAGAGGTAAAAAAGGTTCTCGGCTTCTGCCCTGGTTTGGGAGGGTATTTTTTTCTCATCTCCTCGACCTTTTTTCGGGCTACAAGAAAAGCTCTGATAAGAGATCCGTAGGCCTGCTCCATTTCGAGGAGTCTTGGAAAGGTAGCAGCGAGGGACATGGTTCTGGGGTCGGAGGCATGAACGCCTCCCACCAGAGGTTCAGCGAGACGATCCAGACACTCCCTCCCCATCCGCCTCACCACAAAGCTCTCCAGTGTCTCGTCGTAGGATTCCCCGGGTTTAATTTTCCTTGGAGGGATAAATAAATCCATTACCATCCGAATCTTCCCTGACCACGAGAATAACTGGGTCGTGATAAAAGGGAGAAATTTGGTTGGAGCAAACATCATGATTCCATCGGGTAAAGGGTGAAGTTTCCCTTGAGAGAAGATCAGTGTCCCCCTCTTTGAATCGTCTGTGGGCAACTCATCCTCAAAGATCCCTAAAAGTTTTGCGATTCGATGACAGGCAGGTTTCTCGGTGAGAAAACAGTCCGGTCCTCCATCGACAATAAATACTCCCTTTCCGAAAGGATCTCGAATGATCTCGGTAAGGATTTTTCCCCCCAGGCGTGGATCTTTTTCGATAAGAAAAAAATCGACCCCATGTCCTTCGGAGGCAGCTCGCCGGATTTTATAAGCCGCTCCAAGACCAGCCACTCCCCCTCCAATGATGATGATTCGTTTCATAAATTTCCCGAATCTCTTTATCCTTCGGCTTCTCTAAATTGATTTTCCACCCAACTTGCCAACGCCTCAATAAACCTCTCAGAATCATTGAGCGAAGGAGCCCGTTTTAACACCATTCCCAGGGAGTTGGCTTTCTCCCGATAGAAGAGATCAATATCGTAGAGGATTTCGATATGATCAGAGACAAAACCAACAGGAACGATCAATATCTCCTTCACATAAATTTTCCTCAGTCCGATGAGCACGGATTCCACGTCTGGCCCGATCCACTTCTCAGACCCCCCTCCTTTGCTCTGGAAAGCAAGGTGCCATGAAAGGGGCTCCATTCTCCGCAGGATCCCCTCCACACATTCTCTGAAGTCTTTTACATAGGGGTCGTTTTGGATTACGGACTCAGGAAGACTATGGGCTGTAAAAATGAGATGAACCTTTTTTCTACTCTGTGACGGAAAAAACTCTAATCCTTCCTTCACCCTTTCAACCCAGGCCTCTAAAAAGAGAGAATGGCTGTGCCACCCTTCTATGAGTTGAATCTTAAAAGGATAACCCATTTCTTCATTTCCATGATCCAATTTTTCTCTATAAATTCCTGTACTAAATTTTGATCGAAAAGGGGTCATCGGAAGGGCCACTATCTCTTGATGACCATTCTCTCGAATCTCTCTTAATACCTCTTCAATTAAGGGTTTTCCATAACACATCCCGATATAAGATTTAAATTCATAGCCTCTCTCCCTCAACCTCTCTTCAAGCCTCCGGCCTTGCCTCTGGGTAATCTCAAACAGAGGGGAAGAGCCTCCGATTTTTCGATAACGGTCTTTCACCCGTTCCAATTGTTCTGATGAAGGAGTCCGATTTCTAAAAAGGTGGCTGAGAAAAGTCTCTACTTCATCGAGGGATCGAGGCCCTCCAAAGGCTAATAGAAGAAGGGCTTTTATCATTTATCTAAAACTTTCAATCCTCTTTATTAATTCTTAAGGCTGAACTATATTCGTGGACCATCTCTACCAATGCTGCAACATTTTTCACAGGGGTGTTGGGAAGGACCCCATGGCCCAGATTAAAAATATGGCCCGGTCGAGTCTTTAAGGAATCAAGAATCCTCTTGACCTCTTTTTTGATGAGATCCAAAGGTCCGAGTAAAACGGCGGGATCGAGATTCCCCTGAATTCCAACATCGTAGCCCACCCGCGCCCATGCCTCTCCAATCTCTATCCGCCAATCCACCCCGATCACGTCCCCCCCTGCCTTTTTCATTAATCGAAGAAGAGTCGCATGAGAGGTAGCAAAATGGATGACAGGCACTTTATGTTTTACTCTATCGATCACTCGTTTTGAGTAAGGGAGGACAAACTCTTCATAATCCTTCGGGCTTAAACATCCTACCCACGAATCGAAAACCTGAATGGCCTGAACCCCTGCCTCGACCTGTGCATGAAGGCAACGTGCTAATACTTCCGAAAGTTTCTCCATCAAGGTATCCCAGCCAGTGCGATTTCGATACATGAGACTTTTAGTCATGACATAATGGGTGGAGTGTCCTCCCTCAATCAGGTAACTCGCAAGGGTAAAGGGAGCCCCGGAAAATCCGATGAGAGGGATCTTTCCATTTAATTCTCTTCGAACCATTCGAATAGTTCTTAATAAGAAAGAGAGGGACTCTTCAGGATGAAAGATACGAAGTCGGGAGATCTCTTTTTCCCCACGGAGAGGATGAATCGCAGGACCTTCTCCCTTTCGATATTCTAAACTCACTCCCATCGGTTCCAGAGGAAGAAGGAGATCCGAAAAGATGATCGCTGCATCGACCTTAAACTTCTT
This sequence comes from uncultured bacterium, assembly GCA_938045955.1. GTDB lineage: Bacteria > Desulfobacterota > BSN033 > BSN033 > UBA1163 > CALIBK01. The sequence goes on along the minus strand of CALIBK010000025.1, from coordinate 4,658 downwards.
GATCGGGAGGAGAGTCACTTCTGTGGCAATCTCCGGGGTTTTACACATCTCTAAAAAGGAGTATCTCTTTCGAAGGGCCCGATACTCCTTCATATACCGTCCTGCCTGACGCATCAACCAGATAGGGGTATAAGGGGTGGGTTTCCTGTGACAGGCTAAGAGAAAGGGGGGTTGAGTTTCGGATCGGTTCATCAATTTTTATTACGAATCTCTGACGTTGAAGATTAAGAATAGCTCCAATTTCTCAGCATCTGGATCAACAATCTCACTCCTGCTCCACTCCCTCCTTTAGGGAGTAATGGTTTTTCTTTTTCAATAAATGCTGGACCTGCGATATCGAGATGGACCCACGGTGTTTTCCCTACAAATTTGCTCAAAAAGATCGCTCCAATGATGGCTCCTGCTGCACGGGTCCCGACATTCTTGAAGTCGGCCACATCGCTCTTAATATAATCGAAATATTCCTCCCAGAGCGGCATTCTCCAAACCTTCTCCCCCGATTGTTGAGAGGCCTTCTCCACTCTTTGGAGAAGAGTCTCATCATTTCCAAAGAGCCCGATGACATAATCTCCTAAGGCAATCACAATAGCTCCGGTGAGAGTGGCCAGATCAATGATCGCCCGAGGCTGATAGCGAAGGCTATAGGTCAAGGCATCGGAAAGGATGAGTCGCCCCTCCGCATCCGTGCTGATCACCTCCACCGTTTGACCGGAGAGGGTTTTTAACACATCTCCGGGTTTTAAGGCTCTCCCGCTCGGGAGATTCTCCGTAGCGGGAATGAGTCCAACAAGGTGAAGGGGAAGTTGAAGTTCTGAGGCCGCCTGGAGGGTCCCCAATACTGCAGCTGCTCCGGACATATCCCCTTTCATCTTTTCCATCCCTTCGGAAGGTTTTAAAGAGATTCCCCCACTATCAAAGGTGATCCCTTTGCCCACCAGAGCAATCGTTTCAAAACCTTTTCCTTTATTATATTCGAGGATGATAAACTTACAGGGCTCCTGACTTCCCCTGGCTACTCCCACAAAAGCACCCATACCTAAGGCCTCTGCCTGAGACATATCCAATACTTCGATTTCCATCCCATAGGTTTGGGCAATCTCCCTTGCTTTCTCTGCCAGGAAGGTAGGGGTGACCTGACTGCTTGGGCGATTGACTAAATCCCTCGCCATATAAACTGCCTTTGAAATAATCTCCCCGAGATGGCACCCCTTTTGGATGGCCAGGACCTCTTCATCATTCCTTCCCAAAAGAATCCCTTCTTCTATCTCTTTTATCTTCTCAAGCTCCTGGGTCTTTAACTCTTTGAATTGATAGGTTCCGAGCCTAAGCCCAATAATAAAGGCCTCTGCGAGGACTTCTTCAGAATAATTTTCTAACTTCGTGATATGGAATGCAAACCGCTTTAGCCCTGAGTCTCGAATGAATTGTCCGGCCTTTGAGGAAGCCTCTCGCCATCTCTCCAGGCTAAACTCCTCCTTTTTTCCGAGCCCTGTGAGGAGGATTCGTCTGGCTGGGAAAAGGCCTTGGGTATGAAAGAGTTTACATTCAAAACGCTCCCCTTTAAAATCTCCTTCTTTGAGGATCCCTGAAATCCACCCCTTCCATTCCTGATCCAGGCTTGCGAGGACTCCCTCCAGGGGAAGGGGAGGTTCAAAGGAGAAGAGAAGAAGGAGTTCACAGGGATACGTTTCAGCCATCGCCTTTTCGACCCGAATATCCATATACCCTCCACTAATCTATCTCTTTCAATTTTTGAATGGTAATTGAACGGCTCTGTTCCAGTGAACAGAATTCTTTTATCCGATTCACCAGAGAGGACGGCCAACTTCCGCGTTCCATCACCCTGGCCAACATCCATGGATTTAAATCGGAGACCTCCATCCATTTCCCTGCCTTTTTAATCAATTCGTCTAACAATTTCCGGTTCGGATCCCCTTTCAATGGATACTTCTCCTTTACCTCGATCTTGATCTTGGCAACATGATCACTTCCGTAAATAGAATCTACCCCCTCCCGTTGGGCATAGGCAAAGAGGGCCTCTTCGATCTTTGCCAGCTCCGCATCCATCTCTTCGTTCATCATTCTCTTTTTTTCTTTCAATTCGACATATCGGTTTACCAGGGTCACCCCCTCTTCCCGCAAATATTCATTGGGGGGAAGGTTTTCTACAAAGATCAGATGTTTTCTTTTGGGACAGTATCCCTGAAAATCACACCAGTCACAAAGGGGACCCTCTCTGGGTAAAAATTCCCGGTCGGCTTCGATTCGCCTGATCAACTCCATGGTTTCCGCACGGAGCCGCTGGAGTTCTTCCGGGGTTCTTGAAGATTGAATCTCGAGATCAAAGGTGAGGTAATGCCAGATCAAACGGATTTCTCGAATATCCTTCCATCTTCCTTCCACTCCCATCTGGTAGAATGCCAGTTGCCGATCAGAATCCACCTCGGCTCTGGTCGGAAGTCGATTGGCCGTTTTATAATCGTGGATCTCGAGGACAGAATGGTCAGAAAGGGTTAGACGGTCAATGACCCCCCGAATCCAGTACCCCTCCTCTAAGGGAAAGTAGATATTCTCCTCCAGGGCCAATGTTTTTCCTTGATCAAATGGGAAATAACGGTTGTAATAATCTCGAAGGCATCTCTCCCCCAGACGTCGATAATCCTCGGCACTATATTCCTTTCGAATGATTTGAACCGTCTCGCTCCAATTCTTTTCCCAGGACTGATGATAGTAAGTGAGAAGTTCATCAAGGGTATTGAGCTTTGTGACTTTGAGGTCTCGATAAAGCTTCTCCAGGGCTTCATGGACCCTTGTCCCCATAAAGGCCTCAATCCCTTCCGTCTCGATCTTGATTCTGTCAATGTAAGCGAGTTTATACTGCTGGGGACAATTCTCATAGGTAGAAAGCTGGGAATGAGAATAAGTTGGCACAGTTTCGCTCCTTGTTTCAATCTTAATCTATTATTTTTAACAAGAAAAACCCTCCTCTGTCAAAACTCATGTCTCTAAATTTATTTAAACCCAGATTGGGCAATAATTAGAATTATTTCGAGGTAAACCCCTTCTGGATTCCCGTTTTCAAGGGAATGACATTTTCATTCATTGAGGGATAGTCGCCATTCCTGCAGAAGCAGGAATCCAGTATCTATGATTCAATTCACCAAGAAAAATGCCCAATTTAGGTTAAAATAATTTCTCAGAGCTCTCCTCTCTATGCGGCGATTAAAGCAGGAAAAGAGGCCTATTTGAAAGAAAAGGGGAAGATGACCAAGGATTGATCTTCTAAGAAAGATCCCTTCGATTCTGTTTGAGGTGGCGAATGACCTGATGGAAAATTGATTGAAACATCTCTCGAGTTAATTTTCCTGTTTGAGTATTTTGCTGACTCGGGTGGTAGGTGGTAATGAGGGTGAGAGGGGAAGTTTCCCCGGAAAGTCTGTAAATCTTTCCATGACCAAAAGGGAGGGAAGGGATATCGTATCCTTTTAATCTCAGAGATTTTAATGTCTGGAGAAATGCGATCTGCCCCAAGGGAACAATAATTTGAACTCTCCTGAGAAGGTCTAATTCCCTTAAAAAGTAACTTCGACAATTCTCGATCTCTTCGGGAAGGGGTTTATTTCCAGGAGGGGCACAATGAATGGTAGCTGTGATGTAACAATCCTTGAGACAAAGCCCATCATCTCTTCGTGAGGAGAAGGGTTGGTTTGAAAAACCGGATAGGTAAAGCGCTTGGAAGAGCCATTCCCCACTCCGATCCCCTGTAAACATCCGCCCGGTTCGATTTCCCCCATGAGCTGCCGGAGCCAGACCTACGATGAGTACCCGAGCCTCAGGGTCTCCAAAACTGGGAAGAGGTTTTCCCCAGTAAGTCCAATCCCTGAATCTTTTGGGTTTATGAATTGAAAGGTACTGAAGATAGGGGACCAACCTTTTACACTTTTTGCAGCTAATGATCTCTTCTTGTAAGTTTTTCAGTTCTTTATTCCATATCATTTTATTCTTTCTTATCATGATCTTTTTGACCCTTCAAGAGGAATCCCCCCGAATGGAGAGACCCTTTTAATTTGTATTGCCTCACTGAAGAGTTGGGATCATTTTGGCCTGACAGGGGTATTTCCGAAACCCTTAGAAAGCAAATGGATTCAGTATAAAATGGAATACGAAACGATCCACTGTAGAATTAGATTTCTCATCAAAGCGGGTTGAATCTGAGAGCTTGAGAGGCAATTTAAGGTAACCGCACTCAGGTTTTCTCCAATACACTTATCAGGCCTATTTAACAACCATAACTGATGGATTACAAAAGAGAAAAAATTAACTTTTTCCTAAATTGGGCGATTTTTCGTCATTCATTGAATCAAATATACTGGATTCCTGCTTCCGCAGGAATGACAACTACCAATCAATAAATGAAAACGTCATTACCGTGAAAACGGGAATCCAGAAGGGTTATCTTTAAATAATACTAAGAATCGCTCAATTTAGGTTTTTCATTTTTTTGACCCATACTAAGATTAAATTTAAATGATCTGGGTGATGAAGTTCGCCTTAAACGTCCCCCAAAGGGGGAATGATAACTTCTACTGTTTTTCGGTAGAAGTTTTTATTTTTTGAGAGATAGATGATTTTTCAGGGGAGTGAATTGATTTGTGAAG
>CALIBK010000024.1 GCA_938045955.1 uncultured bacterium | reverse complement strand
CATTAATTGAATCAAATATACTGGATTCCTGCTTCCGCAGGAATGACGACTGCCACCCAATGAATGAAAACGTCATTCCCGTGAAAACGGGAATCCAGAAGGGTTATCTTTAAACAATATTAAGAATCGCTCAATTTAGGTAAAAGTATTTAGTATAGCGAAAGGATTTTCTCCTCTTTCTAAGAATGTTTCAGATGAGTTTTCCTGGAAGAAATGATATTGTCCCACGACATTAATGATTTAAAAGAATACGAAAGAGGTAAAATTAGTATTTAGTGGAGGAATTCATGAGCTTGATAAAGAAAAATTATTGTGCTAAATTTGTGCTAAAATAAGCCTAAACATGTAGAATAAGGTATAATAAAAAGTAATAAGATTTAATTCGAATAATATATTAATTACAATAAGTTAGGAGAAACCAGACGAAAGATCAAGGGCTTATAAAAATTGGCTTTTTCGGACTTCGTATCCGCAGGTCGGGAGTTCGAGTCTCCCCGGGCGCGCCAGAGGTGAGCCGTTAGCTCAATCGGTAGAGCAACTGACTCTTAATCAGTAGGTTGCAGGTTCGATTCCTGCACGGCTCACCAGAAAAATAGAATTTTTATGGTCGTTTGAAAGGGGGATGCAGGGTCCAGCCTATCGGTTTTGCACAGAACTTCCTCGCTCCGTCCACCTGAAAAGGAGTTCTTTCTACATCTACAATCACTGTAAAACAGTGATCGAATCGATGAAATGGATATTTGATAATAGGAAATACAATATTAGAAACTCCATGGGGAAGAAGAATATCGTTCAACTGGGTTATTGCTCGTTCGCCATCCATGATTCGGATATCCGCTCTTAGAGGGTTCCCATCATTTCTTAACTTCGCTCTAAATCGAAACTCTTTTCCAGGGAGAACAGGGTCAGGTGAGAAATCAAGATCCTCTATAGATAATGGACCTACCCGAGGAGTTCTCATGGTCCACCCTTGAAGCGTTCTTCGAGCACAAAACTCCTTCGCCATACTTACCGATCTTCTTGTCCTTTCAATTTCCACTTCTATGAGGAAACAGGATTCTTCCCTCGAGAATCGGTATGAGGTCTTGGGAAAGAGAATTTGATTTTCTCCTGGATGGAGGAATACATCGTAGAGTTCGGTCACACTCTCATCTCTGTCTTTAAGGAGAAGATTTGCCCTTACCGAATGTGGAGAAAGATTCACCACAATAGCTTGAAAGCTTACTCGCTGGCCTTCCCGAATGGGATCAGGAGACATTATTAACTGCGTGACCTTTAAATCCTGAGGTCGGGGGGCTGGAGGTGGTGGAGGATAAGGTTCTCTTGGCGGTGGGACCATCTGAACGTCACCTACACATCCTTGAAGAATCATGAGAAAAGAAAAAAATAAAAAGATTGATTTCATACCCGGAGGCTCCATGATTTAAAATCCTCTCATATTTTTAGGGTAAAAATATCATCTAATAGAGGTTATGTCAATTCCATTGGTTCAATTCCAAAATAAAAAACCTGCCTTAAAGGGCAGGCTTTTTTATATTCTGGCGGGAGCGACGGGGCTTGAACCCGCAACCTCCGGCGTGACAGGCCGGCGCTCTAACCAATTGAACTACGCCCCCGATTCACATAACCCTATAATTCTATTTCCAATCAACTGATTGGTAGGCGGAACAGGGATTGAACCTGCGACCTCCGGCTTGTAAGGCCGGCGCTCTTCCCACTGAGCTATCCGCCTGAAAATTCTAAGTTTATTTTAGATAATTTAACGATAAAAGTCAACCTTCCGATCAGGCCACCTCTACTTCCTTTTCATAAAGGAGGATGGGGCTTTCATGATTGAGGACCACTTCTTCACTGATGATACATTCACGGATATTAGGTTGAGAAGGAATCTCATACATCACATCGAGCATAATACTTTCCATGATCGCTCGAAGCCCTCGAGCTCCCGATTTTCTCTTGATCGCTTCTCTTGCGATGGCCATCAGGGCTCCATCCGTAAATCGAAGTTTTACATTTTCTAATTCGAAGAGCTTCTGGTACTGCTTGACCAGTGCATTTTTCGGTTTTTTCAAAATATCGACTAACGCTTCGATACTCAAATCATCCAGGGTAGCGATGACGGGAAGTCTTCCAATGAATTCTGGAATCAATCCAAATTTCAGGAGGTCTTCGGGTTGAACTTCTCGAAGGAGTTCTCCTGTATCCCTTTCTTCCCTGGTCTTGATCTCGGCTCCAAAGCCAATGCTTTTCTTTCCAATCCGCTGTTCGATAATCTTTTCCAATCCTACAAAAGCCCCTCCGCAGATAAAAAGAATGTTCGTCGTATCGACCTGAATAAATTCCTGCTGGGGATGTTTTCTCCCGCCTTTGGGGGGGACACTTGCAATCGTTCCTTCGATGATTTTGAGGAGAGCCTGTTGGACCCCTTCACCTGAGACATCCCTTGTGATGGAGGGGCTATCCGATTTTCTTGAGATTTTATCAATTTCATCAATATAGACAATTCCTTTCTGACATCGTTCAATGTCATAATCGGCCGCCTGAAGTAGGCTCAGAATGATATTCTCCACATCCTCCCCTACGTAGCCTGCCTCGGTCAAGCAGGTAGCATCCGCAATGGTAAAGGGAACGTCCAGAATCTTAGCCAGTGTCTGTGCCAGAAGGGTTTTTCCAGTCCCCGTGGGTCCGATCAGTAAAATATTCGATTTCTGAAGCTCCACATCTCCTGAGTGGATTCGGGAATCAATACGTTTATAATGGTTATGGACGGCCACGGAGAGAATCTTCTTTGCATGTTCCTGTCCAATCACATACTCGTCGAGTTTTGCTTTAATCTCCATCGGTTTAGGAACCGTCAGTTTGCCCGGGACAAATCGTTCTTCTACCTCTTCGGCGATGATCTCGTTGCAGAGCTCGATACATTCGTCGCAGATATAGACCGTTGGACCTGCGATGAGTTTTCTTACTTCATCCTGACTTTTTCCACAGAAAGAGCAATGTAAAATCGTCCCGTAATTTCCCCCATTTGTTTTCATCTTTCTCTCCTTTCTGATCTCTTATGAAGTCTGAGATCGGACAGGACGTTTCTCTACCACCTCATCGATAATACCGTATTCCTTCGCCTGAAGGCCCGTCATATAGAAATCTCGTTCTGTATCCTTTTGAATCTTTTCGAGGGATTGGGAGGTGTGTTTTGCAAGGATGGCGTTGAGTTCTTCTCTCAATCGAAGAATCTCTTTCGCTTGAATATCTACATCGGTGGCCTGCCCCTGAAATCCACCCATGGGCTGATGAATCAGAATCCTCGAATGGGGAAGGGCGTAGCGTTTCCCCTTTTCCCCTGCAGCCAGCAGAAGAGCAGCGATACTTGCGGCCTGTCCCATGCAGATCGTTGAAACCTTAGGTCGAATATATTGCATCGTATCGTAGATGGCAAGTCCAGAGGTAACGATCCCTCCAGGGGAGTTAATGTAAAGATGAATATCTTTATCAGGATCTTCCGACTCTAAAAATAGCATCTGGGCGATCACCAGATTAGCCACATCATCATCGATCGCCGTCCCTATAAAGATAATTCTCTCTTTTAGAAGCCGGGAATAGATGTCATAGGCCCTTTCCCCTCTTCCATCCCTCTCGATTACAATCGGTATTAGAGTCATCTTTCTCTTCCTCATCTATATTGGATTTGTGCCCTTTCGAGTAAGAAATTTAAAGTTTTTTCGTTGAGAATCTCGGTCTTCAATTCGGGTAAAAGTTTACGGTTCTCGTATAACCGCCTCACCGCCTCCAGGGGTTGACGCGTCCTCTCAGAGATTTCTTTTAGACGCTGCTCGATCTCCTCGTTCGACACTTCAATCCCCTCCTGGTTAGCGATTTTTTCTAAGATTAAAAAGGTCCGAACCAGTTTTTGTGATAATTCTCGGTAATCCTCCTCGAGTTTCTCCTCCGAGAGGTTTAATTCTTTTAATCCTATCCCCTGGGTCGCTAATCTTAACTTCATATCAGAAACAAGGGCTTTTGCCTGAGCCTTGACCAAACTTTCTGGAACCTCAAAGGGATGAGCTTCTAAGAGTCGATCAACGATTTGATCTTTCAGGTCTTTTTTCAAAGCGGCTTCTTTCTCTTTCGTAAGGTCCTCTTTAAGTTTCTTTTTAAACTCTTCAAGGGAAGCGTACTCACCAAAATCCCTGGGAAATTCATCATCCAGAGGAGGAAGGACTTTTTCTTTAATCTCTTTAATTTTAACACGAAAAGAGATTGTTTTTCCTGCCCACTTTTTATATCCATAATCTTCAGGAAAAGAAATCTTGATCTCTTTCTCTTCTTCGGGTTTTAGCCCTATCAAGGCCTCTTCAAGGTCTGGAATAAATCGCCCACTTCCCACTTCCACGGTATAATCCATGGCCTTTCCTTCTTCTAAGGGTTTACCCTCCAGCCATGCCTCGTAATCCAGGAGAACAAAATCCCCTTTTTGGATGGGTCGTGGTTCCGGGATCGTCTTTAATACGGCGTGGAGGTTTTGAAGATCTTTTAATCTCTCCTCCACTTCTTCCTCTTTGACCTCCTCCTTTTTCCCTTCGAGAGTCAATCCTATATAACCATCAATTTTAATCTCCGGTTTTACTTCGACAGTGACCGTATAATGAAAAGGCTTGTCCTTTTCCAGTTCTCCAGGATCGATGATTGGAAGTGAAACGGGTTGGAGGTGGCCTTCAGAGATGGCTTCGGAATAGGTCTCTTGAATCAATTTCTGGGTGACCTCTGATTTCACATAATCCTTAAAATATCTCTCCAGAATTTCCCGTGGAACTTTTCCAGGTCGAAACCCTTTGATCCTTGCCTTTTTTTTCAATTCTCCATAAAAGGAATCGATCTCTCTGGAAACCTGTTCCACTGGAATTTCAACACTAATCTTCTTTTTAATTGAGCTTAGATCTTCAATCTGGATCTCCATGAGTCTAAACCCTCTCTATTTAGAAGTGGTGCCGAGGGCGGGAGTCGAACCCGCACAGTCTTTCGACCACGAGATCCTAAGTCTCGCGCGTATTCCAATTTCGCCACCCCGGCAAATCCAATGAGAACCGTGTAATGGCCCGACTTTCAAAAAGGATGATTTATAGAAATCTAAAAAATAACAATAATTTCAATATATTATAAAAATAACGCCCTCTTTCAAATAATTAATTAGCACGTTAAACCCTGTTTTGTCAATTAGAATGGGATAAGAAACGATCCTTCAAAGAGATGGGTTTCTCATCAAATTGGATTGAAACTGAGAGCCTTATGGGCAGTTAAAGGTTTCCCCACTCAGGTTTTCTCCAATACCTCTATCAGGCCTATTCCTTCTTCATGAGTGAAGGATCGCATCTCAGTGTTGATTTAAGAGGAAAAATCCTATACATTACCGATTATGAAAAAAGTTTACTTCCTTTTCTGTGTCCATAATCATCAACCGGTCGGAAACTTTATTCATGTAATGGAAGAGGCCTTTCAGAAGGCCTATCATCCTTTCATTCAAACTCTCCAAAAATATCCCTTCATGAAGATTTCGATCCATTATTCAGGAGTCCTCTGGGATTTTTTTAAGGAGCGTCATCCAGAATTTTTAAAAGTGCTGAAGGAATTGGTAAAAAAGGGTCAACTGGAGATGATAACCGGAGGTTACTACGAACCCATTCTCGCTGTCATTCCTGATGAAGATAAGATCGGTCAGATCCTTCTTCTTAGCCAAACGATAGAGACAGAGATGGGAGTGAAACCCCGAGGAATGTGGCTTGCTGAGCGGGTATGGGAACCTCACCTTCCAAGATATCTGAGGAAGGCGGAGGTGGACTATATTACCATTGACGACTACCACTTCAAGAAATCGGGGTTAAGAGAAGAAGAGCTTCATGGATATTATGTGACGGAAGAGAATGGGGAGGTGGTGAAGGTATTCCCGGGAAGCGAGAGGCTCCGATATCTAATCCCTTTCCACCCCCCTGAGGAAACGTTAGATTATCTTCAAAGGCTCAAAGGGACCTCCCAGGCAGCGATCTTTGCTGACGACGGAGAGAAGTTTGGGATCTGGCCTTATACCTATCATTCTGTTTATGAAGAAGGTTGGCTGGAACGTTTTTTCCAGATGATCGGAGAAAATTTGGATTGGATTGAGCCTCTCCCCTTAGGAGCCTACCTTCAAATTCAAAAACCCCTCGGAAGGGTCTACCTTTCCTGCTCCTCATATAGGGAGATGGATGAATGGAGTCTCCCCACCGAGGCCATGATGGCATATGGAAAGGTTCTTCAAAAACTGAAGGAATGCCCTGAGGGAGAGGAAATCCGGAGGTTCCTAAAAGGGGGGTTCTGGAGAAATTTTTTTGCCAAATATCCGGAATCCAATGATCTTCATAAAAGAGTCGTTTCTTTAAGCAAAAAGGTAGGGAGAAAGAAGCTTCCTTCACTAAAAAGAGAGGCTATTCAACGTTATCTTTATCGAGCACAATGCAATGATGCCTACTGGCATGGTGTCTTTGGAGGACTCTATCTTCCTCATCTCCGGCACAGCCTCTATGAAAATTTGATCCAGGCAGAGAATCTCTACGATCAGGAGTTCCATAAAAACGAGATCTGGATAGAGATAGAGAGAGGGGATTTGAATGGTGACGAAGAGGAGGAATTCCTGGTGAAAACCCCACAGATGATCTTTCTTTTTAATCGTCGAGGAGGGACCCTTTCAGAGATGGATTGGCGGGCCAAGGCTTTCAATATTCTTAATACCCTCACCCGAAGAAAAGAGGGATATCATCAAAGAGTGCTTGAAGAGAGAAAGGAATCACGGGAAGGAAGGGTGAGGACCATTCATGAGATTTTTGATTCAAAAGAAGAGGACTTGGACCGTTATCTTCATTTTGATCATTATCGAAGAGTCTCTTTTCTCGATCATTTTATCCCATCCTCTGTGGTGTTTGAATCCTTTCGAAAAGGTCAATGGATGGATGAAGGAGAATTTATCGAGGTCCCTTATGAAATTGAAATCCAGAGAGAGGGGAAAAGTCGAGCCCTTCTCTTTTCGAGGATGGGACATCTATTTCATCATGGAGAGAAGTATCCCGTCGAGATAAAGAAGCGTTTTCTCCTTCATCCAAGCTCTCCTGTTTTGAAGGCAACTTATAAAATCTCTTCGACCCATGGGGATCGAATCGAAACCCGATTTGGGATCGAATTCAATATCAACCTTCTTGCTGGGGAGACCGCGGATCGATATTTTGAGATCCCTGGTCACCCGCTGGAAGATCGAAGGCTTTCAAGCATCGGAGAAACCAAAGGGGTCACAAAAATTTACTTAATTGATGGATGGACAGGGTTTAAGGTCTTCTTGGGTGTGGATCGAGCCTGCACCCTCTGGAGATTTCCGGTAGAGACCGTTTCCCTTTCAGAAAGTGGATTTGAGAGGGTATTCCAGGGGTCTTGTCTCCTTTTTCTCTGGCCATTAAATTTAAAAGAGAAAGAGGAATTCGAAATTGGAATAGAATTTGGTATTCACCCTTTGGAAGGGGGATCTTCGGGTTAAAATACCATCGATCAGGAGGAGGGAGAGGAGGATGGAGAAGAAAGAAAAACCCTTAGAGAAGATGACAGCGAAGGAATTGAGAGAAATGGCGCTGGGACTGGAAGGAATTCAAGGGGTTCATGCCATGAAGAAGGAAGAACTCCTCAAGGCCATTCGGGCTGCCAAAGGAATTCCTGAACCGGAGGAAAGGGCTAAAAAAGAGAGAATAAAGATCACCGCTTCCGAATTAAAAAAGAAGATAAAAGAACTCCGAGCAAAAAGGGAGGAATTGATCCAGCAAAAGAATTGGAAGATGGCAGAGATTCTGAAAAAAAGAATAAACCGCCTCAAGAAAAAGACTCGAAGAGCCGCCTGATCAATAAGATCCAATAGACTCCGAGGGTCGAGGGGGGATTTGGGGGATGAAACCGAAGGTCTCCGTCATCATTCCCACTTATAATCGTCTCCCGATGGTTCGGGAGGCGGTAGAGTCGGTCCTTGCTCAAGACTTCGAGGATTTTGAATTGATCGTTGTCGATGATGGTTCCACCGATGGAACGGCAGAGGCGATAAGGGGATATGGAGGGAGGGTCAGGCTCATTGAGCATCCTCATAATAGAGGGGTGAGTGCAGCCAGAAATACAGGGATCCTTCACTCAAGAGGGAAGTATATTGCCTTCTTGGATTCGGATGATCTCTGGGTCAAAGGAAAGCTTAAGATCCAGGTCAACTTCTTAGATGAGAATCCTCAATATCCCCTCTGCTATACGGATGAGATCTGGATTCGGAAGGGGAAAAGGGTCAATCCAATGAAGAAACATTCAAAATATTCGGGCTGGATCTTTGAGAAGTGTCTTCCCCTGTGTATTATCAGCCCTTCTTCCGTAATGATACGAAGAACTCTCTTTAAAAAAGTTGGTCTTTTCGATGAGGCGCTTCCGGTGTGTGAAGATTACGATTTCTGGCTCCGGGTCTCGATTCGATTTCCCATCTTTTTTATTAATAAAAAACTGATCATCAAAAGAGGAGGGCACCCGGATCAACTCTCCCAACGCTCCTGGGGAAATGACCGCTACCGGGTCATCGCATTAGAAAAACTCCTTTCGGAATTTCCTCTAAAAGAGCAAGAAAAGGAGATGGTCCTCTCTGAAATGAAAAAGAAATGCCAGATTCTTTCAAAAGGGTTTCTAAAAAGAGGAAATGAACTGGAGGGGAGATTTTATCAGGAAGTGATGAGAAGGTATGGAATAGAGATATGAAACCAGCCCAAATGATTTCGCTCAAGGAGATCGATTTTTCAGACGAGACTTTTTCGGCCAATTTCAGACCCAACCTTCAAAGCCTTCGATCTTCGATTGAAAGGGTCGGATTGATCCAGCCTGTTCTATTAAGGAAAAGATCAGGCCACTTTCAGATTATTTGTGGGTTTAGGAGGTTGGGTATTTTAAGGGAACTCGGGTGGTCCGATGTCCCTGCGATGGTTCTGGAAGAAGAGAGGGATGACCTTCAACTGTTTGAAATTTCAGTCCTGGAGAATCTCACCACCCGTGGATTCAACCCCATCGAAAAGGCGATTATCGTTGATAAATTCGTTCACCGGTTCGGAATAGAACCCTCCAGAGTGATTCACACCTACCTTCCCCTTCTCTCCTTAGAGCCCAACGAGAAGATATTAAACACCTATCTTGCGCTTGCACAAATGGAAGAGGAGGTGAAGGAGTATATCTTAAAGGAAGAGGTTTCTCGAACCAATATTCGAAAACTCTCAACCTTCTCTGAGGAAGACCGAAAAGTTCTCATTCCCTTTCTTTCTTCTCTCAAATTGGGTGAAAATCGGTTAAGGGAGATCCTGAATCTTCTTGATGAGATTGCCCGTCGGGATCGAACCCGAGTAGGAGAGATCCTTCGTCATCCTGACCTTCAGGGGATCCTTTCTCGAGAAGAGATGACCCCTTCTCAAAAAACCGAGCGGGTCAAAAAGATCCTTCTTGAGCTCCGTTATCCACGGCTCAAAGAGCTCGAGAGGACTTTTGACGAGAGACGAAAGGAATTAAACCTTCCTCCCGATATCTCCCTTTTCCATTCCCCTTATTTTGAAGGGAGAGAGTGGAGGATCGAATTAAGGTTTGAAACCATGGAACAATATCGCCGCGCCCTATCTTCTCTCTCTAAACTCGCAGAGGAGAGAGAGTTTGAAGAGTTCATCCGAGAGGGCTTCAGAGGAAGATCATAGGAAGTGATTTCTTTTCAAATTGAGCGAATCTATTTAGATGAAGAAGCTGAGAAGGATTGGGTAACCCAGAGAATTCTTCAAACCCTTTCTTCTCTTCGGGTGGAAAGGGTTCGAGGAAAGAGGGACCTGATTAAAAGATTCCTCTCATTTCCCGATCCTCTTGGAAGGGGGAAGAGGAACCTATTCATTACCCATGATTATGGAAGACGACTCAAACCCTGTCCGGGAACTTCCAATCACATCTGTTGTGGATATTTTGTCATCAATCCGATGACGAATTGTCCCATGGATTGTTCTTACTGTGTCCTTCAGGAATACCTGACCAATCCTTTTTTAACTCTCTATACTAACCTCGATGGTCTTCTTCACGAGATTGACCTCTTTTTATCAACACATGAAGAGAATTTTTTACGCCTTGGAACAGGAGAACTCTCAGATAGTCTGGCTCTGGAATCCATCTTCCCGGTCTCTCAGACTCTCATCCCTTTTTTTGCAGAGAAGGAGAAAGGCATTTTGGAGCTCAAAACGAAATCTTCCAATGTCGATTCTATTCTTCATTTAAACCACCGGGAAAGAACGGTAGTTTCCTGGTCTCTCAATCCTCCTCGGCTCATCGCAGAAGAAGAGAGGGGGACTGCCTCCCTGGAGGCCAGGTTAGAGGCGGCCCGAAAATGCCAGACGATGGGCTATCCCCTGGGGTTTCATTTCGATCCGATTATCTACGATATGGGATGGGAAAGAGAATATCAGGATACGATAAACTCCATTTTTAAATTCATAGATCCCAAAAGGGTCATCTGGCTAAGCCTTGGAGGCTTTCGATACCCACCCAAACTGAAAGGAATTGTGGAGGAGCGTTTTCCCAATACTCGCATCTTTTTAGGGGAATTATTCCCTGGAAAGGATTTTAAATTTCGTTATTTGAAAGAGATTCGGGTAGAGATCTATCGGAAGATGGTGGGGTGGTTGAAAGAGATCGATCCTTCTTTATTTATTTATCTATGTATGGAGAGCGAAGAGGTGTGGGAGAAGGTCTTTAACTGGGCGCCCAAAAATAGTCATCATCTGAATCAACTTTTTAAGAATCGACTGAGAGAATTTTTAAACAGATAAGCGAAGGAAAGGAGATTCGATTCAAGGATATTAGAAGATTAAGGAGGGACGGCTATGAGACTTAAGGGGAAGGTCAGTTTGATCACGGGTTCCACCCGAGGGCTGGGCAAAGAGTTTGCCGTGGGCTTTGCCAAAGAAGGATCGGATGTGATCATCCATGGAAGGGATAAGGAGAAGGCAAAGGCGGTGGCAAAGGAGGTTGAAGGATTGGGGATAAGAGCAATGGGTGTTTCTGGAGATGTTTCGGTCTCTCGGGATGTGGAGCGTATGGTTGAGGAGGTGATCCAATCTTTTGGAAGAATCGATATCCTGGTGAATAATGCAGGAGTCAATCCTTTTATCCTGGAGGCTGAGAAGATTGGAGAGGAGGGATGGGATCAAGTCCTCGGTGTAAATCTCAAAGGTGTTTTTCTTTGCTGTCAGGCTGTAGGGAGAAGGATGATCGGGCAAGGGGGAGGAAAGATCATCAACATCGCTTCCGCTGCCGGGATACTCGGAGAACAGGGCTTTTTGCCTTATTGTGTAAGTAAGGCCGGGGTGATCATGCTCACTCGAGTCCTTGCTTATGAATGGAGCCGTTATAATATTTTGGTGAATGCGATTGCCCCCGGGATCGTGGCGGGAGGAATGAATACTCCTATCCTTAAGAAAGAACCCCTTGTTTCTGGATTAGCCTCCCAGATTCCCCTTAAGAGGCTGGCAAAACCTGAGGAGATAGTGAGGATCGCTCTGTTTTTAGCTTCTGAGGATTCAAGTTATATCAATGGGACCACCCTTCTCGCAGACGGTGGGATGAGTGGTTATCGGCCAGCAGGATTTATCGATCTGGTCGCCGAGATGATGAAGAAAAAAGGGGGTTGACAATTGTTTCATTTAGGAATATAAGCACAATAATCAAATCAACTGGAGGTGAGGGGCATGAAACTATTTAGAATGAAGAGTTTTTTGCCATTTCTTCCTATTTTGGCGGTATTATTTATTATATTCCCCGAGGGGGTTCAGGCACAACGCCCCATTAAAATAGGGATCCTTGATCCTTATACCGGTCCTCCGGCGGTCTATGCCCAGGATGCCCTCAACGGGTTTAAACTTGCTCTTAACGAGATCAATAAGACTGGCGTATTGGGCTCGAAGATCGAATTCACTACCAGAGATACCAAATTCAAAGTCGATATTGGATTGAGTATGGCAAAAGAACTGGTCATGATGGAGAAGGTTGATCTTCTCGTGGGGACCATCAACAGTGCGGTTTCACTGGCGGTCTCCGACTATGCCAGAGGAGAGAAGATCCCGTTCATCGTTTGGATTTCGAAGAGTGAAAAGATTACGGGCGAAAAAGGACACCGTTACGTCTTCTCCACGGCTGAAAACACTTATATGGCAGGGAAAGCGGGAGGAATCGCTTTAAGCAAAAAGCCATTTATCAAATACTGGATTGCTGGAGATGACTATGAATATGGTCATGCGATAGCGGATGGAATCTGGCGAAATCTCAAAGCCCTAAAACCTGAAGTTCAGCTCATTGGCCAATCCTGGTGGAAGGTAGGGGAGCCCGATCTGGTTCCTTATTTAACTTCTATCCTGGCAGCAAAACCTGACGCGGTGATCGTCTGCGGGGGTGGGGCAACGATGACCAATTCCCTTAAGGCATGCAAAGCCACTGGATTTCATGAAAAGGTAGCTGTCTATATGCATACGGCCACCGACCACGCCGTTCTAAAGCCTCTGGGAAGAGAGGCCCCGGAAGGGATTATGGGAACAATGGATTATCATTTTTATTATCCTGATACTCCAGCCAATAGGGCCTTTGTCAAAGCTTTCCAGGATGCCTACGGGAATCCACCTGGATTCCCTGCGTTCCATGGCTATATTACAGCCCATTTCATTGCAAAGGCATATCAGAAGGCAGGAGTGATAGATAAGGAAAAGTTTATTGATGCCTTAGAGGGAATGGTGATCGATAGCCCTGTGGGGAAGGTGGAGATGAGGGCCTGTGATCATCAGGCGGTATTACCTATATTTTTAGGTGTGACGAAAAAGGTTCCGCAGTATGATTTCGTCATTTCTTCAGATATTGTGACCTTCAGCGGGAAGGATATCATGCCCTCCTGTGAGGAGATCAAAAGGATTCGCGGGGGGAGATAAATTTAAAACCCTATTTTAGGAGGTGAAGGAGATGAAACGAATTCTATGGGTGAGCAGTTTGTGTTTATGGGGAGTCATCATTACATTGATATGTTTACCCTTTGGGGCTAAAGCCCAGGGGCCAATAAAGATAGGGATCGTGGATACCTATTCAGGTCCTCCCACGACCTACACGTATGATGTTCGGGATGCTTTTAAATTGGCCATTGATGAGGTGAATGCAAAGGGAGGGGTCCTTGGCCGAAAGATAGAATTCACTACCAGGGATGATAAATTCAAGGTCGATATATGTCTCAGCATGGCCAAGGAATTAATCATGATGGAGAAGGTGGATATCTTGATGGGTACGATCAACAGCGCAGCCACCCTGGCAGTCTCTGAATATTGCAAAGGAGAAAAGATTCCCTTTATCGTAACGTTTTCAAAAAGTGATAAGATTACAGGCGAAAAAGGACACCGTTATGTTTTCTCGGTCACTGAAAATACAGCGATGATCGGTAAGGCCGCTGCTGCTGGGTTAGCCAAAAGGCCTTATGTGAAATACTGGATTGCAGGAGATGACTATGAGTACGGTCATGCCCTGGCAGATGGGGTCTGGGGAAATCTCAAAAGGCTCAAGCCCGACGTTCAGCTCATCGGGCAATCCTGGTGGAAGGTGGGGGAGCCTGAATTGACCCCATATTTGACGGCCATTTCAGCGGCAAAGCCCGATGCGGTGATCTTTGCCACAGGTGGGGCGAGTATGGTGAATGCGATGAAAGCAGCTAAAGCCACAGGTTTTGCTGAAAGGATTCCCATGTTTATTCATACAGCCACGGAACATAGTACCCTTGCCCCATTAGGTTTGGATGCCCCTGAAAAAGTCATCGGGACTTCGAACTATCATTTTTACTATCCTGATACCCCGAAGAATAAGGCGTTTGCCAAGGCCTTTAAGGATGCCTATGGTCGAGAACCAAAGGTAGGAGCCCTTTATGGTTATCTCGCTGCCCAATTTATCACCAGAGCTTTGACAAAGGCAGGAAAGATGGATCGGGAGAGGTTTATCGATGCCCTCGAGGGGATGAAAGTCGATAGCCCTGTGGGTGAGATTGAGATGAGGGCATACGATCATCAGGCCATGTTACCGATGTATATGGGGGTGACCAAAAAGGTGGCAGGATATCCTTTCTTAATCGCTACGGATATTGTCACCATCCCTGCTTCAGAAGTGATGCCAAGCATCGAGGAGATTAAGAAGGTGCGAGGACAATAAAGAAAAGAATAGGAATTGAAGGGCATGGTTTTTCCTTCCAGGAGACCCGTGCCCTTACTTTTTTTCTTAATTCCCAACGGGTGTGAGGAAAATGGCTATAGGGTGGGCTGAGATCTTCTGTCAGTTTTTAGTAGGAATTAGCCGATCGATGATTCTTTTCATTGTCTGTGCAGGGCTCAGTTTCATACTCGGGGTGTTAAGGGTCCCCAATATCGCCCATGGTTCTCTGTACATGATCGGAGCCTTTGCGACCTTTAGTATTTCGAAAATGATCGGAGGGACGTATGGTTTCTGGGTAGCCCTCGCATTGGCCCCACTATTGGTGGTGGTAGTAAGCCTAATAGCCGAGAGACTCCTCTTCTGTCATCTCTACCAAAGAGAGCATCTGATGTTAATCTTATTTACCTTCTCCGTTTCCCTTATTCTCGGGGATCTCGTAAAGATCGTCTGGGGGGCAGAATATCGATCAGTCTCCCCTCCGGAGATTTTAAAGGGTTCCATTTCCCTCCTCGGAGCCTCTGTTCCCCGATACAATCTTTTTCTCATCATCATCGGTCCTCTGGTGGGGATTGCGTTATGGCTTTTTACCACCAGAACCAAAATTGGAAAGATCTCTCGAGCGGCTGCTGTGGATCGAGAGATGGTAGGGGTGTTAGGAATTAATGTAAGCTGGGTATTCTCCTTTGCCTTTCTGGTGGGTTGTTATCTGGCCGGGATAGGAGGAGCCCTTGTTGCTCCCACTGTAAGTATCACACTCGGAATGGACCACACTCTTATTATCGAAGCCTTTTTGATTGTGATCATTGGAGGATTGGGGAATATGTGGGGAGCTCTCGTGGGCTCTCTCATTTTCGGGGTCACCCATTCGTTTGGAGTTCTTTTCTGGCCACAGTTTGCCATTGTCTTTCCCTACATGTCGGTAGTGATCGTCCTGCTTCTTCGACCCAGAGGACTACTGAAATCGGTTTGGTAAGGAGAGATTAAGATTGGGTGATAAAAGGAAACCTTCAAACGCCGTCTGGATTCTTGGGATCATTTTCCTTTTTCTGATTTTTATTCCTCCCTTTGCCCCGAGATTTTTTACCTATATCTTGGGCCTCATTTTTGTCACTTCCTTGGTGGCCATGAGCCTGAACCTGGTCGTTGGATTTGGAGGAATGTTCCAGTTTCATCACGGAGTGTTTTATGGAGTAAGTGCCTATGCAACCGCTCTTGTTCTTACAAAGACGTCTTTGGCCACATGGATCGGTTTTATGGCTGGACCTATTGTTGCAACCCTAACAGGCCTCATCATCGGGTGGTTTTGTGTGAGGCTTACGAGGCTCTATTTTGGAATGCTTCAAATTTCATTGGGATCTTTACTCTGGGCGATCGTGTTTCGATGGTATAGTTTTACTGGAGGCGATGATGGGATTCATGGAATTCGAATGCCATCCCTTCTAATGTCTTTAAACAATTCCTACTATTTTATTCTGGCCATCTTCATCCTTTCTCTGCTACTGATGTATAAGATTTTAAAATCTCCTTTTGGAAATACCTTGCAGGCGATTAGAGATAACCCACAAAGATGTGAAGCGGTGGGAATCAATGTGAGAAGATATCAACTTCTGGGTATCCTCATTGCCACTTTTTTTGCAGGGGTCGCCGGGGTTTTGTTTGTGATTCTGGAGCGTTCTGTATTTGCTGATCTGCTGTTCTGGGTTCTCTCACTTGAAATCCTTATTATGTGTCTTTTGGGAGGGTGGTTTACTTTTTTTGGACCTATCTTAGGAACGGCCATCATTATTTCCCTGCGGACTTTTGTTGGAAAATATACGGAATACTGGACCTTAATCTTAGGAATTATCCTTATTCTCGTCATTTTCTTCCTCCCCGAGGGAGTGATGGGATATGTTCAAGAGGTTTTAAAGCCGAAAATGAAAGAGGTGAAACAGGAGGAGAAGGGGATCGATGCTTCGAGTGGAATCGGTTTTTAAATCCTTCGATGAGTTTATGGCCGTCAATGGGGCCAATCTCCAGGTAGAAAAGGGGGAGATCGTAGCGGTGATCGGTCCCAATGGTGCGGGGAAGACCACCCTCTTTAATCTGATTACGGGACTCCTCAAACCCGACCGAGGAAGAATCATTTTTAAAGAAGAGGATATCACTCCTCTTCCCCCCTATGAGATTTGCAGGAAAGGAATCACCCGATCCTTCCAGATTGTAAATATCTTTCCGAGACTCACCGTTTTTGGAAACGTGCAGGTGGCCGTCCTTTCCCATCAGAGAAGGAGCTCCAATCTCTTTCGTTCAGCAGAACGTATCGCGGTAAAGGAAACACGGGAGATTTTAGAAACGGTGGGGTTACTGGATAAAGAGAATTTGGTGGCAGGGTCTCTTTCCCATGGGGACCAGAAAATCCTGGAGATTGCCATCGCCTTAGGGAATGAGCCTGAGCTCTTGATTCTGGATGAACCCACAGCTGGAATGTCACCGGAGGAAACCCAAAAGACGATGGAACTGATTAAAAGACTCGCCAAGATGAGGGAATTGACCATCCTGTTTTGCGAACACGATATGGAGATTGTTTTCTCCATTGCTCAAAGAATCATGGTCATGCGTCACGGGCGAACGATCATCCAGGGAACCCCTGAAGAAGTGAGAAGTCATCCAGAGGTTCAGGAAGCCTATCTCGGAGAAGAGTATGCTCGAGGTTGAAGGGATTCATACCTATTATGGATTGAGCCATATCCTCTTTGGGGTCTCGCTAAAGGTAGAGAGAGGGGAGGTGGTCTGTCTCCTGGGGAGAAATGGAGCCGGGAAAACGACTACGATGAAGAGTATCATCGGGCTTACCCCTCCCGCCCAGGGGAGAATATTATATAAGGGAGAAGAGATCACCGGTCTGGAGCCTTACCTATTGGCCCGGAGGGGAATTGGCTATATTCCAGACGATCGGAGAATCTTTCCTGATCTCACCGTGGGAGAGAACTTGGAGATCGCCATTCGAAGAACGAAGGAAGGAGAAGGATGGACGAGGGAGAGAGTTTACGAACTATTTCCTCAATTAAAAAACATCGAGTCCCGAAAAGGAGGGTGTCTGAGCGGAGGGGAACAGAAGATGCTGGCGATCGCACGCGCCTTGATGGGAAATCCAGAATTTATCCTCCTCGATGAGCCATTCGAGGGATTAGCTCCTTTATTGATTCGCTCCCTGGAAAGCCAGATCAAGAGATTGAGAGAGGAAGGATTAACCGTGCTCCTTGCGGAACAGAATGTAAGGTCTACCCTCCGGATCAGTGATCGGGGTTATATCATCGATGATGGTCATATCCGTTATCAGGGAAGTATTGAGGATTTAAGGGAGAATGAGGAAGTGAGAAAAAAATATCTTCTTGTATAATTTAATTCCTCTTTCTTTGGCTAAAGAATTCATTCAGCCTTCCTCAAATATTCATTTTATTATTTGATTCTTAGAACCCTGGATTTCTGGAATTCTTAAACTCTTAAATTATGAAAGTAAAGGTTCCCCAGCTCCTTTGGTACGGCAAGTCAGAGATGGAATTGGAATTTCCAAATTCCTGGTCCCTCTTTTTCTGTTCGATGAAAGGGGGAGAAAAGAAGAAGCTCAATGGGAAGGAAATGGAGGAAGCATTCAACCATCCCATTGGGACTCCTCCTCTCCATGAATTGGCCAGAGGAAAAAAGGAAGTTGTTATCCTTTTCGATGATCTGGCAAGACCCACTCCTGTTTATGAGATCATTCCTTTTGTGTTAAGGGAGCTTGAGAGGGGAGGGATCAAAGATTCTCAGATTCGTTTGATTGCCGCTCTGGGAGCCCATGGGGCTCAGACCGCAAAGGATTTTAGGAAGAAGCTTGGTGAGGAAGTCTTGAACCGTTTCCCGGTCTATAACCATCATCCTTTTGATTATTGTCAATATCTTGGGAAAACAGCTTACGGGACTCCAGTTTTGATCAATCGTGAGGTCATGGCGTGCGATCTAAAAATCGGGATTGGATCGATTGTCCCCCATTCCTTTTCAGGCTTTGGAGGGGGAGCAAAGATTATCCTTCCCGGAGTTGCCCATATCGAATCCATTGCCTGTAACCATAGCCTCATTAAAAAGTATCCGGAATGTGTGGGGTTAGGAAGGATTGAGGGCAATATCCCGCGGCTCGATATGGAAGAGGCGGCTCGAATGGCAAAACTTGATTTAAAAATAGATGCGATCCTCAATCTTCGTGGCGAGATCACGAGTCTCTTTATAGGGGATCCTATCCAGGAGCACCAGGAGGGAATGAGATTAGCAAGGGAGGTTTATCTTACCATTCCTGCCCGTGGAATGGATATTGTCGTTGTCAATACTTTTTCAAAGGCAAACGAGGCGGCTATTGCCCCTTTCATCGGGATTCCTTCTTTAAAAGAAGAGGGAGGGGATCTTGTCATTATAGCCAATGAGCCTTCGGGACAGGTCGTTCATTATCTTTTCGGAGAGTTTGGAAAATGTGGGGAGGGAAGGCTCCAACTTCCCCAGCCCTTGCCCACGAAGGTCAAACGAATGATCGTTCTTTCCCCTTTTAGGGATCATGTAGGAGCCTGTTTTTTCGGGAATGTGCCCAATCTTCTTTGGGTAAAAACATGGGAAGAAGTCCTTAAGTTACTTGATTCCGAATGGGGAAGGGAGGCAAGAGTCGCCATCTACCCGGATGGAACGATCCAGTATTTTGGATAGACGAATCATATCGACTTTAAGTGAAAAATTTCCAGGAGGAAGCGGTGACTATTCAATTTAGAAATGGCAAAATTATTGTCGGCAATGGAGAAGTCATCGAAAAGGGTGTCCTCGTAATAGAAGGATCTTTCATAAAATTTGTCGGGTCCAGCAAAAAGGCACCTTCCTCGAGAAAGGCAAGCGTTTTTGATCTTTCTGGGAAGACGATCCTCCCGGGCCTCATTGATACCCATGTTCACCTCTGTCTGGATGGAAGCCCCGATCCTATCTCGTCCATTTTAAAAGAGTCCATCCCTCAGGTCACCCTGAAAGCAGCCCATCATGCTCGAATGACTCTTGAAGCAGGGATTACAACGATTCGGGATATGGGAGGGAAGGACTATATTGACCTTGCGCTTCGAGATGGGATTCAATCCGGACTTCTGATCGGCCCCAGAATGCTCTGTAGTGGTAAACTGGTCTGTATGACAGGAGGCCATGGATGGCCATTTGGACGGGAAGCCAATGGTGTGGATGACGTGAGAGCAGCGGTTCGAGAACAGCTTAAGGCGGGAGTCGATTTCGTGAAATTAATGGCAACGGGCGGTGTAATGACGAAAGGGGTAGAACCCGGAGCAACCCAGTTTACTCTTGAGGAATTGATGGCCGGGGTTGAAGAGGCGAGAAAGGCTGGTAAGCGAATCGCTACCCATGCCCAAGGGACGGAAGGGATCAAGAATTCTCTGCAATAAGGGGTCAGGTCTACACTATTCACTCAAAATCTTCTTTAGATCCTGCACCTTTGCCAAGAACTTTTTATCCTGCTCTAAAATAATCTCCAACCTTCTCGTATTCTGACTCACCGCCGATGGCCCAATCCCTCCAAAATACTTCCCTATCTCTGCTAATGAAAGCCCGCTTAATCGATGCGAAAGATAAAGGGCCACCCTTCTCGACTCTATCGTCCCTTTCCCAAATACCCTCTCCGATTCTCTCACAATCAAAGAAAGATCCGGCCAATACGAAAGCTTCCTCAAAGCAGGCAGATCTCGATGAGATGTCCCCTTTTTGATCAACCTCTCCTTCACCCCCTCGATAAACCTTTCGGTACCCAATAAGGTCGAGGCCACCACCTTCTTCAAAGGATCCTCAAGAGGTTGTAACATACCTTCCCTTACAAATCCTTGGTATCTTCTTTGAGCCTCCCTCTGGTTTGAACTGAGCTGACCCAGGATAAATTCCCTCTCAAGCCACTCCCATTTCTTCTCTCCCACCACATATGCAACATAACTGCTCCATGGGTACTGAGAAGGCTCCTTCACTAAACGGGCTCTCACAGGATTGAGGTGAATATAGCGAGAAAGCTCCAGTGCGTAGGCGTCCTTCTCAACCAAAATCGCCCGATACCGACCCTGGAAGAGATGTCCTACTCTTTCCGCTTTTGCATTAAAGTAGCTTGTATAACTTGTGTTTAGATGATGAAGGATTCTCTGAAGATTTGCTCTTGGGGTTTCCAAAAGTAAATGATAATGGTTGGGCATAAGGCAGAAGCAATGGATTCTGGCTCCATACCTTTCCGTGGCTGATTCGAAGTAGCCGAGGAGCCGCTCATAATCACCTTCGGATCCGAAGATGGCTCTTCGCTCATTTCCTCGGGAGGTGATGTGATAGAAGGCGTTAGGGTACTGGATTCTCAGGGGACGAGCCATGGGAAAGAAATATCAAATCTCGGAGGACCTGTCAAGAGTGTAGACCTGACACCAATTCACTTATGTCAAGTGTATAATTTAGCTTTGACCCCAATTC
>CALIBK010000023.1 GCA_938045955.1 uncultured bacterium | reverse complement strand
CACGGGAATGACATTTTCATTCATTGGGTGGCAGTAGTCATTCCTGCGGAAGCAGGAATCCAGTATATTTGATTCAATGAATGACGAAAAATCACTCAATTTAGGTACTACTAATTCAATAAAAATCGCTCAATTTAGGATTATATTGAGCCTGTTCAATAACTCACAAATCATTGTAACACAAAGCTTTGCAGGGACATTATTTTTTCACTTAACGCAGTCCGTCATTCCATGCTTGACACGGGATCCAGGGTTTCCCGTGAAAACGGGAATCTAATTCCCTATATTTCCCTGCCTTCGCAGGCACGCCTCGTACTTGATACGGGGCTGGATTCCTGCTCCCTGCTTAAGACCTGCAGGGACAAGTTTCGCAGGAATGACGCCTTAAACCCCCTCGGCTATTGAACAGCCTCTATTATATATTTAAATTAAAAAAATGCAATATTTGTAATCCTACCCGTAACCATCACCAATGGGTGAGGAATAGGCCTGATAGGGGTATTGGAGAAAACCTGAGTGCGGGAACCTTAAATTGCCCCTAAAGCTCTCAGGCTTAATCCGCTTTGATGAGAAGCCCATTTTTACATTAAATCGTTTCGTATTCCATTTTATACTGAATCCATCCGCGTTCTCAGGGTTTCGGAAATACCCCTGTCAGGCTAAAATGATTTCCACCCTTCAGTGAGGGATTACATCCTACCTCTGCCAAACCTTGACACCTATGAGTAACTTTGTTAGCATTTTTTAACTTTTTGAGCTGGAGGTCACCCATTGATCAAACTTGCAGGGATTCAGATTTCATGCTCGGAAGAGAAGAGTCGAAACATTGAAAAGGCAATTAAGTTTGCTGAGATTGCTATTGAAAGGGGAGCCCAGATCGTCTGTTTTCAGGAACTCTTTACGACCCATTGGTTTCCCAGAGAAATGAATCCTCGTCATTTTTCCCTGGCCGAAGGGATCGAAGGGCCCACCATAAGACGGATTCAGGGACTGGCAGAGACGAAAGAGGTGGTATTCATCTGTCCGATCTTTGAAAGGGAAGGGGAGAGCTATTATAATTCAGCAGTGGTCATTGATGCTGGTGGGAAAATCCTTGGGGTATATCGGAAAATCCATATTCCACAAATCCCCTTATGGGAGGAGAAGTACTACTTTTCCTCGGGAAACCTTGGATTCCCCGTCTTTCGAACAAGGTTTGCGGCCATTGGCATTCAGATCTGCTGGGACAACTTTTTCCCGGAGGGTTCAAGGATTCTGACTTTAAAGGGCGCACAGATTATCTTCTCCCCAACGGCCGCTGCCTTTGCCTCTCAGGAGAAATGGAGAACGGTCATCGCCGGCAATGCCATGGCCAATGGGGTATATATCTTAAGAGTGAATCGAGTCGGAAGTGAAGAAAAACAGGATTTTTATGGAAGGTCCTTCTGTGTCTCCCCGGAGGGGGAACTTTTGGATCGACCTACAGGGATGAAAGAGGGAATCCTGCTTGTCGAGATTGATCTTAGAAAAATAGAAAGGGTTAGGAAGGAGTGGCCTTTTTTAAGAGATCGAAGGCCTGAGGCTTACAGGGAAATTTTGAACTCCTTAAAGAGGAACGAAGATGAGCAAGAAGAAATTTTATAAAGAGTATATCGAACCCATT
This sequence comes from uncultured bacterium, assembly GCA_938045955.1. Classification (GTDB taxonomy): domain Bacteria; phylum Desulfobacterota; class BSN033; order BSN033; family UBA1163; genus CALIBK01. Next base: position 1,917 of record CALIBK010000023.1, on the reverse strand, counting down.
ATCATCGCAGTTATTATTGCCTTATTCATTCGGGCCTTTGTCGTTCAAGCCTTCAAGATTCCATCCAGTTCGATGGAGCCCACCCTTCTGGTAGGGGATCATATTCTTGTTAATAAGTTTATCTATGGGATCAGGATCCCTTTTATGGATAAAAAGGTTCTTCAATTTCATCAACCTAAAAGGGGGGATATCATCGTATTCATCTACCCGAGAGATCGTTCGAAAGATTTTATTAAAAGAGTGATTGCCACAGGGGGGGAAAAGGTAGAGATTATAAGAAATAAAATCTATATTAATGACCAGTTAATCGAAGACCCCTGGGGGCGATATGAAAGACCTGAAAATTTAAAGTATATTCCTTATATCGATCATTATGGCCCATACCTTGTCCCCCAGAATTCTCTATTCGTGCTGGGAGATAATCGAGATAATAGTCAGGACAGTCGTTTCTGGGGATTCGTCCATCTTAACGAGGTCAAAGGGAAGGCCTTTATTATCTATTTTTCGTGGGACCGGTATGCCAATCATATTTTCAATAAGATTCGATGGGTGAGGCTTGGGAAGTTAATTCGGTAGGAGAAGGGAATCTTATTTTAAAAAGACATTCTCCTTTGCCCATTGAATATCCTTTTTAATCTGTTCGATGAGTTCCTGAGCATCATTGAAACGGATCTCATCCCGGATCCGTCTCTTAAAATTGACCTGAATCTCTTCGCCATAGAGATCCTCTCCAAAATCTAATAAATAGACTTCCAGGCTAATCTCTCCTTCAGGGTTAAACGTAGGATTTCGACCGATACTGGCAACCCCATCAAAATGATTTTCTTTCCATATCACCTCTACTGCATAGACTCCTATCTTGGGATAGAGCTCTTCTGACCTTTCGATATTCGCTGTCGGGAAGCCAAGATCTTTTCCTCTTCCTGTCCCCTTGATCACTCTTCCGATGACAGGATAATCCCTCCCTAAGAATTTTGAGGCTTCTTCTACCTCTCCCTCCTGTAAAAGTTCCCTGATCTTTGAACTGCTTACCGGGGTTTGATTGATCTTAACCCCTTCAACAACTTCAACCTCAAAACCAAAACGCCTTCCCTCGTGAACGAGTGTTTCTACATCCCCACCTTTCTGATTTCCAAAATGATAGTTGAATCCAATGATCACCTTCTTCACCTTAATCTGATTGACCAGAATCCTTTCGATAAACTCAGAAGCGGTGAGTTTTGAAAAATTCAAAGAGAACTCGATGCAGAGAACGGTCTTAATCCCTGTTGCTTCGATAAGCATCATTTTCTTTCTGAATGGGCTCAATAGAGGGAGAGATCGATCGGGATCAAGGACTCTTAGAGGATGGGGTTCAAAGGTAATGACAATTCCTTCTCCATTTAGCCTTTCAGCTTCTTCGATAACTCTTTTAAAAATCTTCTGATGCCCGAGATGAACCCCATCAAAATTTCCTAACGTAATGACGGGGTTAATAAAATCTCGTTTTAAGTTTTCTATGCCCTTTATGATTTCCATTCTATACCAGGTAATCTACCAATCTTGGTTGGAAAAATACCCCTATAAGACCAAAATAATTCTAAGCCTTCAGGAAGAATTATTACTCTAAAACCCTTGACAAGTTTAAAAAAAATATAAAATAATAAAGTATCATTTTCAATTTAAGGGAAGAGGCCGAAGTGGCGGAATTGGCAGACGCGCTAGATTCAGGGTCTAGTGGGAAATTGCTCCCGTAGGGGTTCGAGCCCCCTCTTCGGCACCATCTTTTAACTCTTCCCTAAATTGAGCGATTTTTCACCATTAATTGAATCAAATATACTGGATTCCTGCTTCCGCAGGAATGACGACTGCCACCCGATGAATGAAAACGTCATTCCCGTGAAAACGGGAATCCAGAGTGGTTATCTTTAAATAATA
>CALIBK010000022.1 GCA_938045955.1 uncultured bacterium | reverse complement strand
TTTTCCATCCCCGCTCTTTGGCAAACTTCTCAATCTCGGTGAGAGAAGCAGCCCCCCATTCTGTATTCTCAACCGCCACAGCCAGTGGTTCCAACTCACTCTTTGGAACCGCCTTTATTCCAGGAGCCTTTCCTGCAACCAATCCATCCAGAAAGTCAAACAGGTCTCTTGTGAACCAAGTTTCGTGAGGAGTGACCCTCCAGAACCATTTAAACCCCCTTTTGGTCAGATCGGGGGAGGTCGAGTCCGGATTGATATAAGGAATGCCTGCCCTCTCGGCCTCCACTGAGGCCGTTTTGGTCACGGCACTCTGATAGGCTCCCAAGAGCCCAACGACCTTCTCATCCTCGATCAATCGTTTCGCCTGTTCCGCTCCCCAGCCCGGGTCTCCCCGGGAATCCGCAAATATCAGTTTCAATTTGGCACCACCCAGATTCGGAATTCCCTCCCATTTTGCAATGGAGATATCTAACTCGGGATGCTTATTGTTTACAATTTCGGCGGCAAGTTCTGCCCCCTCTTTTAAGCTTTTACCGATAGGAGCAAGAGGACCCGAGAGAGGAAGGATAACCCCTATCTTTACCTCCTTCTGGGCAAAACTGGATAGCGGAAAGATAATAATGAGTCCCAAAATTAGGATGAAGAAAAATAATATCTTCTTACTTGGCATCGCTTTCACCTCCTTCTAAAATTTTTAAAAGGTCCCTATTTCTCACCTCCTTTAACTATAGAATTCCTTCTCCCAAAAGACTAAATATTCTTATCAGCTCTCATTAGAAATGTCAACCTTCATCATCTTCCTTTTGCAATCCCTTAGACATGGGTGGCTAATAGGGCTGATAGGGGTATTTCCGAAACCCTGAGTGAGAACGCGGATGGATTCAGACCGATTTCCCACCATGACTGAGGTATCATCCTTTTTTTGTTTTTGATTGCCTTCTTTCTTTTTTAAGGATATGATTTATAAAAACAAAGGAGGCTGTTCGATAGCTGAGGGGGTTTAAGGTGTCATTCCTGCAAAACTTGTCCCTGCAAAGCCCTCTCTTATAATGATTTGTGAATTATTGAACAGGCTTAAAAACAAGGGTAAAGGAGGGAAAGATGCTCATGAAGCCCTTTTCATTAAATCTAAATTTTAAAACAGGAGACCTTCTTCCCCATGATCGAACCAATATTCGAAGATTGAGTGACATGAAGGGAATGTTCTATGATTCCAAATCAGAGCAACAAATCCTCGAGAAAGAAAACCCCATTATCTATTCCTTCAGCGAAAAGATTCTCCCCGAAGAGAATGGCCACCTTCAACTGGCGACCACCCGAATCCTTCCTGGAAAGATTGGAAACGAATACTATATGACCAAGGGACATTATCATAAAAGACCCGATACCTCTGAGGTCTATCTGGGGCTTGAGGGAGAAGGCTGGCTTCTCATCCAGACTGAAAAAGGCGAATTCGAATCTATTCAAATTCGTCCGGGAACGATTGCTTACATTCCCCCTTATTGGGGGCATCGAATGGTGAATACTGGATCTGTCCCTTTTGTCTTTTTTGCAGTCTATCCCGGGGATGCTGGCCATAATTATGGAGATATTGAGAGGACAGGATTTGTAAAGATTCTTGTGGAAAGAGAAGGAAAACCGGTCCTGATCGATAATCCAAGGTGGAAAAAGGAATGAGATTTAATCTTGAAGAGATCCTGAAGGAACTTACTCCCTATCGAGAAAAAAAGGCTATCCCCGAATTCGCCCGAAGCTGTCTCCTTGCCATTGATCTCCAGAATTATTTTAAACGAATCCTCCTTCCTATTCTCAAAAATCTTCAAAGGATCATCGAATCCTGGAGAAATCTGAATCTCCCCATTATCTTCACCCAACATGGCCATAAGGAGCCATCCAGGGATGGAGGAGAACTTGGCCGTTGGTGGGGAGAGTTAATCCTTGAAGGGACGGAGGAGTGGAAAATGATTCCAGAGATGAGATTGAAATCTGAGGATATCATCCTTCCAAAGAAGCGATATAGTGCCTTCTTTGAAACCAATCTGGAGAAGATCCTCAAAGAGAGGGGGATTCGAGACCTTATTATCTCGGGAGTGATGACCAATCTCTGCTGTGAGACTACGGCGAGAGATGCCTTTATGAGGGATTATCGGGTCTTTTTTCTCATCGATGGAACAGCAACAGGGAGGGAAGATCTTCACCTCTCGAGTTTAAAAAATCTCGGTTTCGGGTTTGCATACCTCCTTACCTGCGATGAACTGATGAATCTCCTGAAAAAGTATTCGCCTCTCTAAACTCTCTTAAACACCTCTTCAAGGATGGAGAGAGCCAGATCCACCTCTCTTCGGGTAATGATCAGGGGAGGGATCAGACGAATCGAATTCTCTCCACAGCCAAGGATGAGAAGACCTTTTTCGAAACAGGCCTGAATAATCCTGTTTCGCTCTTCGATCGCCTTGACCTTCCTTTCCCTATCCTTGACTAATTCCACTCCAATCATCAACCCCTTCCCTCTCACCTCCCCGATGAGTTCAAATCTATTTTGAAGTTCTCTTAGCTTTCCGAAAAGGTAGTCTCCCATCATAGCCGCATTTTCAATGAGCCCGCTCTCAAGTAGCTCAATCGTTTTAAGGGCAGCCCGACAACTGATCGGGTTCCCCCCAAAGGTGCTTGCATGAGATCCTGGAACCCAATCCATCACCTCGGCCTGAGAGACCGTGGCCCCTAACGGCATTCCCGAAGCAATCCCCTTCGCCAGGGCAATGATATCCGGCACAACTCCCCAGTGTTCAATGGCCATCATCTTGCCTGTTCTCCCCATTCCTGTCTGAACCTCATCTGCCACAAAGAGGATTCCAAATTCTTTAGCCAGACGATAGAGTTTTTGATGAAACTCGGGAGGGGGAACAATATAACCCCCTTCTCCCTGAATCGGCTCTACAAAGATTGCAGCCACCTCTTCGGGTGGGATACTTCGCTTAAAGAGGTCTTCCCGAATCCAATCGACACAGGCAATATCACATTCCGGGTAATCGAGATGATAAGGACAACGGTAACAATAGGCATAAGGAATATGGGTGATTCCTGGAACCAGGGGAGAGAATCCCTTTTCGTGAATCACTTTGCTTGCCGTAAGGGAAAGGGCTCCCATCGTTCGACCATGAAAGGCTCCAAGAAAGGCTAACACTCGTGGACGCCTCGTATGATAACGGGCAAGCTTTAAAGCCGCCTCAATCGCTTCGGCTCCAGAGTTCCCAAAAAAGACCCTCTTCTCTTTCGGTCCTGGAGTAATCCCGGAGAGCCTCTGGGCAAGAGTTGATTGAATATCATAATAGAAGTCTGTTCCAGACATATGGATGAACTCTTCGGCCTGTTGCTGAATAGCTTTTACAATCTCTGGGTGACAATGACCCGTATTAAGAACCGCAATCCCTGAGGTAAAATCGAGAAATCTGTTTGAATCCACATCCTCTACCCAGACGCCCCTTCCTCTTTTGATGACAAAGGGATAGACCCGCGTGTAGGACTGAGAGACATATTTTTGATCCTTCTCTAAAACCTTTCTTGCCTCAGGTCCGGGAAGTTCAGTTTTAATAAAAGGCATTTCGAATGGGGATTCCATTTATCTTCCTTTTTTAAAGTACTTCTACTCTTCGATTTCTTCAGACCCCTGACTAACTGCTCGAAAGGAGGTAGGCAAGGTTATCCAGGATATTAGTAAAGAATACGTCCTTTACCACAAATCCTTCAGGAACAGTAATCTGGGTGGGAGCAAAATTTAATATTCCCCGAATTCCAGCCTCCACCAACAGATTTGCGACGGATTGGGCCTCTGAAGGAGGGGTCGTGATGAGGGCAATCTCTATCTTCCTCTCCTTAGCCACTTCTTTGATTCTACTGATATGAAGGATTTCAACGGGCTTTCCTAATTTTTCGGAAACTCGACCGATCACCTTCTGCGGGTCAATATCAAAGGCAGCAACAATCTTATAGTTCTGTTTCAAAAAATCTTTATAGGAAAGGAGGGCAGATCCTAAATTCCCGATCCCGATTACAGCCATTCTCCATTCTTTGTTTAATCCTAAAACCTTTTTGATACTTGCCAGGAGATCTTTCACATAATAGCCAACTCCTCGGATACCAAACTCGCCGAAATAGGCCAGATCTTTTCGCACCTGGGCCGGGTTGACCATGCACTTGGAGGCCAGTTGAGCTGAAGAGACCACTTTCTCTCCACCTTGCTCCATCTCCTCCAAACATCTTGAATATCTTGAAAGTCGCCTTATCGTTGCTTCAGGAATCTTTTGATATTTCAATTATGTGACTCCTTTCACAAAATTTTTGAAAAAAAAATTTATTAGATTCTTAACCCTTTGTCAAGTCCTTTATAAAAATTACAGAAATAATTTTTCGTTTATCTTTTCTTGGCAAGGTGCTTTAAGGCTTCGTCCAGTCGGGTGCTGGCAAACTCCAGTAGCGCTTTAGAATACTCCAGATTATGGAGGCCACCTCCTTTTTTCACCAGATTGTAATTGAATTCAGCCTCCCCGAAAGGTTTTCGATATATAAAGGTATGACCTTTCCGGAGTTCTACTCGGTGGATCCCTTCTCTGACCTTCTCTAACTTGGGCTCCACTTTTTTTGAGAGCTCATCGAGAGCTTTCTTCCATTCGAGGAGCCTTTCCCCATAACTCTGATCATGACATTCTACACATTTCTTTTTAATCGTTTCAATGCTCTCTCTCTTTTTTTCAAATACCCCGGGATGACAATCTTTACATCCAACTCTCTCTAACTTAGGACTGGGTCGCTCCTGAGCCCCTATCCCTCCTTTTCCCAAAAACAGTAATTTTGCGGAAAGGTGGCATTCCTCGCATTTAACCTTTGTTTCTTTGCGATGATGGCACTCCTTACAATTCTTAAAATAGGTCTTTCCGTGATTCTCCCGGGAGGAATGACACTCGGAGCATCCCAGTCCTTTTCGTTCCACGTGGGTTTGATGAGAAAATTGGATCTCATTAAAAGGAATGGTTCTTCTTTCCATTCCTATATGGCATAGGGTGGTACAATTCATCTGCATCTTAAATTCTTTGGGTTGATAATTCTTATCCAGAGTGGCCATGGCCTGCTCTGTCTTACTATTGCTGACATTAAGAAGCTTAAAAGCGTATTCAATATTATGGACCCCTTTCCCGAGATGGACGAAGTTATAATTATGGCGGGCTTCGTTGAGGAGGGTTTGAGCCTTTTTCACCTCCGGGGTCTTTCCCCGTTCTCCTTCCAGTTTCATAAGAATCTCTTCCAATTTGGAGATTCGCTGATAGGTCTCCCTCATCGCCCTGGAAAGGAGGAGTTGCCATTGTTTTAGAGTTTCATCGTATCCTTCCCCGTGGCAGCTGACACAGGTCTCACCCAGCGTCCTCTCTACATATTTTGTCGTATAAAGGGCTGTTAGACTCTCCTCTCCTTTTCGATGGCATGCAAAACACTCAATATTTGTCAAAAACATCAGGCTGGGGGAGTCTGGAACTCCAATCCCTCCGACCCCCCGATAGAAATCTCTCGTTGCCCGATGCATCTCTTTAATATGACATCGGTCGCAAACTGCATGGGAATGGCCCATGGTGAGAATGGGACCTATCTCATGACGAATGGGAGTATGACATTCCGAACATTCAATCTTGTGATCCGTGACATGGGTTCGATGCATGAGCAAGGAGTGGGTCTTAATCGAAAGAGAGGGAGCCTCTTTATGACACTGGAGGCATTTTCCTTCAGGAACATGCCCATCCCCTTGAACCACATTCATATGGCAACTCTCGCATTCAACCCCTCTTGCAATGTATTTTCGATGGTTGAAATTCCACCCTTTAATATTGATATCCCCTTTCGGTTCGATATGACAGGCTTTGCAGCCTCCTACGGCGCAGGAGATACATTCCTCTTCTCCTCGTGGCCCCACCCTGTAGAAGTGGCAGATCACACAGTTCGTCTCATGAACTGTGAGATGGAGCCCCTGAACCAGTTGAGCATGGCAGCTCGTACAGCGAAGCCTCATCCCTCTTCGGAGTTCCTCCAGATGACTCCCATGAGGAAAACGGACATTTTTAAAGACCATTTCCCCCATTAAATCCTCTTTTCGGTGGCATCCCTTCTGAAGACAGTTTCCATCATCCACTTCATAATGAAGCTTCTTGAATCCTTTCCCTACAAGGAGATAGCTTAAGGCAAGCTGGAGATCGACCCACTTTCCTTTGATATGGTTTGAGATTCCAGGAGTTCGATGACAGCCCAGGCATGGAACCTCCCGATGGGAAGACGCCTTCCAGGAATCCACATAGGTTTTCATGTTATGACAGAGACCGCAAAAGGAAGGCCTTTCTGAATAAACGAAGAGGCCAATAAAGATGACCAGGATAGAAATAAAAAGAAGGCCATAGAAGGCCCTCTTTTTTGAAAAAAAT
>CALIBK010000021.1 GCA_938045955.1 uncultured bacterium | reverse complement strand
CCTCCACCAACACTACGATCCTTCTCGTGGATAGAAAATATTCCTAAAAAGGAGACCCAAAAGTGATAGACGGTCAGTGAAAAAATCCCTTGACAAGTGGTTTTCCTAAAAAGATAATAGAGAAACAGATTTTCGAAGGTGGGGGGAATAAAATCCAAAGGCTGTTCAATAGCAGAGGGGGTTTAAGGCGTCATTCCTGCGAAAGCAGGAATCCAGAGAGAAATAAAAAATCTTTAAAAACAACTGGATTCCGTGTCAAGCACGGAATGACGGACTGCGGTAAGTGAAAAATTAATGTCCTTGCAAAGCCTTGTCTTACAATGATTTGTGAGTTATTGAACAGGCTCAAATCCAAAAAAGGAGGTGATCGGTGAGGGACAACAGGTTAAAACTCTTCAAGATTTCCATCCAATATATTAAAAGAAGGGAGGAGTAAAGATGGCTCAACAAAAAGGATTTCCAATGCCGTTAGAGGTTCAATTTCCTAAGGAGCTGGAAGGTTGGGAAGAGATGTACCCACCCTATTATATCTTTAGTCAGGAGAGGAAAGAATGGGAAGAAAAACATTTCTGGTATCATGATAAGATTCACGCCCCTGAACCTATGTATCCTTTGGATCTTATTTTCCACGAAGCATGGCAAATTTCACTTTCTCAGTATACTACTCGGGTCTTCTGTATTCCCCCTGCCCAGGGGGTGGCTCAGAGAATGGTGGGTTGCTATATGTATATTACCCCTGTAGCTCCTCCTCCTCAAGAACTTATCGGAGAGAAGGCAGCCCTTTTCCAGAAAAGGGTTTTCTATGTATTTGATCATTATGATGCTCTCTGGGGTCTCTGGTTAAAAAAATTCAGGGCCTTGGGTGAGGAGATGGCTAATATTAAGGTCCCATCTGAATTTCCGAAGTTTGAGCCAGATGATACCGTCTTCCCGGAGCCGAGAGGATACTATACTTCTTATGAACTGATTGACGCATGGGATCGATTGGTCAATGCCATGATCAAGGGATGGCAATACCATTTTCAATACCTCAATCTGGCTTATCTCGCTTACTTATTGTTTGCAGATACTTGCAGGAAACTCTTTCCGGGAATCAGTGAAAGTACGATTGGGAAACTCGTCGCAGGGGCATATGTTCAGATGTTTAAACCCGAAGAGGAACTTTGCCGGCTGGCAAGGCTTGCTGCTGCTATCCCGGAAGTCTCACGGGTTTTAAAGAGTAATATTCCTGCCGAGGAAAAGATCGAGGCCCTAAAAAAGACAGCGGAAGGAAGGGATTGGCTTGTAGAATATGAGAAGTCTAAGGACCCATGGTTCTATGTCTCTTGCGGGAGTGGCTGGTTCCATTACGAGGGGAGCTGGACAACAAAATTAGAGATTCCCTTTGGATATCTCAAAAGCTACATAGAAAGAATAGAAAGAGGGGAAAAGATCGAAAGAGACCTTCCAGCGATTGACAAGGCAAGAGCTGAGCTTGCAGAAGAGTATCGAAAATTAATCAAAACCGATGAAGATAGAAAATCTTTTGACGATACCTATAAAGCCGTGCGGACAATTTATAAGTATGCAGAGGATCACCTCTTCTGGGTAGAGCACTGGTTTCACACTATCTGGTTTGAAAAGGTAAGAGAATTTGGTTCTCTTCTGGTGAAGAACGGGATATTAAAGAAGGTTGATGATATTTTCCTATTTAATCGTTTTGAAGTACCTCTTTTGTTAGAAGATCTGGCCACAACATGGGCATTAGGCGAAGGAGTTCCTTCCAGGGCTCCCTACTGGCAAGCCAAGGCAGAGAAACGTAAAAAAATCCTTGAAGCCGCAAAGAAGTGGACTCCCATTCCAGCCCTGGGAACCCCACCGGAGGAAGTGGCAGAACCTTTTACTGTCATGCTCTGGGGGATTACCACCGAGAAGGTTAATGAATGGTTGAAAGGGGTAGCTGTCGTTCCGACGGAGGTAACCGAACTGAAAGGATTTGCTTCTTCTGCAGGGGTAGTAGAAGGAAAGGTAAGAGTGGTCAAGCTTCTCGAAGAGATTACCCAGGTCGAACAGGGTGAGATTCTGGTTTGTCCCACAACCAATCCAGCCTGGGCTCCTGTCTTTACAAAAATAAAGGCTTCTATTACCGATATTGGCGGTTTAACCAGTCACGCAGCAATTGTTTGCCGAGAATATGGAATTCCATCGGTGACTGGAACAGGTGTTGCCACTTCCGTGCTAAAAACAGGTGATATCGTTCGGGTGGATGGGAACACGGGAATTGTCAAGATATTACAACGGGCTTAAACGAATCCTTTTGGAATAGCGGAATGATGGGAGGTTAAACCTATTATTCCACTATTCCATATATGAAGGAGATCATAGATGCCATATATTTTATGGTTCGATAAAGCAGGAAAAGAGGCTTTGGGACTTGTGGGGGGGAAGAATGCAAGTCTGGGTGAACTGATGAGAGCGGATATCCCTGTCCCACCAGGATTTTCTGTGACCACCGAAGCCTATCTGGAATTTGTCAGCGGGGATCTCAAAGAAAGAATCGAAAGAATTCTTTCTCGCATTGATCCTCAAGAGATGGCCTCCCTGGAAGAAAAAAGTCAACTTATACGAAAGCTGATTGTAGAGACCCCCTTTCCTAAAAAGGTTCAAGAAGAGATTCAATCAAATTATCAAGCTTTATGCCAGGTTTTTGATACCTCGGAGATGCCGGTTGCTGTTTCGTTCCAGTGCCACCGCAGAAGACCTTCCAGGGGCAAGTTTTGCAGGCCAACAAGATACCTTTTTATGGGTTCAAGGAGTAGAAGAGGTCCTTGAAAAGGTGAAACTCTGTATGGCGAGTCTCTTTACCCCTCGAGCGATTGCCTATCGGATCAAAATGGGTTTCCCTCATGAGAAGGTTTTAATCAGTGTTGGGGTCCAAAGGATGGTTGATACAAGGGCTGCCGGTGTGATGTTTACCCTGAATCCTCTGAACGGAGATCCCTCTAAGGTGGTCATCGAGGGGAATTGGGGACTGGGAGAAACTGTTGTAGGGGGTCTCTGCAATCCTGATAAATTCATTGTGGATAAAGTGACTTCTGAAATTAAAAAAGAGATTTCCCTGAAAACCACAGAATGTATCTTCGATCCAAAACGAAATGAGGTTGTCCATGTGGATATTCCTCCGGATCGAAGGGAAATTCAGTGCATTGAAGATCAGGAGGCCCTGGAACTTGCCCGCTTTGCCAAGAAGGTCGAAGCCTATTATGGATGTCCTCAGGATATCGAATGGGCCATCGACAAAGGAAAACCCTTCCCCTTCAATATCTTTATGGTCCAGACCCGGCCTGAAACTGTCTGGAGTCAAAAGAAAAAAGAACCTGTCCTCGGGAAGAAGACCGCGTATGAGTTACTTATGGAGAAGGCTTTATCCCCTGTAAAAATAGGCACCTAATTTAATTGGAAGACAAACTAAAAAAGGAGGTGACTTTTATGGGAAATGAAAAGCCCCCAGAAAAGATTGGGATTGGTCCATCTGGAAGAGGAGGGGGACTGATTCAATTCATTGTTTTTGCCATCCTTGGAATCCTCATATTCGTTTACGGCATCTCTTCTTCGGCAATTGTTTTAACGATCATCCCTGCGACACTCATTATGCTCATAGCGCTTGGACATCTTGTTCTTTTGGGTGACAATTGGCCATGGGCCCCTCCTGCAGGCAACTGGACACCTGCAAAGTCACGTCTTATTCCGGGAATTGGGATGACCATACTTTGGGCCATATTCACATTTGCTATATTAGTTTTTATGAGATTTATCTACCCGAAATGGCCAATAGGTCCCCTCTACCTCTGGTTCGGAGTGATCGGATTCTGGGCTACACTTCTTTATGGAGTGGTCTGGGGCGGATGGCCCTTCAAAGGTAAACTTCATCCGTGGGGGACCATGGCCATAAGTTTTGCTATCGTCATGGTCGGCTCGATTGTGATCTGGAACTTCTTAACCAATCTCGATGGAACGCCACTTGCGGATACACCAATGAATCATAAAGGGCCTCTGAATGTGAACTGGTTGACAGGTTATCTGGTCTGGTCAATTGGATGGTTCTTCGTTTTCAGTCCTGTCTTTACGACCCAGGGATGGCCTTTTGGCAAATGGGGTCATCCAGGGGCGGCAATTGGTCAGACGATCCTGGCCCATATTTTGGGATATATCTTTTGGAAAGGAAGCCTCGGGATCGGGCTTCGCCCAACCTTCTCTTTTGCTGCAATAGGATCATCCTTAATCTTCTGGTCATTGGTTCATTCCTGGCATTTTCAATTCTGGGGAGTCACAAAATATACCTTCTTCAAAAGGGCCCTTTCAGCGTTCATTCTTCAGATCATCATCATTGTCGTATGGATTATCATCTTAACGGTGATCCTTGGACCTAAAGCCAGGGAAATAGCCATAGCCAAACTCCCGGCGGATATCAATATTCTCATCATCTATCTCAATCTCTGTATTATTGCTCCAGGGCTTATCGCCCATAATGCATTCTGGCTCAGATGGCCACTAACACTGCCCACTCCACCAGGAACACCACCTCCGGATCAAGTCGCTTAGTTGATGAGGCCCTGGGATAGAGATTCCCAGGGCCTCTTTTTTTATTATCATTGATTTAATGGTTTCATCCATAAAAACAGGGGTTGCCCCTCAGGATAAAATCTGTTTAAATCTAAGTCATGGGCTTAAAGAGAGGAATTAGAATACTAAAATCTGGAAAATTAGAAATCAGTATCCTCCAAGAACTCCTAAAAAAATATACCATTTTAGATCCCAGGGTCATCATCGGTCCAAAGATTGGTGAGGATGCAGCCGTCATCGATCCTGGAAAAACAAGTGATCTGTACTTAATTGTCACCTCAGACCCCATCACCTTTACCACAGAGGAGATTGGATATTATGGGGTTGTGGTCAATGTCAATGATATTGCCACCCGTGGAGGGGCTCCGAAATGGTTCTTAGCTACCCTCCTCTTTCCCGAAAAAGGCTCAAATCATATACTCGTTGAAAAGACCTTTCGGCAAATACACAGGGCATGCCTTCGTTTTGGAGTCTCCTTTATTGGAGGTCATACAGAAATTACCCCGGAGTTGAATAGGGTGATCCTTTCAGGCCATATGATTGGAGAGGTCAAAAAGGAGAAGCTCGTTCAAACCAGTGGGGCTCGGGCAGGGGACCTTCTTCTCCTGGCCAAAGGGATCCCCATTGAAGGAACATCAATTATTGCACGAGAGAAGGAGAAAGAATTGATAAAAAAAGGATATTCTCGTTCTTTTATCCAAAAAGCGAAAAAGTTTATTTTTGAACCAGGGATAGATGTTCTGAGAGTTTCTCAGATCGCCTGCAGATCCGCTAAAATTAACGCAATGCACGATCCCACTGAAGGGGGATTGATAAATGGAATATACGAAATGGCCATGGCCTCGAGGAGGGAGTTTGAAGTTGACCTTGAGAAGGTTTCGATCTATGAAGAGTCGAAAATCCTATGCCAAGAATATGGAATAAATCCCTTTGGAACCATTGCCTCGGGAGCCTTACTTCTCACCCTTTCGCCGGATGAACTCCCAGCCCTCCAACGGGCTTTTAAAAGGGCTTCGATTCCCTTTCAGATTATTGGAAAAATTAAACAAGGACCCCCAAAAGTCATTTCGACAGATGGTCGTGAAATTAAACCTTTTCGACGGGATGAGATCCTCAAACTCTATGGGTCCCCTTGAACTTTTAGATGGTCAATATTCTGTTTGCTTCTCTTTTATAAACTGAACGGATTATAGATCTCCTTTTTCCAACCATCTATTTTGTCCCAACTTTTTTGAAAATCTCCCAGCTCTTGAGAAGCTCAAGAGCTCTTTCGAGTTGATTATCCACAGGCTTCTTTTCTTTTGCCTCCTCCTTCTTTGGCTTCTCTTTCTCCTTCTCTTTATCCTCTAAGTGTCTCTCAAGGTCCTTCTCTGAGATGGTTTTTGGAGGAGCCCCTTTCTCTTCTTCAGGAAGGGCTGGTTTTACAATAATGTCAGGAACAATCCCTTTAGCCTGAATCGATCGTCCACTGGGAGTGTAATATCGAGCTGTGGTCAGGCGAAGTCCCGATCCATCCTTTAAAGAGAAGATCGTTTGGACCGAACCTTTACCAAAGGTCTGTGTCCCGAGAAGGATGCCTCGTCCATGGTCCTGAATGGCTCCCGCAACGATCTCGGCACCACTTGCACTTCCTCCATTGATCAGAACTACAAGAGGATACTTCGTAAGATCATCCTCCTGACGCTGAGCATTGAATTTCATTTTCGACTCCTCTTTTCTCCCCTCGACAGAAACAATAAGCCCTGATTCGATAAAGCGGTCGGCTATTTTGACCGCCTGATCCAGAAGACCTCCCGGATTGTTTCGAAGATCGAGAATCAGGCCTTTTAATCCACCCTGGGCTCCCGCCTCCAATTCCTTAATGGCTTTATCAAACTCGCTACTGGTCTTCTCCTGAAACTGGGAGATTCGAATATACCCATAATGTTTATCCAGTATCTCATACCGAACACTTCGAATAGGAATCACATCTCGAATGAGGGTGATGTCTCTGGGTTTAGAGAACCCCTCCCTCATAATGGTAATCGTCACCTTACTTCCTTTAGGTCCACGGAGTCTTTTCACACACTCGATCAGGGTCAAATTCTTTGTAGATTCCCCTTCAATCTTGAGGATCTGGTCTCCAGCCTGAATTCCTGCTTTATAGGCAGGGGTATTTTCTATAGGGGAAACCACCGTGAGAATTCCCTCCTTAAGGGTAATCTCAATCCCTATCCCTTCAAATCTCCCTTTGGTCTCTTCCTGCATCTCTTTATAAAGACTGGGAGGAAGAAAAGCGGAATGAGGGTCCAGTGTCTCGACCATCCCTTTGATCGCTCCATAGATCAAATCTTTCGACTTTGTCTCCTCCACATACTCCTTTTGTAAAAGTCCAAGAACATCGGTAAAAACCCTGAGGTCCTCATAGGTCGTATTCGAAAGGGCAGAGACCCGATGAAGACGGCCAAGTCCGATGATCACCCCTGATAAGAAGACCAGGATGAAAAGCGAAGCCCATTTTAAATTTTTCATTCTACCTTCTCGAAACATAGATGCCTCCTTCATGATTAATCCTTTCTCCCCTCCGAAAGGGAGACGACTCTCTCCGATGAAGAGATCCAGTCCATCGGGTCCTGAGGTTTCCCCTGGTGACGGACCTCAAAATAGAGACAGGGACCTTTCAGTGACCCACCGCTTCCGACCAGTGCAATCACTTCTCCTTTCTTAACCATCTCCCCTGTTTTCTTCATTAATTGGGATAAATAACCCGAAACCGTAAACATCCCTTCCCCGTGATCGATGATCATCAGATTTCCGAATCCTTTGAACCAGTCTGCAAAAAGAACCTTCCCTGGAAGGATCGCCCGAACCTCTGCTCCCACGGGAGCTTGAATCTCAATGCCATTCTGTCCCTTCTCTTTAAAGAGGCTGATCACCTTTCCATACACTGGGGGATCGAGTTTCCCTTTAAATGCCAGAGGCTTTGATGTTCCGTAGGCGATCGCACTTTTTTCCTGTTCCAGCTTCTGGATTAGGCTTTGAAGAGCCCTGGCTCTCTCCTCCAGCTCAGCAATTAATCTTTGATAAACCACCTTTTGATTCTGAATGGATTTCAGTAAGGTCTTCTTCTCTTCTCGAATCTCGCGGATCTCTTCTCGCCTCTTCTCTACCTCGGATAGGTGACGTTCTAACTGCCTTCGATCCTCTTCCAACTTTTTCTGGTAATTTTCTTTTAAACCTAATTGGGCCCGGTAAGCTTCGAGAAGCTGAGAATCTGTTTCGACAATCACCCTCAGATACTTATCAATTTTAAGGAGATCGAGATAGGATTGGGCATTCAGAAGAAAAAGCTGGGGCGGGGTTCGCCCCATTCGATAAATCGCTCTCAATCTTGAGAAGAGCTCTTCTTGGGTTCTCTCAATCTCGACACTGAGCAGGTTGATCTGTTCCTGGGTTTGAAGAATTCTTCTTTTAATCTGATTCAACTGGGTTTCCATCTGTTTTACTTCTTTTTCCTTCTGATAGAGTTCGGCTTCTATTCGTTGAAGGGTTCCGAGGATGGAGGTTTCCTGGCCCCGGACCTGTCTCTCCTTCTCCCGGGTTTCAGAGATCTCCTTCCTTATATCCTTGAGATCCTTTTTTTTCTGGGTAATCTCCTTTTCAATTCTTTCCTTCTGGGTGGTAAAGGAAGGAGGAACGTTCATGAGAAGGATATTCCCTATGAGAAGTCCTATCCAGAGGAGGTTTCCCCAGCGTTTCATCACTTTTTCATTTTATCTCAAGACTCTCATAGAAGCAATAAAGCTTCCAAAAAGACCGAGCACCATTCCTCCAGCCAAGATAGCCACGATGGTCTCCCCTGAAAAAAAGAAGATTGGAATAGGAGAGATCCATCCTTTTAATAAAGGCGTGAGACTCTGCAGAAGAATCTCATAAAGAAGAAAAAGAAGAGATATCGCCAATCCTGCTCCCAGAAGACCCTGAATCAGCCCTTCGATGTAGAAGGGGATCTGAATGAAAGCCGGACTTGCTCCCATCATTTTCATGACTTCGATCTCTTCTCGCCTTGAAGAGATGGTCAATTGAATGGTATTGGAGATAATGAAGATGATAGCAGCGAGGAGTAATCCCCCCAAAACCCATTGGGTGAGGTGCATGAAATGGTTAAGCCCGGAAAACGTCTCTACCCATTCATGCCCGTATTGAACCTCTTCAATGTTTGGGATCGTTTTTATTCTGGAAATTAATTCCTTAATTTGGGCAGAGGTTCGATACTCTCTCCTTAAATCGATCTCAATGGAGGGGGGAAGAATTTTGGGCCGAATCCCATCGAGAATGCTTCTCTGCTCTCCCAAACGATCCTCTAAGAATGCCATTGCATCAAAGGGAGAGATATATTTGACCGATTCAACTCCCTGGAGCTCCCGAATTCTGGTCAATACTTCTTCCACCTCATTTACAGAGGTCTCCTTCTTTAAATAGACGATCACGCCAATCTTCTCTTCCCATCGTTTAAGGAAATAGGAAAAATTTAAAGCAATGAGTGAAAAAATGGAAGCCAGCAACAGGGAGATGCTGATGATTCCGATGGCTGTCAGATTCGGGAAGAGATTTCCCCTCATATTTCGAAAAGCACGGAAAAGAGCATAACGAAAAAACTGGCTCATCCCTCTTCCTGAACCTCTTCTTCAATTATATCCATTCTTCTCCCTCCCTGCAGCGGGATGACCCGATAGGGAAATTTCTGAAGGAGTTCCCTATCCTGCGTGGCCAGAAGGATTGTCGTTCCATTTTGATGGAAATCCAGTAATAACCCCATCATTTCTTCTTTCATCCGGGTATCCAGAATTCCTGTGGGTTCGTCGGCTAAGATCAGAAGAGGTTGATTGACTAAGGCCCTTGCAATAATGACCCGCTGCTGTTCACCAGCCGAGAGGGAAAGGATAGAATCTCTTCCTCGTTCCTGAAGTCCCACCCGGAGTAAGATCTCCCCAACTTTCTTCTTAATCTCCTGAGGAGGGCAACCCACCACCTCAAGGGCCAGGGCCACATTCTCCCAAACCGTTCGATCCCGAAGGAGTTTGAAATCCTGGGAGATAAAACCGATGATCCTTCTCAGGTGATGGATCTTCTTAAATCGAGGATGGGTGATTCGCATCCCATGGATGATGACTTCTCCACTGGTAGGCCTTTCCATCCCAAAAAGGATTCTCAGAAGGGTACTCTTCCCAGAACCACTGGGGCCCGATAAAAAAACGAACTCGCCTGAAGGAATTTCTAAATTGATGTTGGTAAGGGCAACAATCTTGTTTGGATAGGTCTTCGAGACATGGAACATCTGAATCATCTTGAACCCAAACTAACACGATATTCCCCTTTTTTCAAGAAAATACACGTCTACAAAGTAACCTCTCACTGAAGAGTGGAAACTATTTTGGCCTGAGAGGGGTATTTCCGAAACCCTGAGAAGGCGGACGGGTGGCCCCTGTCAAGCCTATTAGTCATTCATCAGTGATGGATTACACTAAAAATTTTTTCGGGCGATTTCACAGGAGGTGGCTTTCACCGCTTTTCTGAGGTCCTCCGGGGAGATAAAGAATTGATATCCCCGGGCTCCTGCGCTTATAGAAATAAAAGGAAATTGGAAGGCAGAGGAGTCCAGATAAACAGGATAGGGCTTCTTCGTTCCGATGGGAGAGACTCCTCCCCGTATATATCCGGTAAGAGGAAAAACCTCTTTCAGAGGAACCAGATCCACTCTCTTGTTTTCGCTGACCTTTGCCATCGCCTTCAAATCCAATTCGGCATCTCCGGGGATACAGGCCAAAAAAACACCGGTTTTATCCCCACGAGCAACCAAAGTTTTAAACACTTGATTCAGAGGAAGATTTACTTTCCGGGCTACACTTTCTGCGCTGAGATCCGACTCGTCGACTTCATATTCGACAAGCCGGTATGGGATATGAAGTTGATCAAGTAGCCTTGCGGCATTCGTCTTCTTCATGACCCCCTCCGATCCCGGAAAAGGAAATTTATCCTGTGAACTCTCTGAGTCTTAAAAGGGCTTCTATCTTTTCTCGATCCCCCAATCTGGATTTCTCAATCGCCTGTTTCAAAACCTCAATACTCTGATCATACACTTTCCGATTGACAGGATAGGGATGGCCATCCTTTCCTCCATGGGCAAAACTATATCGGGTGGGATCTTTGAAACTGGGTTTGGCTCCATGAATCAACTCTGCGATAAGACTTAAGGCTTGAAGGGTTTTAGGACCAACCCCTTCCAGACCGAGGAGCTCTTCAAAATTTGCCGGAGAATGTTCATGGATATGGATAAACTTTTTCTCCAGTCGTTCTAATCGGATCTCCTCCATAGGAATAGGATGCTCTCTTGGAAGGTAAAGTTCTATCGCCTTTCTTCCTTCGCGAAGAAGAGACTCCGGTTTCTCCCGACTGAGGACTTCGATCGCTGATCTGCATTCAGCGCTTTCCCGAGCAACCAGATTGAGCCCCCTTCCCCTTTGATCACAGCAGACTGCCCAGTGCGGTTCGCACACAAAGTCCTTCAATCCTTCGCTTAACCAATGGTATCTTCTCGCGAATCGGGTCGTTTGGTTCATCCCCTGCTGAATGACAGCCCATCGGCCCTTCGGGGTAAAGAAAAAGGTATGATGATAGATCGAATACCCATCCTGGAGCGCAGCACTGTCCACTTTTGCTGCCATTCGACTGGCATAGATCAGAGGGGCTCCATCTATAGAGTCCCGATCGCAAATGGTTTCGATCTCAATGGGTGTCTTACGAGAAACCTTCCCTTTTCCACCTGCGATATAAAGACCTATCTCCCCCTCTATTTCCTTTAACCCTTCCTTGAGTGCTCCACAGACAGTCGTCGTGACTCCACTCGAATGCCAATCAAAACCTAAGAGACACCCGAAGGCCTGAAACCAGTAAGGATCGGCAAGCCTCCGAAGCATCTCCTCTACTCCATAAAGATCCACAATCAAAAGGGTAATCTCCCTGGCGAGCCTTTTCATTCGCTGAAAAAGCCAGGGAGGTGCCTTCCCACCATGGAGAGGAAGATAAGCCACACCTGTTCTCATTTATCGATTTAATCCTCCCCTATGAAAATTTTCCAACATCCTCCTCCCCATCCTGAAGAACTTTAACCGCCTTATTCATAGATCAACAGATGAGGACTACTGACAGGCATTACCTATCCTTGTTAAAAAAATATAGCAAAAAACCAGATTCTTAACAATCTATTTAATGGGTGGGGTAAGGGAGGGGAAAGATTGAATGACTTAATCTTAATTCAATTTATAAAGCTGGATGTTCCTTTGAGATCCTTTTGGAGTTTTTATTGTGTTACATCAGGCCGACGATGGATTTCTGGGCGAAGGAGAGGACATTCGCAGGGAAAAGCCCCATATAAAAGGTCCCGATCAATGCAATGATGAGGGCGAGGACGGATGCAGGTGAAAATTGAAGTCCTGTGATTTCCCTTTGTGGTTCCCTGAAATACATCAGGACAGTCACTCTAAGATAATAGTAGACAGAGACCGCACTGTTGAGGACTCCTAAAATGGCAAGCCAATAGAATTTCTCTTTAACCGCTGCACTGAATACATAGACCTTGGCCATGAACCCCCCGAGGGGTGGAATCCCTGCCATGGAAAGGAGAAAGACGGTCATGGAGGCCGCAAGCAAGGGATATTTGAACCCGATCCCTGAATAATCGGTAATCAGGGTATTCTCTTCTCCTTTCTTCCCTAAGAGAATGACGCAGGTGAAGGCCCCAAGATTCATAAAGGCATAAGCCATTAAATAGAAAAGAATCCCTGAAATCCCTATATCGTTTCCTGCCACAAAAGCAACCAGGATGTATCCGGCATGGGCTATACTCGAGTAAGCAAGCATTCTCTTGATATTGGATTGGGAGATCGCTACGATATTTCCCACCGTCATCGTAGCCACCGAGATGAGCCACATGATGGAAGTCCAGTCTGGTCGAAACTGGGGAAGGGCCGTAAAGAAGACTCTGATCAGGGCGGCAAAACCTGCAGCCTTTACCCCTGTCGCCATGAAAGCAGTAATCGAGGTGGGCGCCCCCTCATAGACATCAGGGGTCCACATATGAAAGGGAACCGAAGCGATTTTAAACCCAAACCCAATGGTAAGGAAAACAAGACTGATCATCAACATTGGATTTCTTAAAAGATTCTTTGAAGCGATATAGGTTGCAATCTCTTTTAGTTGGAGAGAACCAGTGGCTCCATAAAGAAGGGCTATCCCATAAAGAAGGAACCCTGTGGCGAAGGCTCCCAAGAGAAAGTATTTAAAGGCTGATTCCACAGACCTTCGATCCTCCCTCAACATTCCGGCCAGAACATAGATGGCGATGGACATTGTTTCCAGTCCTAAAAAGATGGTGATCAGATGGGTCCCTGAAGCCATCAGACTCATTCCAAGGGTGGAAAAAAGAATCAGAGCGTAGTATTCGCCAAAGGCGATCCCTTCTCGTTCAGCATATCCCATAGAAATTAAGATCGTGATGAAAGCGATGATCAGGAAAGTGACCTTAAGAAAGAGGGCAAATCCGTCCGCTGTAAACATCCCCTCAAACCCACTCTTACCGGAACCTATCAATGGAAGGGTATAGAAGAAGGCCACCACGATCCCGATCAAACTCAGAATCCCAAGGTACCCTTTCTTTTCGGTCCTGGGCGAGAAGACATCGGCCAAGAGGACCAGAAAGCCAAAGGCGGTAAGAATTATCTCGGGTGCAATCAGATAAAGATCAATCTCGGGTAGTTTCATCTAAAGAATCCTCCAATGAAGGGGTCAGGGATTGGAGGGTTCATGGGTTCACGTGTTAACCTGGAATGCTTAAATGATCTCTCTTTTTCGATTCTCTTGGGGACCTGAACCCTTGATCCCTTGAACCCTATTTTTTGATCTCTGCGACTTTCGGTGAGGGGAGGTCTGCTTTCATCTCTACTCTCCCCCTGAAATCACTCAAAAACTTTTCCACCGAGGCATCCATCCTGCTGAAGAAGAGTTTGGGATAGATGCCCATTAAGAAAATCAGGATCACCATAGGAACGAGGGTGATGATCTCCCGTGCATTGAGATCCTTGAGCCCCTCGTTCTTTGGGTTCGTAATTTTTCCGAACATCACTCGCTGGAACATCCAGAGCATATAAGCGGCTCCAAGGATCACTCCCGTGGCGCCTAACACTCCATACACCGGATTCGATCGAAAGGCTCCAAGGAGGATCAGAAACTCTCCCACAAATCCATTGGTGCTGGGAAGTCCTATGGAAGAAAGCGTCACAATCATAAAGAATGTAGCATAGATGGGCATGACCTTTGAGAGTCCTCCAAACTCAGCAATCATTCGAGTATGACGTCGCTCGTAAATCATCCCCACAATCAAGAAGAGAGAACCCGTACTGATTCCGTGGTTGAGCATCTGATAGATGGATCCCTGGATCCCTTGGGTATTGAAGGCAAACATTCCAAGCATCACATATCCTAAATGGCTCACGCTGGAGAAGGCGACCAGACGTTTAAGATCGGGCTGAACCATCGAAACCAGAGCCCCGTAAATGATTCCTATGAGGGCCAGGACAGAAATAAGGGGCATCAGTTCGTAAGCCGCATTCGGAAAGAGTGGAATAGCGAATCGTAGAAATCCATAAGTCCCCATCTTGAGCAGAACTCCGGCCAGAATGACACTTCCTGCAGTAGGTGCCTCGGTATGGGCATCCGGTAACCAGGTGTGGAAAGGAAACATCGGGACTTTGATCGCAAAGGCCAGGGCAAAGGCAGCAAAGAGCCAGTATTGAGTTCCTGCAGGAACTCCAAATTTATAGAGTTCAAGGACATCGAAGGTCGCTTTTCCCGTGGCCTTTTGATGGATAAAGTAGAGCGCCAGAATAGCCACCAACATCAATACACTTCCAGCCATCGTAAAGAGGAAGAATTTAATGGCTGCATAGATTCTTCGTTTTGGATCTCCCCAGACGCCAATGAGGAGATACATCGGAATAAGCATGACCTCCCAGAAAACATAAAAAAGGATGAGATCCAGAGCCACCAGGGCCCCTACCATTCCAGTCTCCAGAAAAAGGAAAGAAATCATATACTCCTTGACCCGGAAGGTAATGGCCGTCCAGGAGCAAAGGACACAGAGAACGGTAAGGAAGGTGGTTAAAAGGACAAGAAGGAGACTGATTCCATCGATTCCCAGTTTATAGCTGATTCCATAGGATTCTATCCACCACCAATCCTCAACAAACTGCATCGCTGCGGTCGTTGGATCGAATTCAAAAAAGAGGGGCAAGGAGAAGAGGAACTCAACGAAAGCGAAAACCAGAGCAACCCATCTCAGGGTCTCCTCCCTTTTGATAAAGAGAAGAACTCCGGCTCCTAATAATGGAAAGAAAACCAGTAAGGATAGAATCGGTATTCCAAAGATGGTCATGAAACAAACTCCTTATTTAATTTTACTTAATTCAACAGTAAGGATATCGAAAACCCAAACGTTCGAAATTAAATTAATAAAAAATGGTCCTTAAGAGATAGTAAACGAGAAGGATCAATCCACCGACGATCATTGAAAATGCATAATTCTGGACCAGCCCAGTCTGAACCCTTCTCATGACACTGGAGATCCAACCAATGAGAATAGCGATCCCGTTCACCGTTCCATCAATGACAAAATCATCGAACCCTCTCCAGAGCCCGACTCCTAATTTCTTAAGAGAATTGACGAAGAGAACCTGATAGATTTCATCTACATAGTATTTATTGTAGACTAACCTGTACAATCCCTTCCATCTTTCAGCCAGGAGTTTTGGAAGGGTCGGGTTTTTAATATAGAAGAGATAGGCGAACCCGATCCCGATGAGAGCAATGACCACAGAAATGACCATCATCAGAAGTTCCAGGGCTGCCGAATGGCCCCCATTCTCTCCTCCAGAGGCCCATGCCTGGGCTACGAATGAGAGTGCAGCGTGGCTTTTCCCGGGCTCACTTCCTCCCACCACAGGAGCAAGAAACTCGTGAATATGATTAGCCCCGCCCAGCACATGAGGCACTCCGACATACCCCCCGATCACAGATAGGATAGCGAGAATGATCAGAGGGATGGTCATGATCCTGGGGGATTCATGGATATGGTGGGCCACATGGGGATCAACCCTGGATTCCCCGAAGAAGGTTAAGAAGACGGCCCGAAACATATAGAAGGCCGTCATCCCGGCAGCCACCGCTGCAACGAGCCAGAGCACGAAATGGCCATGGGGACTTGAGAAGGCCTGCCAGAGGATTTCATCCTTGCTAAAAAAACCGGATAACCCCGGAATTCCTGCAATTGCGAGGGTTGCAATGAAGAAGGTCCAGAAGGTAATGGGAATCTTTTTTCTCAAGGCCCCCATTTTCCTCATATCGAGTTCTCCGCTCAGGGCATGCATGACACTTCCTGCTCCCAAGAAGAGGAGACCTTTAAAGAAGGCATGGGTCATGAGGTGAAAGATCCCCGCACTATAGGCCCCCACCCCGACTCCTAAAAACATGTAACCCAATTGACTGATGGTGGAGTAAGCAAGGACCTTCTTAATATCGTTCTGGCAGAATCCAATAGAGGCGGTAAAAATGGCGGTGGCCACACCGATGACGGCCACAATGGCCATGGAGAGCGGTGCCATACTATAAAGGACATTACATCGGGCGACCATGTAGACTCCCGCTGTTACCATCGTCGCCGCATGGATGAGGGAACTCACAGGGGTTGGACCTTCCATAGCATCGGGGAGCCAGACATAAAGGGGAATCTGAGCCGATTTCCCACAGGCACCGATAAAAAGGAGGATCGTGATCGCTGTGACGGTAACCGTATCCAGTTTATTTGCATTCGCGAAGACCTCGGTGAAATCAAGAGTCCAGATCCCATGCTTTCCTAAACTCGTAAAGAGGAGAAACATCCCTAAGAGGAAACCAAAATCCCCCACCCGGTTCACGACAAAGGCCTTCTTTCCAGCATTGGAAGCCGAATCCTTCTCAAACCAGAACCCGATCAAAAGGTAGGAACAGAGGCCCACTCCTTCCCAGCCCACAAACATCAATAAGAAGTTATTGGCGAGGACAAGGTTAAGCATCATAAAGACGAAGAGGTTAAGATAGGCAAAATAACGAATATATCCCGGGTCCTCATGCATATAGCCTACCGAGTAAATGTGGATGAAGAAGCTGACCCCTGTGACGACGAGGGCCATCAGGATTGAGAGAGGGTCAATCTGATAACCGATCACCGTATGAAAAGATCCTGAAACGACCCAGTCGAAGATGATCCTTTCAAAGAAACGTTCGGAAGGAGGCTTCTTCAAAAGTTCAAAGAAGATGAGAATCGACGTTAAAAAAGCAAGGCCAATCGCGGATGGTCCGATCCAGCTCACTGCCTTCTTTCCCAGAGCTCTTCCGAAGAGACCGTTCAGGATAAATCCGATTGCGGGAAATAGAGGAACCAACCACACAATATCGAACATGAAAGACTCCTTTTAGACTAAATAGGGTTCCAGGATCCGAGGGTTCATGGGTTCTAGGGTTTTTAAAATTTTCACTCGACCCCTTGAATCCTTGACCCCCTGATCCCTTTCATGATTAATTCACCACTTCAACAGATTCACTTCATCCACATTGATCGTTTCCTTTGAACGGTAAAGCATTACAAAAATTGCCAGCCCCACAGCAGCCTCTGCAGCTGCCACAGCAATGATAAAAAAGGCAAAGAGTACCCCCTCAATCGACTGAAGGAAACGGGAGAAGGTAATGAATGAAAGATTCACAGAATTTAGCATTAATTCAATGCACATGAATACCACAATGGCATTTCGTCGGGTTAGGGCTCCGATCACCCCTATGGTAAATAGAATCCCGCTTAAAACCAGATAGAATGCCGGTGGAACAGGCGGTAGGATCATGGTTTGACTCCTTGTCTAATCATTCTTCATTTTAAGATAACTTCCTTTTACTCAGGATGACGGCTCCAATAATGGCTACCACCAACAAGATCGATACGACCTCAAAGGGGAAGAGATACTGATTAAAGAGAGCTTCCCCCACCGCTTTCACATTAGCACTCATCTTCTCCGCAGTATAAGAACCGGTTTTTCCGGTAGGGGAAGTGGCGACCAGTCCGTAAATGAGCCCGAATAGAAAAAGAACGGCCAGGACACTTCCAATGACTTTTGAGTAGAAGAGCTTGAGCCTGGATCGAAGTTCTTCTTCCAGATCAAGAAGCATGATCACGAAGACGATGAGCATCACAATGGCCCCGGCATAGACGAGCACCTGAATGATTGCGATGAACTGACTGTAAAGAAGTAAATAGATGACAGCGACACAGAGAAAATTCAAGATCAGAAAAAGGGCACTATGAATTGGATTCTTTCTTGTAATTAAGAGCACAGAGGCAAGGATGGACGTAAAAGCCATCCCTAAGAAGATCAACCATTGAAGGATTGTTCCGATCGTTTCCATGTTTGACTCCGAGCTTTCCTCTTCGATTAAGGGTTATTCTTCTTCTCCTCGAGAAGCTTTTCGGTGTTCATCAGGTAGGTCCTTCGATTGTTCTCGACCCATTC
Source organism: uncultured bacterium (assembly GCA_938045955.1). Taxonomy (GTDB): domain Bacteria; phylum Desulfobacterota; class BSN033; order BSN033; family UBA1163; genus CALIBK01. The sequence goes on along the minus strand of CALIBK010000021.1, from coordinate 8,884 downwards.
GTAATTCTTTCCCATAAAGATCGCTTTGACTGGACAGGCCTCCTCACAATAGCCACAAAAGATACATCTGGAGGCATCCAGTTCATATCGAATGGGATATCTCCCGAATTGTTCATCCTCTCCGGTCTCGATGTAGATACACTGGGATGGGCAGACAGCCATGCATAGCCCGCAGGCCACGCATCTCATCCTCCCCTGCTCATTCTTCTCAAAGTATTGAATGCCTCTCCAGTGTTTGGCTGGAGGGACCTTCTCCTCAGGATACTGATATGTTATGGGTTTAGAAAAAAACCGACTCAAGGTAAGTCCAAGACCTTTTAACAGTGGAATGATCATTTTCTCTACCCCTTATCCTTTCAAGGAAACCACCAACCCCGTAATCAGGAGATTGGCCAGGGCCAGCGGTACCATCACCTTCCATCCAAACTTCATGATCTGATCATAACGAAGCCTTGGAAAGGTTCCCCTCTGCCAGATGAAAAAGAACAGGAAGACAAAGAGTTTCGCGCTGAACCAGACGACTCCTGGAATAAAACTGAGAAAGGGGAATGGGGGTTGCCATCCTCCCCAGAAGAGGGTCACGGCCAGGGCCCCCATGGTCACCATATGGGCATACTCTGCCATGAAAAAGAGGGCAAATTTCATACTGCTGTATTCAATATTAAATCCACAGGCGAGTTCTGACTCAGCCTCTGGCATGTCAAAAGGAGTCCGGTTGATCTCTGCCAAGCCACAGATGAGATAGAGAATAAAAGCCATAGGCTGATACCACACATTCCAATTCCAAAACCCTCCAGCCTGTTGATGAACAATCTCAGTGAGCCTCAGGGTCTGAGAGAGAATAATAATACCAAGAATCGAAAGGCCAAGGGCTACCTCGTAGCTGATCATCTGCGCTGCGGCTCGAAGGGATCCGGTTAAACCGTACTTATTTCCTGAGGCCCACCCTCCCAGGATGATTCCAAACTCTCCTATGGAGGCCAGGGCAAACACATAGAGAAGCCCTATATCCACATCGGCGATCCGGAGTTTCACCACCCAATCTGTTCCTGGAATGGTGAATTGATTTCCAAAGGGGATGACGGCAAAAAGACTGATCGCCGAAATGATGGAGATCATGGGAGCAAGGACAAAGACGGGTTTATCGGCACGCCCAGGAATAAGATCCTCTTTAAAAAACGCCTTGATGGCATCGGAAAAAGGTTGGAGGAGTCCATAAGGGCCACATCGATTCGGTCCATAACGAATCTGAATATGACCCAGAACCTTTCTCTCAAGCCAGGTCAGGTAAGCGACACAGATCATCAGACAGGCGAAGACCACCACACATTTCACGATCATCTCGATGAGAAGATACAAAACCTGCATTCCTTCTCTCCCCTCAAAAACGTCCGTGGACTTTAATGCTTCTCGATTCTCCCGATAAAGGCCTTATAAACAGGAATAGGGAATCTGGAATCATAGGCAGAGGTGAGAAGGTTGTTCACAAAAACGGGGAAGAAAGAGGTCGCAAAGTAAGCAACCCCTTTCGGAAGATCCTCTGAGATATGGCACACCGTCTCCACCTCACCTCTGGGTGAAATCACCCTCACCGGCTCTCCCTCCAGCAGCTGTGCTTTTGAGGCATCCTCTGGATGAATCTCGATTCTTGTTTCTTGAAAGACTTTTCCAAGCCCCATCGCTCTTTTAGTAGTTGTTCCCACACCATAGTGATAATGAAATCCCCTTGGAATGATCCACAGGGGGTACTCTTCATTAGGAGTTTCCATAGGCTTTTTGGGTTCTGCAGGAATGAATCTCTTTCTCCTCCCTCGGGTTAGGGGCCATTGAATCCCTCCTTGCTCCAACCGAGAATAATTCATATTCGAATAAAAGGGAACCAGAGAGGAGATCTCCTCCATAATATCGGATGGACTCCTGTAACTCATCGGATAACCCATTCTTCCTGAGAGTTCACAAAAGACCTCCCACTCAGGTTTCGACTCTCCTACGGGAAAGATGGCCTGCCTCACCCTCTGGACTCTTCGTTCCATACTGGTGAATGTCCCATTCTTCTCCGCAAAGCTTGTTCCGGGAAGGATCACATGGGCGTAGTTTCCGATATGGGTCATAAAGAGATCCTGGACGACCAAAAACTCTAACCGGTTTAGCCCTATTCGGAGCCGTTCCAGGTTTGGAAGAGTAATAAATGGATCCTCTCCGAAGACATAAAGGGCCTTTATCTTTCCCTCCGGGAGTTGATCGAAGAGTTCAAGATAGGTTAATCCGGGTTTGGGGGAGATCTCCCTTTCCCAGGCCCCTTCAAAGAGCCTTCGCCCCCTTGGATCATCCACTCTTATACGCCCCGGTAAAAACTCAGAAAGAGCACCCATATCGAGGGCTCCCTGAGCATTGCTCTGGGCAAGCATTGGATAGAGGCCTCCCCCTCCTTCCTCGTCTTCTCCGGTCAGAAGGGCAAGATTACAGAGGGCTCGAACCATCTCCTCACCATTATGATGCTGAATGAGTCCTGAACCAAAGATGATTGCTCTCCGCCTGGCACTCCGGTAGAGACGAACCAGTCTTTGGAGATCTTCAGGAGGAATTCCCGTCGTCTCCTGAATGGTTTCAGGGGTAAACCTCTCCACAGAAGCTCGAAGTTCCTCAAACCCTTCAGTTCTGGATTCGATATATTCTTTTAACACAACTCCTTCTTTAATCAGAAGGCGAATCAATCCATTGATCAAAAAGAGGTCCGTCCCAGGAGCAGGTCTTAACCAGAGATCGGCCCACTTTTCCCATTGAGTTCTCCGTGGATCGATGGAGATCACCCTGGCCCCGTTAAAGCGAATTGCTTTTCTCATCTGGTTGCTGAAGATGAGATGATCGTCATAGACATCGGTCCCTATGACAAGAAGAAGGTCCGCCTCCTTCACCTCTTCAAACGAATGGGTCATCGCCCCAATTCCAAGACCCTCCATCATCCCATAGAAGGCAGGGCCACTCGAGAGGCGAACGCCATTGTCAATATGATTCGTCCCTATGCAGGCCCTCATCCATTTCTGAAAGAGATAATTCTCTTCATTGGTAGCCCTGGCCGAAGAGATTCCCCCGATACTTTGAGGGCCATATTTCTCTTTTATCTCCTTCAACCTGGTAGCGATCAGGTCTAAGGCCTCTTCCCAAGTGGTCTCTACAAAGAGACCAGACTTCTTTACCAGAGGTTTTTGAAGTCTCTCCGGGTGATGAATGAAATCGTAACCAAATCTCCCCCGGACACAGAGGCTTCCCTGATTGACCCCGGTCTCTCCTTTGGTCGTCACCTTCACCACCCTTTGTTTCCGGAGGGTGTTGAGCTCTAATTGACATCCACATCCACAGAAGGTACAGGTCGTCTGAACCCTTTCAAGTTGCCAAATTCTCCCTTTTATTTTGCTTAAATTTTCCGTCAATGCACCCACAGGGCATACGTGAAGACATTCACCACAGGAGATGCAGTTCTCTTTTCGGGCAGCTTGTATAAAAGAAGTAAATCCATGTTCAGCCACCTCTAAAACATCTGCCCCGGGAACATCGATACAGGCATGAACGCATCGAAGACACATGACACATCGATCAGGCCATTTTCGAATCAGGGGGGTTCCGTATTCTGCTGAGGGCTTCTCCACCGGCTCGGGAGGGTATTCATTCCGCTCAATGCCAAAGTCGTAGACCCGATTCTGAAGCATGCATTCCCCTCCGGCATCGCAGATCGGACAGTCCAGAGGATGATTGACGAGCAATAGTTTCAATGCCTCATGCCTCATCTTTTCTACCCGTTCAGTCTTTGTGTGGATGATCATTCCTTCGAGCACGGGTGTCGCACAGGAGGCGACAGGCATCTCATACCCTTCCACATCGACCAAACAGACCCTGCAGGATTTGATTAAACTAAGTTTGGGATGGTAACAGAGAGATGGAATATAGATTCCATTCTCCTTCGCTACCTCCAGGATGGTTTGATTCTCCCTTGCTTCGATCTCCTTCCCATCGATTGTCAGTTTTAACATCCTACCCAACTCCACCGAAAAATAATGAGTAAATATTTATACGGCGAATAGCCCCACTCTGACACAGCGGAGACACCGCTCTGCTTCCTTCTGGGCCACGGGAATCGTAAATCCCGATTCAACTTCATCAAAGGTCCATTTTCTCGTCTCTGGAGGGAGCATCGGAAGAGTTGCCCTTTTCTGGCCTCCTGGGAGACCGATTTTTTCTTCTTTGTTATAGACCTTGATTTTCTCCATCAAGGCTTCCAGACGTTCCTCCTCGGACTCCTTCACCTCCAGTCCTCTCAGGAAAAGATCAATCTTTTCGGCAGCACGCTTTCCATGGCCAGCGGCACGGACCAGGACATCTGGTCCTGTGACACAATCTCCCGCTGAAAAAACCCCTGGACGGCTGGTCATAAATGTCTTTTCATCCACCGCAATCGTTGATCTCCTGGTCGTCTTAATCCCATCCTTCTCTTCAAGGAAGGAGAGATCGATCGCCTGTCCAATTGCAGGAATGAGGATATCGGTTTCGATGAAGAATTCGGAACCTTTAAGGGGAACAGGCCTTCGCCTTCCACTTTCATCCGGTTCTCCCAATTCCATCCGGATACACTCTACCCCTACTACCTTGTTGTCTTTAGCAATGATTCGCACAGGATTACAGAGATAATGGAATTTTACTCCCTCTTCTTCTGCATCATGAATCTCTACCCGATCGGCAGGCATTTCTTTCTTTGTCCGGCGATAGACCAGATTGACGTCTCGTTTCCCAATTCTGAAGGAGGATCGGACGCAGTCAATGGCCACATTTCCTCCTCCAACGACGACCACCTTCTCTCCTTCTGGATAGGGATCTCTCCCTAAATTAATCTCTAAAAGATAGAACACACCGGGAATAAATCCTTTATATCCCTTATCCTCCCCCTCCACTCCCATGGGGGTATTGGTTTGAGCCCCTACAGCGATGAAGAGGGCCTTGTAGCCCTGTTCAAAGATCTGAGAGAGGGTAATATCCTTTCCAACTTGTGTGTGGTATTTAATTTCAACCCCCAGATCTTCAATAATCTTGACTTCCCTTCTTAAGATCTCTCTCGGGAGACGATAGTCTGGAATCCCAACTGCGGCCATTCCACCGGGCTCTCCTAATCTTTCAAAAATCGTTACGGAATATCCTTTTAGAGCAAGATAGTAGGCACAGGAAAGACCCGCAGGTCCTGCCCCAATAATGGCCACTTTTTCGGACTTGGGAGCCTCTTTTTTAATAGAAGGTGTTCTTCGTTTCTCAATCTCGTAGTCTGCCACAAATCGTTTCAGCCATTTAATGGAGAGACACTCATCCACATTCTGGCGTCTACAGTTATCTTCACAGGGTCGAATACAAACCCTGCCGAGCACTCCTGGAAGGCAGGTCGCCTCCCGTATAGCAGCTAAGGACTCCAAAAATCTCCCCTCTTTGATCAACTCGATATATCGATGAACGGGAAGATGAGAGGGACAGGCACTCTCGCAAGGAACTGTTACCTTCATCTTATACTCTTCTCGAGGAATCTTTCTCTTAGAATGGATAGCCTCCAAAAATTGACTCTGAAAATGCTCCAGGGCGTGGAGCAAGGGTCGGGGACCTGTTTGACCTAAATTGCATTTCGAACTCTTTGAGATGACCTCAGCCAATCCCCTTAACTGGCCTAAATCCTCTGTTCTCCCTTCCCCATCAGAGATTCGATTAAGAATAGAAGAGAGAATCCTTGTTCCAACCCGACAGGGTGTACACTTTCCACAGGATTCCTTTTGGACGGCTTCCATATAGGCCCGAATCAGGTCCACAATGTTTACCTGGGGATCTCGGATGGCAATTCCATCCCAACCCACAAAGGCTCTGATCTTTTTTTCTTTATCGAATTCTTCCGGAAGACTGAGATTCGGAACCCCCTGCCATTGGTCTTCGGATTTTCCCCGATTGTCTACGACCAGCCCGCCCCAACTGCTGAATAAAATGCCCGTCATAACAACCCCTCTATTTGAATAAATTCGAAATCCGAAACTGAAATCAAAAAACCAAACTGGCTACTATTCCACGTTTCGCCCTTCGAATTTCGAATTTAAAATCTATCGATCGATCTCTCCTAAAACGATATCAATACTGCCAATCGTTGAAATCACATCTGCGATCAAACTTCCTTCGATCATCCTGGGCAGAGCCCCAAGATTTAAAAACGAAGGAGGTCGAATTCTTAGACGAAAGGGACGATTAGAACCATCACTGATGATATAGAATCCCAGCTCCCCTTTGGCTGCCTCTACAGAGGCATAGACCTCTCCTTTGGGAGGCTTGAATCCTTCGGAGACGATCTTAAATTGCCGGATGAGGGAGGCAATATCCGTAAGGACCATCTCTTTATTGGGTAAAACCACGCGGGGATCATCCGCAAGAATGGGCCCCTTCGGTAATCGATCTAAAGCCTGTCTGACTATGGAATTTGACCATTCCATCTCCCGGAGACGAACAATGTATCGATCATAGACATCCCCCACCGTCCCTACCGGGATATCAAATTCAAATTCGTCATAACTCGAATAGGGAAATGCCTTTCGCACATCCCATTTCACCCCTGAGCCTCGAAGGGTAGGACCTGTCACTCCCCAGTTAATAGCATCCTCTTTAGAGATTACTCCAACCTCTTTGGTACGTTTTAACCAGATAATATTCTGAGTGAGCAATGTTTCATACTCATTGATCCTCTGGGGGAAGACCTTCACAAAATCCCTGATCTTTTCATCAATCCCTTCGGGAAGATCCTTTGCCACCCCACCAATTCTTAAATAGGTGGGAGTGAGTCTTCCTCCTGCCACCTCTTCGAAGATCCTCAGGACCTCTTCCCTTTCCCGAAAGGTATAAAAGATAGGGGTGGTCGCTCCAATATCGAGCACATGGGTTCCCAACCAGATGAGGTGGGCCGCAATCCTCTGAAGCTCAGCCATCATCACTCTCAGGTACTGAGCCCTCTTGGGAACCTCGATTCCCAGGAGTTTTTCCACGGCTAATACGTAAGCCAAATTATTCCCCATGGCATTGGTATAATCCAGACGATCGGTTAAAGGAATGACCTGATGATAGGTTCTATTCTCAGCCAGTTTCTCGACTCCACGGTGGAGGTGTCCGATATGAGGGATTGCCTTCACTATGATCTCTCCATCCAGTTCCAACACAAGTCTCAACACCCCGTGGGTTGCAGGGTGCTGGGGACCCATATTAATGGTCATCCATCGTGTCTCTGCCATTTCAGACCTCGGGTACATAAGGTTTATCGAAGTCCGGCCCTTCTACCGGAAAGTCCTTTCTTAAAGGGTGCCCCTCATATCCATCCCAGAGGAGAATCCTCCTCAGATCAGGATGGTTCTCAAATTTAATTCCAAAAAGGTCGTAGACCTCCCTTTCCAACCAGTTGGCTGCCTTCCAGATAGATTCTACACTTGAAACCGACTCCCCCTCATTGATCCTTATCTTCAATCTCAACCGGTGATTGAGTTTAAAAGAGTGGAGAAGATAGACGATTTCGAATCGAGGAGTTTCTGGAAAATAATCCACCCCACAGAGATCCGTTAACATATGATACTGGAGTTCAGGGTCTGAGTAGAGAAACTGACAGATCTCATAGATATCCTTTTTCGTTACCTTCGCAGTGATCTCTCCTCGAAAGGTTACTACCTCCAGAATAGAATCCGGGAACTTCTCTTTTAATCTGTTGACTGCAAGATAAAGATCGCTCATAAATTACTCCTTGATTTCCAGGGTGCTTCGAACATCTTTACGATCCTTGAGGGATTCCCCCTCAATCTTCTTCTGAAGTTTTACCAGGGCCGCAAGCAACGCCTCTGGTTTTGGAGGACATCCAGGCACATAGAAGTCCACAGGAAGAATCTGATCCACTCCCTGCACCACATTATAGGTTTTAAAGATTCCCCCTGAACAGGCACAGGCCCCATAGGCGATGACCCACTTGGGTTCGGGCATCTGTTCATAAATCCGCTTGACCATGGGGGCCATCTTTTTGGTGAGCGTACCTGCGACAATCATAAGATCGGCCTGGCGTGGAGAGGGGCGAAAGACCTCTGAACCGAACCGGGCAATGTCCCAGGTCGCCATACTGGCGACCATCATCTCCAGAGCACATCAAGCCAGACCAAAAGTGACAGGCCAGATGGAGTACTTTCGGCCCCAATTGACCACTTTATCCAAGAGAGGGAGAAAAGGCGTTTTTTCAAGGTAGCTTTCTATTCCCATTCCAGCGCTCCTTTTTTCCAGATATAGATATAGGCAAGAATCAATATACCTAAAAAGACGGCCATCGAAACAAATGCAAAGACTCTATATTCTTTAAAAACGACTGCCCAGGGATAGAGAAAGACCACTTCGATGTCGAAAATGAGAAAAAGCATGGCGATGATATAATATTTGATGGGCACTCTTCGAAAACTTGAACCCACGGTAGTCATTCCACATTCATAAGGAGCCTGCTTGATGGCGCTTGGTTTTCTTTGACCTAAAAAATGGGAGGCAAGGACAGCAAAACAGGCGAATGCAATGGCAATTGCAATAAAAATTCCTATAGTGAAATATTCAACTAACATATTCTCACCCTCATTCCATTACTCCCGGGTTAATTTGTGAAAAATTTCTTGTTCTCGATAAACCTACAAGATTGTTTCTCTTTTGTCAAGAGAAAATTTGGCTGACCGTCTATCACTTTTGGGTCTCCTTTTTAGGAATATTTTCTATCCACGAGAAAGATCGTAGTGTTGGTGGAGGAATATGTTGTTTGAGAGATTTTAAAGAGAGGGTTTGAGTGGTAAAAAAGTAATGAAAGTAGAGG
>CALIBK010000020.1 GCA_938045955.1 uncultured bacterium | reverse complement strand
GTTGCAGATTTAGAGAGAATGGGTTTAAGGACTGCCATTCCTGCATGCATCGCCCTTGCAGCAATGAGGACTTCGGGAATATAGACCTCTCCATTTTTAAATCTGACACCTACTCGATCCATTGCTTGAATAAGCCCTTCTTTTAAAATAATTTCTGCCGGGATCCCTGCATCTAAAGATTCCTGGGTGAGTTTTTTTATCTCCTCAACCCTCCCCTGGGAGAGAATCAAATAGAATTTTTCTTTATCAATCATTCCTTGTTTCCTGTTGTTATCAATATTCATAAATTCAGATCTAATGGATATCTTCCATATTTTTTAATGGCCTTGGCCATAGCCCATACATTTTCCACCTTGCAATAATCCGTGAGACTGTTTGCACTTGTAATGATATACCCCCCTCCAGGCCCCACTGTAGCAATCCTTTCTTTTACCTCCTTTTCAACCTCTTCAGGCGAACCAAGAGTGAGTGTATAGTCTAGGTCAATATTGCCTGCAATACAGACTCGGCTCCCATATTTTGCTTTTATCTCTTTAATGTCCATGGCTGCTGGTTGGATTGGATGAATCCCGTTCATCCCCAGGGTGAGTAGATCATCGAGCAAAGGCAGGATGTTTCCATCGCTGTGAAAGATCCACGGCTTCTTGATCGCCTTTGCTACGATTTGCTGGTACGGAAGAAAGAATTCTTGAAACATCTCTCGACTCATCCATGGTGATTTTGTGTCCGCCAGGTCATCGTTAGCCCAGAAGAAATCGAAATCCATTTGATTCAGATGTTCCACCACTCGTGCTGACCATTCGGAGAATCTACGATGGATCTCTTTTACAAGGTCAGGGTTATCATAAACATTATAGGCGAATTCGATAATTCCCATACTTTCAAGCATTGAAGCGGAGCCTAATCGAATTCTTGCAAAAACGGCATAATCCCTTTTATATTGGGCAAGCCATTTCGCTACTCGCTCGTATCTTTCAGGATGATCGGGATCAGGGAGAAATTCGTCAAATAATTTAAGAGATTCTTTGGTGGTGAGAAGCCCTTTTTTGATGTAAGTTCGGCCTGTTTCAGGAATAACTCCCATCTCCGCAATCCAGGGGGGGACGAAATCAAAAGTCACCTTTTGGGGATAATAGTATGCTTCTTTAAAACCTTCGGCCGCTTGGAGTGCTTGTCCTGCCGTCGCTTTTCCACCCATAGGGAAATGATAACCAAACCCATCCATCCCCAATTTTTCACAAAGCTCTCCAGGGGTAAATTCCGTGGTTCCCATGATCTTTTCCTGAAGCCCTTCCTCAACGTCATTCTCTATCCAGGGAACTTTATCAGGGATTCCCCTTTGAAGAGCTGTGAGGACCCTTTCTCGCGGACTCATTCCTTTCATATGTTACTCCTTTACCATTGGGACTTAAGTGTCTATCCCTTTTGACATTCATATGGAATTACAAAAGTGTTAAGCAGCTCCGGCCACAATTCTTAAAACCGCTCTATCGTGTTTTAATTCTTCAGGTTTTCCAGAAAAGATGATTTCTCCTCTTTCAATTATGTAAAGTCTATCTATAAAATCGGGCACATGATAAATGTTCGATTCGGCGAGAAGAATAGAATGGCCCATTTTTGCGATTTGGTGAATGCTTGAGGCGATCTGAGGGATGATAGCAGGTGAAAGCCCTTCAAAGGATTCATCGAGTAATAGTAGATATGGATCCATAGCTAATGCCCTTGCGATAGACAGCATTTTTCTCTCCCCACCACTTATTTCTGTCCCTTTCCTTCCCTTGTATCTTTCGAGTGAAGGAAATACGGAATAGGCCAGCTTGATTCGTTCCTCAGCTGTCCGAGTTGTTTTTCGAGTCCAAGTGGCGATTTCTATATTTTCAAAGGTAGTCAGATCGGCGAAAATTTCACTTTCCTCAGGAGCGAAGCCTATCCCCAATAAGGCAATTTCGTGAGGAGGGAGTCCTATAATGTCCTTTCCCATAAACTTTATGCTTCCAGTCTCAGGTTTTAAAAATCCCATAATGCTCCTTAAGGTGGTCGATTTGCCCGCACCGTTTCTTCCGATGAGACACACCACTTCTCCCTCGTCTACTTCCATACTAACATCTCGTAAAATATGACTGGATTTGATAAAGACATTTATATCTTTTAACTCAAGCATCATCCCCCACTGCCCTTTTCAATCCTTTTCGCGCATTAATGAGCTAAAGATTTTGAAGCATTCCTTTTGTCCCATTACGGTGCAAACTACCTCTTCATTTTTTTCAATCTCGGACGGAGTCCCGTCGAAAAGAACCTTCCCCTGATGTAGAGCGATAATTCGATCGGAAAAAGAGAAGACAATATCCATATCATGTTCAACTTGAACGATTGACTTAATGCCTATCTCTTTTGAGGCTTTAATGAGAGTCTCCATGATTCTATTCTTTTCACTCGTACTTACACCACTTGTTGGTTCGTCCAGAAGAATAACTTCCGGATGCAAAGCAAATGCAGAAGCAACATCGAGCATTTTTTTGTCTCCCTGTGGTAAATTCTTTGCGAGAATATCCTTTTTTTCCTCTAATCCGAAAAGCCGAGCCACCTCCAGTGCTTCTGCGATGACCTTTCGATCCCGGCGTATGGAAGAGTAGAAGTCCGTCCCTTTACCCAACCTCGAAATGACGGAGACCATCAAAAATTCGAGAACGGTAAAATATGGGAAAATATTAACAAGCTGAAAACTTCTTGCCACTCCTTCAAACCTTAGAAGAAGGACAGCAACATATCAAAGCACAAAAAATT
>CALIBK010000019.1 GCA_938045955.1 uncultured bacterium | reverse complement strand
CCTTCTCCCAGTGAGGCGATTCTTTTGATTCCTTTTCTCCCGGTTTGGACCTGGAAGCAGGTAAAGGTTCCTCTTGCTTCATGCCTCTTCCTCTATGAACCCCGAAGATACTAGCAGTTTCCTTTTCCAAGCTCTCTTTCTTTTGAACTTCCGGAAGTGCAGACTCCATTCCCACCCCGGGTTTAGCTTCCAGCAGAACCGATTCCCTTTGTTCAGTTTTCCCTTGGCTTCCTCTTGAAGGAATACCTATTGAAGGAATACCTACACCCTCTTGGGACAATGGATCCGGATAGCCCCTATTCTCTTTAGAAGAAGCCGAAGGGGCCCCCTTCTCTTGGGTAAACGTAGAACTAAGATTCTCCCATCCTTGGTGGGGCGATTCTTTTGATTCCCTTTCTCCGGATTTAGATTTGGAAGTAGGTAAAGGTTCTTCTTGTTTTATGCTTGTCCCCTTGCGCTCTCCGAAAGGAGTAATGGTTTCTTTCTCTGAATCCCTTTTCTTTTGAACTTCCAAAAGGGCTGGCTCCATTTCCATCCCAGAAATGCCGACACTTTCCGGGATCGACCCCCCTTCTCCTTTGGTTTCAACCCTACCTTTTTCGTGGGAAACCTCTAGTTTTGGAGGGTTGTTCACTTCTCCCCGAGGTAAAATATCTAAGTAACTTCCGTTAGTTTCCCTTACGGAAGGATACTCTTCCTGATAACCCCTATCCAAGGTACTATCCTTCTGGTCAGGGTGGAGAGCCATCGGAGATTCTTTTTCTAAATATCTCCCTCCCCCAACTTTCGAAGGAATTGGATCCTGCTTATTCGTCCCCCTGTGGGCCGCTTCTCCCGCAGAAATAGATTTTACTCTCTCTTTTTTCGGAAAAGAACCCTCCCTCTGTAAATCCTTTTCAGACGGGAGGAAAAACTCTGGAGAATTCACCCCCTCTAACCTTTGGGTTAGATCTGCTTTTTCCTTGGATGTTCTTTCTTGCCCTCTGGCATTTCCTTCAAGCGAACTTCTCCCCTTCAAAGCCGGGAGCTTCTCCCCTTTTTCTCCCTTGGAAATGGAAGCTGGGGGGACGATAGAAATCTTCTCCGTCTCTACCTCGTCCACGGACAGGTTTACACTATAGAACACAGCAAACTCATCTTTTGGCCTATGGGACAGGAAAGATAATCCCCCTAGCACCAGAACATGGAGACCCAGGGAGACGACAAAAGCCTTTTGCCTATCGCTTAACTGCCACCTGAAGCTTCTCTCCACCGGCACGGCGCACCGCCTCCATCACCGCTACCACCTGTCCGTGAGATACCTGGACATCGGCCTCCAGGCGAACAGACCTACCTGAGAGGCCCATGGCCTTTAGCGCCCTCTCCAATTGCGCGGGGGAAGTCAAGGGCCTGCCGTTCAGGGCCAGCCTCCCCTCCCGGTCCAGCTCCACCAGCACCAGCCCACTTCCCGGCCTTCCCTCCCCTTGGGGAAGCTCCACCTCCAGGGCCCGCTCCCGCTCCGTGCCTACGGAAAGGCTCTCGGGGAAGCGGGCTAGCATGAGGCCAAAAAGGGCCACGAGGAGGAAGAGGTCAATGAGGGGGATGAGGTTTAAGGGTCTCACCTCCTACCCCCCAGGAATACCCGCCCCCCGTAGGCCACCACGGCCACCAAAAGCCCCATGCCCGTATTCACCAAGGCCTCGGCGATGCCCTTGGCCAACCCCTGGGGGTCGCCTTGGCCGGAAAGGGCCAGGAAGGCCTGGACCATGCCCCATGTGGTACCCAAGAGGCCCAGGAGGGGGGCCAGCTGGGCCAGTCCTTCCAATCGGTACAAAAGACCTTCCTCTACGCGTCCTTCTCGGCGCAGGAGGAGGGTGGCATAAAGGACGAGGTAAAGAGTGTATACGGAAAGGCCTAGGAGAAGCCAAAAAACCGGCCCTAAAGCTATTGGGGCAAAGCTCAGATTCATGGTAAGCATCCTACACCAACAGCATGATACCTTTTCTCATTGGTAATCTGCAGTACGGTGTCCCCTTTTCATCGTCTTCCTTCGGAAAGCCCCCAGCTTTAACCGTGGGGTGGTTTACTGAGATGTGAAAGCATCGGCGAATACCTCGAAGTGGAGTTCCAGCGAAAACCCATATTCCATAGCCTTACTCTGAAGGGAAGAAGTTATCACGATTCGCCCTTTTGGAAAAGGCTGTCCATCTCCTTCAGCCTCTGCCGAGCTATTGCGATATATTCAGCGTTTATTTCGAAGCCGATGTATTGCCTATCCTCTAGCTTTGCGGCCAATGCGGTGCTCCCAGAGCCTAGGAATGGGTCAAGTACCAAAGCTTGCGGTTTGGTGGTGAGGCGTATGAGAAACCTAAGGAGGGCAAGGGGTTTGACAGTTGGATGCTCCCTGGCAGGTCCTTTTTCCTTCATTGAAGGTTTTCGGACCACGAATATGGGAGGGATACCTTCTATTTCCTCTTCTTGAAGCACATTTGATGCTGTATATCCACCCTCAAGCTTTTCATTGAAGTTAAAAAGCCCAACACCGTATTGTAGGAAGTTCTCCGCAAGT
>CALIBK010000018.1 GCA_938045955.1 uncultured bacterium | reverse complement strand
TATGGGCATGGGGGCCGCAGATTCATAACGAAGGAGGGGGAGATCGTACTCAGGGATAAAAAGGACATTATCTGTGTGTTATGTCAGGGGGCAGATGAGAAAACAAAGGTGAGGGAAGAGACGCGTAATGTTCTTTTTTATTCCTATGCTGTCCCTGGTATCGATGGGATTTATCTCAGAGAAGGATTGATGATTGCTGCACAAACCATGGTGGAGTTTGGCAGAGGAATCCTCAGAGGATTAGATGTGTTCACCTGGGGTGATGCCCTGGATCCTATCTTACATTTTTGAACAGAAAAAATCATTTTTTATAAAAGAACCCCCTTTTTTCCATTCATCGATCAATTGTAGATAAAAAATAAAATCTTACTAAATTAGCTACTTAGATTCGTATTTCCTTCCTTTTAATTTCTATTGGCATATATCTTGCTCCTGTAAAAATCAGGAATAATTGGAAAAGATTTCTAAAATCGAAATAAACTCGGAGAAGGACTGTGATGGAACGAAATGGCCATGACGAGGTCTTAACCACGAGGGAGGCGGTGAGGTATCTTAAGATTTCGAGGCCCACCTATTTTAAGTGTATTCGGCTCGGGAGGATCAATGCCACAAAGGTAGGAAATGGCTGGAGGGTATTACGTTCCGAGTTGAATCGGTTCCTGAAAAGTGGTTGTAGGAATGATGGTGCTTGGGAGAGGAGAGAGTGATGTCTCGGTTTTTTTATAGTCTTCGTTTTCGACTGACCCTTCTTATCCTTTTTGTTATTATTCCTTCCCTCGGGATTGTGCTTTATTTCGGTCTCGAGCAGAGGAGGTTTCTTTCTGAGAGGGCCAGAGAAGAGGCCTTAAGGATTGCCCGTTATACCTCTGAGAGACAGAGGCAATTGGTTCAGGCTGCTCATCAACTTCTTATTGTTCTCTCACAGCTTCGGGAGGTCCGTGAGGGAGACTTCCGGGCCTGTTCCCGTCTTTTTGATCAACTTCTGAAGGTGTATCCTTATTATCTTAATATAGGGATTTTAGGTCCGGATGGTTATTTATTGGCGAGTGGTCTTCCGTTTGAGAAACCGGTTTATGCAGGGGATCGTGATTATTTTAAGAGGGTGATTCAGACTCGTAAGTTTTCGATCGGTGAATATCAGGTCGGGCGTGTAACAGGGAAACCTGCAATCAATTTAGGTTATCCGATTTTACGTGATAATAAGGTAACGGGGGTACTCTATGTTGCTCTGGATCTGAACTGGCTTTCACAGCTTACCTCGGAAGCCCGATTACCTTCAGGTTCAGTGGTGACTCTGATTGATAGGAATGGCACCATTTTAGCGAGGTTTCCTGATGGGGAGAGGTGGGTTGGGAAACCCATCCCTGAGATTTCTTTTGGGAAAGGTTCGTTTTCTGAGGAAGGGACAGTAGAGGTTACGGGGATTGATGGAGTAAGGAGGCTTTACGCCTTTACCTCTTTTGGGTGTGAAGAGAGTCGTTCGGATAAAATATTTTTGAGTGTGGGAATTCCAAAAGAGGCGGTCTTTTCAGAAGTGGATCAGGTGTGGAAGCGGGGTCTTCTCTTTCTTTCCTTATTGGGGGTAGTCTTTCTCCTTTCTGTGGGTATCGGAGGGGATCTCATCCTTTTAAAAAAGCTTACCCCCGTGCTGGACGCAGTGAAAAGATTGGGGAGAGGGGATTTTTCAGCTCGGACCAGAACACCTTACGGCAAAGGTGAGCTAAGTCATCTTGCCCGGACTTTTGACGAGATGGCTGAGTCACTTGAGAGGAGGGAGGAGGAGCGGAGGGCTTCAGAGGAGAGGCTTCGGGAGAGTGAGCAGAGGTATCGGGAGCTTGCCAATCTTCTGCCAGAGGTTGTCTTTGAGACAGATAGAGAAGGGAAGATTACTTTTGCCAATCAGTGGGCTTTTGATCACCTGGGTTACAGGGAGGAGGATCTTCTTGAGGGTTTAAATGTGATGGATGTCGTTATCCCTGAGGAGACTGAGAGGGCTAAAGAGGCCTTTTTAAAGGCCCTTACGTCAGAAAAGACAAGGGATGAATTTACTTTGAGATGTAAGGATGGCACGACATTTCCTGCTCTCATCCATGTTGCTCCTATTTTTAGAGATGGGGATACAGTGGGTCTTAGGGGTGTGGCTGTGGATATTTCTGATCGGAAGCGAGCGGAGGAGGAATTACGGAAGGCTTTTACTGAACTTTCGGCGATTTATCAGAATGTCCCCATCCTGATGGTCCTTCTGGATCAGGAGAGGAGGGTTAAGAAAGTAAACAATGCAGTGGTTCAATTTACAGGCCGTTCGATTGAGGAGATGGAGGGGCTTAGAGGTGGGGAGGCACTTCGCTGCCTCCATTCCATGGACGATCCTCGAGGATGCGGTTTTGGGCCCAATTGTAAGGAGTGCGTGATTAGAGAGGTTGTTCTTGATACATTTAAGAATCAAAGGAGTTACTATGGAGTGGAGGCTTCACTTTTACTCCTCCTTAATGGGAAAGAGGAGGAAGAGTGGTTTTTATTAAGCACAACTCCAGTGGTCATCGGGGATCAGATTCATGTTCTAACATGCTTGCAGGATATTACCCGGTTAAAGACTGTGGAAAGGGAGCTTCGGGAGAATGTGGAGGCTTTAAGGGCTTTTATCAATTCGAATCCTGAAACTTCTCTTCTTTTGGATAGGAGTGGAGTGATTTTATTAGCCAACGAAGCCCTTTGCAGGAGACTGGGTAAACCGATGGAGGAAGTCATTGGCTCTTCTCTTTATGATTTACTCCCGGAGGAGGTGGCCAAAAGGAGGAAGGAGAGGATCGATGAGGTTTTCAGGACTGGAAGGGCTTTGCGATTTGAAGATCAGAGGGGAGGAAGGGATTACGAGAACTTTGTTTCTCCTATCTTTGATCTTGAAGGGAGGGTGCAGAGGGTTTCAATTCTTGGGATTGATGTGACTGAGCGAAGGCAGATGCAGGAGAGTCTCAGACATAGTGAGGAACGCTTAAGAGAGCTTTTTAATGAAGCCCCTGTGGGGTATTATGAGTATGATATGGAGGGTCGAATCACGGAGGTCAATCAAAGGGAGCTTGAGATGCTTGGCTACACAAGAGAGGAGATGATTGGCCGTCCGGTATGGGAGTTTGTGGTGGAAGAGAAGTCTCGAGAGATGGTCAGAGCAAAACTCTCCGGATCCATCCCCGTGGGTGATCCTTATGAAAGGACCTACAGAAAGAAGGATGGAAGCTTACTTTCTGTTTTGATTACGAACCGAATTTTACGGGATCGGGAAGGAAGGGTAACCGGGATTCGTTCTGCCCTTCAGGACATCACGAGACTTAAGGAGATGGAGAGGGAGAGGGAGCTTCTTGAGGAGCAGCTCCGTCAGTCTCAGAAGATGGAGGCGATTGGAAGGCTTGCAGGGGGGATTGCCCATGATTTTAACAATTTACTTACAGTGATTAAGGGCTATGCCCAGCTTTCTCTTCTCGGGTTAAAGGAGGAGGGAGGACTGAGAGGGAATCTTGAGGAGATAGAGAGGGCATCGGAGCGGGCCTCAAGCCTTACCCGTCAGCTTCTGGCCTTCAGCCGAAAGCAGGTGATGGAGATGAAGGTTCTGGATCTCAATCACCTGCTTCGAGATCTCGAGAAGATGTTACGTCGAATCATTGGAGAGGATATTGAGCTTATTATACACCTATCAAATGATCTCTGGAAGGTGAGGGTCGATCCAGGGCAGATCGAGCAGGTAGTGATGAACCTTGTGGTGAATGCCCGCGATGCGATGCCCGGAGGAGGAAAGCTTACGATTGAGACGGCCAATGTGAGCCTGGACGAGGATTATGCAAAAAGACATGTCTCAGTTATTCCAGGTTACTACGTGATGCTTTCGGTCAGTGATACGGGATGCGGGATGACCTCTGAAGTGATGGAGAGGGTCTTTGAGCCTTTCTTTACGACAAAAGAAAAGGGGAAGGGGACGGGGCTGGGACTCTCTGTGGTTTACGGTATTGTGAAGCAGAGTGGTGGAAACATCTGGGTTTACAGTGAGCCCGGTCAGGGAACGACGTTTAAAATCTATCTTCCTGCGGTGGAGGGGGAAGAGGGGGAGTTCTGGAGAAAGGAGGTTTCAGGGGAGGTTCCACGGGGAAGTGAGGGAATCCTTGTGGTTGAGGATGATGATTCAGTGCGTGAACTGGCAGCCCGGTTCCTAAAGAAACAGGGATACCAAACCTTTGAAGCGAAGCGGGGAGATGAAGCCCTTGAGCTCTTTAAGAGCCGTCAGGATTCCATTCAAATGGTTTTGGTGGATGTGGTGATGCCAGGGGAGAGCGGTCCGGAGTTGATTAAGAAGTTCAGAGAGATTTCTAAGAATTTTAAAGTCCTCTATATGTCGGGATATACGGATAATGCCATTGTCCATCATGGGATCCTGGATAAGGGGGTCGAGTTTATTCAGAAGCCTTTCGGGTTTGATACTCTTTTGAGGAAGGTGAGAGAGGTTCTGGATAAGAAGGTTTAGAAGATGGAATTTGAGGATTCGGGAAGATACAAACAGATTGTTCTTCGCCTGAGGTGGCTGACCATCATCATTACCTCCTATTTTATCCTCTTTGAGCGTGGGATAAGGAATTTTGTTCCTTTTCTAATACTACTAACATCTTTTTAATATAGGCCATTAAAAAAAGAAGCCGTTGTCAGAGACTCCTCCAAAGAAGCATAAATTGGCAACTTTGGGACAATATGTCCGATCTCCATTTCTTTTCTCAATCGCATCTCTAAAAAATCCTTTTAAATTTCGAAAGGATAGGATATTTCTGGAATTGGCATCGGGCTTGCTATTTACATAGTGAAAAATAAAAGATCACCGATAAAG
>CALIBK010000017.1 GCA_938045955.1 uncultured bacterium | reverse complement strand
AATGTTTCACGTGAAACATCTCCCTCCTCATATTCTTCTACTTAACCCATGGATCACGGATTTTTCGGCATACAATTTTTGGGTAAAGCCATTAGGACTTCTTTATATAACGAGTCTTTTGAGGTTCTGTGGATTTCGTGTAACGTTTATTGATTGTATTGATTATTATAGTAAAATTAAACCCTATGGAGATGGTAAGTTTTTTAAAACAAAGATCGAAAAGCCCAAACCCTTAAAGTATATCCCGAGAAATTATTCCAGATATGGAATATCTGAAGAAATGTTGTTGAAAAAACTCTCTATGATTGAGGAGGCTCCCCATCTTATTGGAATTACCTCGGGGATGACCTACTGGTACCCAGGTGTTTTTCAATTAATTGAAATTATTAAAAAAATTTTTAAAGGAGTTCCTATTATCTTAGGAGGCCTTTATGCCAATTTATGTTATGAACATGCTAAAAAGTATTCTGGTGCGGATATTCTGTTTAAAAATGGAAATGAGATAGACGCAGTAAAATTAATATCAAATCTAACTGATTTCCCTCTTCCTGATCAATTTTATAATTTTGAAATGGATAATCTCCCTTTCCCTGCATTCGATTTATACTCTCATTTAAAATTTATTGGAATTCTAACCTCCAAAGGATGTCCATTTCATTGTACTTATTGTGCTTCCCCCATTTTATCAAAAAATTTTACAAGGAGAAATCCATATAAGGTTGCGGATGAGATTGAATACTGGGTAATTCGATATGGTATAGTCAATATTGCTTTTTATGATGATGCATTATTGATCAACTCCAAGACCCATTTTATTCCCTTGATGAGGGAGATATTGAGGCGTGGTGTAATATGCAATTTTCATACCCCCAATGCCCTCCATGTCAGAGAAATTGATGAAGAGGTTTCAAAATTTCTTTACCAGTGTAATTTTAAACATATACGTTTAGGATTTGAAACATCGAATGTAGTCACTCAATTGGCAACTGGAGGAAAGGTTAACAATGAAGAATTTTTAAGGGCAGTTCATCATCTCAAAATGGCAGGTTTTTCTGGTGAAGAAATTGGAGTCTATATTATGGCTGGTTTACCAGGCCAGAGAATTGAAGAGGTTGAAGAGACTGTGAGGTTTGTAAGAAAACAAAAAATAAAACCTATTCTGGTTGAGTATTCTCCTATTCCCGGCACTCCTCTTTTTGAGGTGGCCAAGCATTTTAGCCATTTTAATATTGAAGAGGAACCTTTATTCCAAAATAACTCTCTTTTACCTTGCCAATGGGAAGGACTTAAAGAAAGTGATTTTAGAAAATTGAAAGAAAAGATTAAAAAAGGTGAGATTTAGTGAAGCCTCACGAAATTATAAAAGGTATATTTATTGTGGGAGGTCCAGAAATTACGGATCACCGCGATGGATGTGTATATTTAATCGATATTGGAGAATTGATTCTAATTGACACAGGAGCAGGATGGAGTATTAATAAAATTATCGAAAATATCAAATCAATAGGACTCGATCCGACAAAAATAACAAAAATTATTCTTACTCATTGCCATATTGACCATGTTGGCGGCACTCCTGAACTAAAAAAGAGGTTTAATCCAAAGGTATATATTCATAAGCTTGATGCAATTCCAATAGAAGAGGGAGATTCAATATTAACAGCATCTCGTTGGTATCAAACGACTTTTCCTCCAATGAAGGTTGATGTCAAAATAGACAGTCCTATGGAGGAATTGGAGATTGGCGATCAAAGAATAATTTGTCTTCATACCCCTGGACATACGCCGGGCTCAATTTGTATTTATTTGGATAAAGGTGGGAAAAGGATTCTTTTTGCACAAGATCTCCATGGTCCTTTGCTCCCTGAATTTGGTTCTAATATTAATGATTGGAATTATTCCACCAAGAAATTGATCGATCTTGGTGCAGATATACTTTGTGAAGGCCATTTTGGAATTTTTAAAACAAAAAAAACCGTTTTAAACTATATCCTCTCATATCGGAGGCATTATGGGGTTGAATAAGAAAATTATAAAAAACAAAAACTAAAATGTATATATTTTTTATAAAAGATATAATTCAATATTTTTAAATAGTTATATAATAATTAAAGTTTGCATGTAAAAAATAAGTATAATTATTTTATTCTTTTTTCCTAAATATAGTCCCTCCAAATTCCTAATAAATCAAAAATAATCAATAATTGCAATATGTTATAACATTTTTATTTTTTGGCATAGGGTATGCACTATTTATAGTGAAACTTAGAGAAAGGAGGAGACGAAGATGGAAAAAAGGATGAAAGGATTAAAGGCAGGGTTAATGGTAGGATTAATGACACTGGTTGCTTCTCCGGCTTTTGCAAGGTCAATTAGCTTGAAGGAGGCTGGGACTGCGCTTTGGATTTTCATTATCATCGGAGCGATCATTGTTCTTCTTCAATTGATTCCTGCGGTGATTCTATTCTTTAGCTTCATCGGAACTGGGACGGCAGCAGTATTCAAGAAGGAAAAGAAAGCTGAGGAAGAAGTGATTATCCCAGAGGCAGTTCCTGTGAGAGTAAATGAGTAGCCCTCTTATAAAAGTTATTTTCATAAAGAAAAGGCCGAGAAAATACGATTATCGAAAACTGGAAGAGGTGAAAAGGTATTCAGAGATCGAAGCAGGTCATCAAAGAAATAAGAGGAATAAGATGACGACAAGGGCAAAAACCGGGATCCATTGATAAAAAGGGATGTGGGGAAGAGAGATAGGGAGTTGGTCATGATAACCCCGGACAGCAAGGGCAAGACTCACCTCTTCCACTTCCATAAGGGCTTTTTTAAGGATGGGAAGTAGAAGAGATTTAACCTTTTTGAAAGGGTTTCTATTAAATCCTCCTAAACGAGCCTCATGAGCAAGGATAACCTCTTCTTTATAATCTAAAAAACGATAAAAAAATCTCCATGTCATTGAAACCATGAGTCCAATTCTTCGATCGGGGAGAAAGGGAATGGGTTTCAAAAACCAAGCGATCGTATCTCTCAGTTCCCTCGGCCGTGTGACAGAGGTAAACAAGATAGCATAGCCAAGCATTAATCCTAAACGCCAGCACACGAATCCTCCTAAGAGAAGGCCTTCCTTTTTTATAGAAAGATAAGAAACAGCGGAAAGGGGAACCCCTGGGGTGAGGAAGGAGTGAAATAGAAATAGGATAGAGAGAAAGATGCCCCAAAATTTTAATTCTCGGGCAAGAGATTTAAGAGGAGGTCTGGAAAAGAAAAAAAGAAAAATGAGAAGAACAGAGTAGAAAAAGAAAAAGGAGAGTTTTATCTGAATTAAAGTAGCCATAATAAATAAGAATGCAAGAAATTTACACCTGGCATCCCAGCGATGAAGAAAGGTGTTTCCAGGGATATAATGGAACGCTATTCGAGCCATGAGATTTTGTCTTTCCCTAATAGAACATAACAGGGAGGCCTGACATTAAATTGAGACAGTTCTCTTACCAGCTCCTCCGGTGGACCTATGGCTTTTATCTCCCCTTTTTGAAGAATTGCCATTCGATCAACATGGGCGATGACTTTCTCAACATCATGGGTAGTGACGATTAGGGTGTGACCTTCCTGATGTAATTGGATCATATACTTAAGCACCTCTCGAATTCCTGGGAAGTCGAGATAGGCAAAGGGCTCATCAAAGAGAATCACCCTTGGCTTCATGGCCATGACTCCTGCGATCGTGAGGCGTCTCTTTTCTCCACTCGAAAGGAGATAACAAGGTTTCTCTGAAATCTCATCAAGATTCATTCTGTGAAGGGCCCAATCGACCCTTTCTTGAACTTCCTTTTTGGGAAGCCCCAGGTTTTCTGGGCCAAAAGAAATATCTTCCCTCACGGTCTCCCCTATAATCTGACTGTCTGGATCTTGGAAGATGATTCCCACTGAGGTCCGAATCTCTTTTAAATGGGTGAAGAGGTCCAATCCATGGATAAGAATCGAACCCGAAATGGGCTTTAACAACCCGGCGATGATCCGAAGGAGGGTTGTCTTCCCACTCCCGTTTGGACCACAAAGTAAGAAGAATTCACCTTCGGAGAGGTGGAGATTAATCCCGGTGAGAGCTTTTGTCCCATCGGGATAGGAATAATGAAGATTATGAATCTGGATCATCACACTTTTTTATCCTATCTGTCGAAATAGCATTGGACGCGCCGATCTTGCCAGAACAAGGCTTCCTACCGCTTTTATTGTATCTCCAACAAGAAAGGGAATCATTCCGATCATAAACGCTTTCCCCCATGTAATCTTAGTCATGAACTTGAGCCATGGGACTCCAAAAGCATAGATCACCAGGGAGCCTATGATCACGGCAATAATGTCTCCCAATAATGAATATCGAATCCGATGGGAGATAAACCCCACCATACCTGCAGAAAGGACAAATCCGAAAAGGTAACCTCCGGTTGGGCCAAAGAGATGAGCTAATCCTCCTTTCCCGCCATAGAAGACTGGCATCCCCATGGCCCCGACTAAAAGATAGAGTGCGGCACTGATGAATCCCCATCGGGCTCCTAATAGGAGCCCAGAAAGAAGGAC
The DNA here is from genome assembly GCA_938045955.1 of uncultured bacterium. Classification (GTDB taxonomy): domain Bacteria; phylum Desulfobacterota; class BSN033; order BSN033; family UBA1163; genus CALIBK01. The sequence goes on along the minus strand of CALIBK010000017.1, from coordinate 8,491 downwards.
AAAGAGATTGGTCAGAACGATAGGAACGGGTCCTATAGGGAGATGAAGGTAAGCCCCCATCGCCATTAGGGCGGCCATCATGGATGAGAGTATTGAAAATCGTAAGGTAGAGATTGACATCGGGCCTCCTTTATTGTTAACTTATTTTTTGTATTTAGTTAACAAATAAATTTGGCCCTGTCAAATCTTTAACCGCCATCTAGGGTAGGATGTTCCATTTTTTGAAACCAAGAGGAAGGATCGATCATATATTCTTCTGTATCCTTCAAGGAGAGGTAATGTTCCTGTTCCATTTTAGAGAGAAGGTCAAAGAAGGCCTTCTCTTGAGGATTCGAAGAGGCATCCCTTAAATCTGCATATAGCTTTACCCCTTTGGACTCAAAATCAAGGGCAATTCGGACGGCTTCCAAATCATCCGAATCCCCCTTTATTTTTCCTTCCGGATTCTTTAAAAACCCAACCAGAATGTCCTTCACCACTGTATTTTTTATTTTGAGAGGCACGGTTTCAGGCCATCGCTCCTTTTTGGTCCATGTTTGATGAAGCTGCTTTAATCGTTCGTAATGTTCCAGTTCATCATCGGCGATCTGTTCAAACATCTTTTTACCAAGAGGGTTTTTAGTTCTTTTGGCATGTTTTAAATAAAATTCGCGTTCCCTCATTTCATTGTTCAGGGCTACTTCCAACGCATTTAAACGTTCTTTCTCTTCCATAGGATTTCCTCCAACCAGTGATTCTTTAGCCTTTTAACCTAAGGCTATAAATAACCCCATCCCAGCGCCTAAAGACACGCTGATATAGGGGTTACAGGTGATCGCTCAACTACTCCCGATGCTCCGGGAGAGATAACTGAGAAAAAATCCGGCTAACCCACCTAATAATAATCCCAATAAAATCTTTATAAACATTGTACTCCACTCCTTTCCTTTAAATTAGCATTTAAAAGGTACTAAATCAAGAAGAGAAGGAATCCTCCAGGGAAAGGTTGGAATCTTTTTGGCGAAGGCGGATGGAATCACGCCTATTCTCCCCTCATGAGCGAAAGGTTACTCTTATTAAGAGATTTTATCAGCTTCGTCAGAATTTATTCAAAGTCTTAAAAAATAAATTATTTAAAACATATCTGTCTAAAAATAGACATCGCCTTAACTATTCAAGAAATAATAACTTTTTTGTTTTAAGGAAATAAGGTAAATAAAAATATACATTTTTGATTTAAATCAATTCCTAAAAATTAAATCTATGATTTCTTTGAACAACTCTGAGTCCAATTTTTATATAATTGAATGACGGGATATAAAGAATTTAATTTGCAATTTTATAAATCAGGAGGGTGAATTCTATTCTACACATAAAAAGGTTTTTTAATATTTGGCTAATAATTTTGGTATAAAAGTTGCTTCATTGAATACACAGGAGGTTAAAAAATGAAATGCTACAGATGTGGAGGGCTCATGGTTTTCGAGAAATTTTTCGGTATCCCGGAAGATTTTTATGGTTGGCGGTGCCTCTTCTGCGGTGAAATCATTGACAAGGTCATTCTCGAAAATCGACTCGGCCAGAAAAAAGAAAGATAAATGTATATTGAAAATGTTATTGATGAAAAGGCCATTATCTAAATATTTGGGATTAAGAGGAATTCTATCACCTGCTCCTTTTCCCCTTCCTATACTTTTAAATTAGGTTGACTCTCCGCTTATCTTATTTTAAGAATGATAGGAGTTTTTGTGAATGGAAAATTTTTTTAAGGATGTCCCGGAATTTCCTTCTTTCAAAGAAATTTCTATAGAAGATAAACCCCTTTTTGACGAGATGTTTTTAAGATTTCCCCCTCTCATCTCAGAGTTCACTTTCACCAATCTTTTTATTTGGAGAAAAACCTACTCCTTGAGATTCACACGTCTGGATTCATTTCTCTGTCTATTAGGAGAAACAGAAGGAGTCCCCTTTTTTTTCCCTCCCATTGGAGAAGGAGATTTGATAAAATGTTTTCGAAAGTTAATGGGTTTTTTAAAAGAAATAAAAGAGGACCCAGAGATTCTGAGAGTTCCCGAAGAGATGGTCAAGCGGATAGATCGGAGGTGTGAGGGAATGAAGGCGGAACTGGATAGAGATCAAAGCGATTATGTTTATCTGGTTAAGGATTTAATTAGCTTAGAAGGAAGGAGGTATCATCGGAAGAGAAACCATATCAAACAATTTAAAGAGAGATATTCCTATCAATATCAACCCATGACCTTGGAAGTCGTCTCCGAATGCCTGCGATTGGAAGAAGAATGGTGTGCCCTCCGCCATTGTGAAGCCATTCCCGGGCTTACAAATGAATTTATCGCGATTAAAGAGGCTTTGGAACACTTTGAGGAATTGAGATTGGAAGGAGGATCAATCTTGATTGGAGGAAAAGTGGAAGCCTTTACGTTGGGAGAACCCCTCAATTCAGACACAGTCGTCATCCACATCGAAAAGGCTAACCCGGCCTTTGAAGGCATCTATGCGATGATTAATCAACTCTTTCTTGAAAATCACTGGTCTCATTTTACCTATGTGAATCGAGAACAGGATTTGGGAGAAGAAGGGTTGAGGAAGGCCAAAGAGTCTTATTTCCCGCATCACATGGTCCATAAATATAGAGTCAGGTTGACCGACAGAAAAGGGGGAAACGATGAGGAAAATTAGATTGCCATTTTCATATCAACGATTCAAAGAGGAATTTCCAGAGATCGAGAAAGAGTATGATCGCCTGGCAAAGAAATGCCATCAAAGTGGCCCTCTCAAAGAAAAGACACGAAGGTTGATCAAATTGGGAATTGCCATTGGTGCAAATTCTGAAGGAGCTGTGAAATCTCACACTCGAAGGGCTTTGGCGATCGGGATCACCCCGAGAGAGATTCGTCATGCTGTCCTTTTAGGATTGACCACTATCGGTTTTCCCAAGATGATTTCTGCTCTTAACTGGATTCATGAGGCTCTCGAAGAGGGTCCAATAACTCCCCAAAAAGGGGAAGATGAAATCTAAGGGGAAGATGATGATTCAATGGGAATATCTCATAACGATTCATGAAATTCCAGAGGTGGAGGGCAAACCAGGGGGGATGAGGATTGAATGTGATCAAGTCGGGCGGTGTCTTGTTCACGATGCCTTTCAGGGAGGAGTGGAATGGCTGGAAAAGGTATTCCATGAGAAGGGAGAGGAAGGATGGGAACTTGTCCAGCTGGGCCATCACCATCAGGAATTAATATGCATATGGAAGAGGAGAAAGGAAGACGCCAGGAAGGACTAAAGCGATTCCTTCTGACCCAAATCGAGAAGAGGGGGGCCATCCCATTTGCTCAATTTATGGAGTGGTGTTTATATCATGAGACCTATGGCTATTACCAATCCAATCGATCAAGAATTGGAAAGGAGGGGGATTATTATACCAGTCCGAGTGTGCATCCCCTTTTTGGGGCTATGCTGGCTAAGCAGATCTGCCAAATGATAGAGCTCTTAGGGGAGGATCGATTTGGGATCGTAGAGATGGGCGGTGCTCAAGGTTATCTGTGCGAAGATATTCTCCAATGGATGAAAACCAGACGACCCGAGTGCTATGCCCTTACGACTTATTACCTTGCGGAGCGAAGCCTCGGCCTTCGAGATTTACAGAAGGAGAGGTTATCCGGGTTTGTGGAGGAGGGAAAGGCCTTCTGGATGGACCCTGAAATTTTTAATTTTGGAAATTCTAAATTTACAGGATGCTTCCTTTCCAATGAATTGATTGACGCCTTTCCCGTCCACCGGGTCATTTTACACGATGGGGCATTGAGAGAGATTTATGTAACCCAGGAGAATGGAGAATTGAAAGAGGTGTTAGGACCTCCCTCGACTCCCGAATTGGCCTCCTATTTTAATTTCCTTGGGATCACCCTTGAAGAAGGACAGTGTGCGGAGGTAAACCTCCATGCCTTAGATTGGATAGAGAAGGTAAGTCGATGTCTAAGAAGAGGATTTGTGCTCACTATTGATTATGGATATCTCGCAGAAGAGCTCTATGCTCCTGCTCGTTATCTCGGAACCCTTCTTTGTTATCACCGTCATAGAAGTTCAGAGAATCCTTATGAACGATTAGGGGAGCAGGACATCACGTCCCATATCAATTTTACCGCACTCATTAAGAAAGGTGATGAAGTAGGGCTTCAATTGACAGGTTTCGTTCCCCAATATCGATTTCTCCTTGCCTTAGGAATCCTTCAGGAATTGGATCTTCTAAGCCAGGGACTTCCTGAAGAGGATCGGTTGAAATTGAGACTGACCGTGAAACATCTGATCGAACCAGAGGTGGGGATGGGGGAGGCATTCAAGGTGTTGATTCAACACAAGGGGATTCCTTACCCCCAATTGGATGGTTTAAGAGATCTTAGAGCTATCTCCATGGTCTAAATAGAAGGTAAAGATGATGAAGGTCTTAGGAATTTTTGGGAGTCCCCGAAGAGGAGGCAACACGGATATTCTTCTTGAAGAGGCCCTTCGGGGAGCGGAGAAAGAAGGGGCAAAAGTGGAACGCCTTTACCTTACCGATTTCAACATCACCCCTTGTATAGAATGTCACGGATGTGACCAGACAGGAAAGTGTGTGATCCTTGATGATATGCAGAGGATCTATCCAAAACTCTTAGAATCCAATATTATCATTCTCGCCTCCCCCATTTTTTTTTATGGAGTGACCGGTTACACAAAGGCTTTGATCGATCGCTCTCAAGCCCTCTGGGCAAAGAAATATCTTTTAAAAAATCCTTCATCCAAAATAAAAAGGAGAGGTTTCTTTATCTCTGTAGGGGCTACCAAGGGGGAGAAACTTTTTAATGGAGCCATTCTCACAGTCAAATATTTTTTTGATACTTTTGATGCGGAATATGGGGGAGAGTTGGTTTTTCGTGGAATCGAAGGAAAAGGGGATATTCTCAACCACCCTGAGGCCCTTCAGCAGGCCTTTGAAACAGGGAGACGATTAGTATTGGGAATGAAAGAAGGTCAATCCCATTTAAAAAAAGGAGGTATTCGATGACCCAATGGCAGTGTTCAAATTGTGGATACACTTTTTCCGCGGACTCCATTCCTGAAAAGTGCCCTTCCTGTAACCAGGTATGCACTTTTCATGACGTGAGTTGCTACATCCCGGATTGTGGGGGACCAGGAAATATCGACCCAAGACTCATGGGCAAAAAAGACAAACCCGTCAACGAATAGGAAATTTGAAGGTTGAGGTCCAAATTTTAAAATATCTATTGGAAGGAAAAGAATGCGTCTTAAAGGGAAGAAAGTTCTCCTCCTGGTTGAAAACCTTTATCAGGACCTTGAATTCTGGGTCCCCCTTTATCGACTTAAAGAAGAGGGAGCAGAAATCACTGTGGTGGGTTCCGGGAGTTCCCGCTCCTACACCAGTAAATATGGATATCCTGTGGAGGTGGATCGAGAAGCTAAGGAAATCGATGTATCTCAGTACGATGGGGTTGTGATTCCTGGAGGATACGCCCCGGATTTTAATGAGGCGATACCCGGAAATGGTCAGGATTGTTCATGAGGCTTATGAGAAAGGAAGTGGCAGCCATCTGTCATTCAGGGTGGATGCTTGTCTCTGCAGGAATTTTGGAGGGGAAAAGGGTTACAGGTTTTTTTCGATTAAGGATGATCTGGTTCATGCAGGAGCCATTTATATCGATGCTGAAGTGGTGAGGGATGGAAGACTCGTTACCTCCAGAAAACCTGAAGATCTTCCTTCTGTAGAGAGGTCATTAATACCTTAAGTGAATAAAATTTGACGAGGAGGAAAAAATGAATTTGAGAGAGACCTATGCCTGTCGCCATTGTGGGGCTGAAGCAGAGATTACGCTCGATGGATTCGAAAAAGTCGAGGATGTGGTGAGAAGGGCCAAAAAAGGGATTTGTAAGGCTTGCGGTAAAGAGGTGGAGATTGAGTCCCTTTCGAATCAGCGCTATCTCTGTCAAAGTTGTCGAGCCGAAGCCGATATGGATCTGGAAGGGTTTGAGAATGTTCAGGACGTCCTCCTCAGGGAGAAAGGTCTTCGATGCAAGGCTTGTGGAAAGGAAATCCATTGGTCTAACCAAGAGGATATAAAGGCCCTAAGGGTTGCGATAGAAGCAGAAAGAGAGGCGTATCAAAATTACTCCAAGGCAGCGAAGAGGACAAAGAATTCCAGAGGGAAAGATATGTTTCAGCAACTGGCTGAATTTGAAATGAATCATTACCAAAAATTGAAAGCCCTTCTTAAATCCCTTGAGGAACATGGGGAGTGGATTCTTTACGAAGGGACAAATTTAAAGAGGAAGAAGATCCCGTTGAAGCCTGAAAAGATTTCTGGCCAGGATCAGCTCACCGATTTGGATGCTCTAAAAATAGCTATTCGAGAGGAAAAGAAGGCAAAGGCATATTATCAGTCTCTTGCGGAGTTAACGAAGGACCCCCGGGGAAAGGATATGTACAAACGTTTAGCCAGCGAGGAGGAACTCCATGAAAAAGTGTTGAACGATCAGTACTACAGCCTTCACAATACCGGGATATGGAGCTGGGGAGATTGATAGGAATCCTTAAATCATGATTTACGGAGGTGGATATGGAAAAGTATAAATGTACGGTATGTGGTTACATCTATGATCCGGAGAAAGGAGATCCAGAAAACGGGATTGCTCCCAACACCCCTTTTGCCAAATTACCCGACAGTTGGGTCTGTCCATCCTGTGGCGCTCCAAAGGATATGTTCGAGAAAGTGTAAGTTTTTTAATAAAGCGGAAAGAGGGATTAACAAAAACTCTTGGAAACCTCATTCACATAGAGGTTTCTTAAGGTTATCTCTATGCCATCAGGACATTTCTGATTTCTTTTGAGTGATCTCATCGTATAAGCTTCTTTTATCAATGACTCTTTTCGCTTTGAATTCTGTTCTTTCAAGGCTATTTGGTTCAAGGATTTGAATCACGGCGCGAAGCCCACGGGTTCTTAATTCTGACTCCAGTTTTTTCTTCAGTTCAGGAACCTCTCCCGCATTAACTCCTCTGGCTCGTTCTACTTGAATGATAAGCTCATCCATCGTCTTTTCTCTTGTAATAATAATTCGATACTCATCCCCAAATCCAGGAATCCCTCTAATCACGTCTTCGATAGCACTGGGATAAACATTTTCTCCTCTTACAATAAACATGTCGTCGGCCCTTCCATAAATTCCTTTTGGCAATCGAGGATAGGTCCGACCACAAGGACAAGGATCGTTCACCCACATGGAGATATCGCCTGCAAAAAAGCGTATCATGGGTTGTGATGTCCTTTCCAGATGGGTATACACTGTTACCCCTTCCTTCCCATAGGGAACTCTTCTTTTTGTTACGGGATCAACAAGCTCTGCATAAACAATATCTTGCCAGAGATGCATACCCTGGCGATACTCACATTCACAGTTTGACATCCAGGGGGTCATCTCTGCTGTAGAGCCCGAGTCGATGCATATTCCACCGAACGTTTCCTCAATCTTCTTCTTAGTAGAAGGCACACCCGCTCCTGGTTCACCTGAGAAAAAGAGGATTCGAAACCCAAAATCCTTTGCTGGATCCAAGCCTTTTTCCATTGCTTTTTCTGCTAAATAGAGACTATAAGAGGGTGTCCCATAAAAGATAGTTGGTTTGATCTCTTTTATCCATTCTATAGCTCGATCGGTTTGTCCTGGGACTCCTGCACCAAAAGGAAAAGCCACAGCACCGAGTCTTTCGACACCTACCAAGGCTCCCCAGCTCCCCCAGTACAGGCTAAAGAAAGAACCGATAAAAACAATATCCTCTTGACGCATTCCAAAGCCCCACATTGTCCTCGCATGGGCCTCTGCAATACGTTCCATATCTCCTTTGCTGATCCCAAAGGCGGTAGGCTTTCCGGTCGTTCCTGAGGTTCCTTGGATCCTTGCCAATTCTGATATTGAAACACACAGGTTTGTTCCAAAGGGAGGGTGTTCCTTCTGATCTTGACGAATTTCTTCTTTGGTGAGTATAGGAATTTGTTCAAAGTCAGCTAAGGATCGGATATCTTCTGGTTTTATTTTTGCAGCATTCCACTTCCTTCTATACAACGGGGATCTTTCATAGGCATATTTCAATTGAGCTTGAAGCTTAGGAAGGATAATTTTCCTTTCCCTTTCTTCAGGGTTCATGGTTTCAAGTTCTTTATTCCAATACTTAGAATTTGGAGAGGGGAGATAGGAACGATCATATTGAGTTGGCCATTGTATTGTCATCATACCTCCCTCCTTTATTTTATCAGGATAATCTATTCCTTTTCTCCATTACCATTTTTTGAATAAAAGATAGGATCTCTTCCCGAGTGGCTCCAGGAGTAAACACTCCATCAAAACCTATTTTTTTAAGAACGGGTATATCTGCAGGGGGAAACACTCCACCAATTATGAATCCTATGTTGCCGTAAATTCCTTCTTTTTTTGCTTCTTCCATCAA
>CALIBK010000016.1 GCA_938045955.1 uncultured bacterium | reverse complement strand
ATAGCTTAAACAATAATATCTAAAATTTTACCGGAAGGGTTTTCATCCTGAGCATCCTCTCCTTGACTCTCACTCTCTAAGGGTTCCCTCAATCCATCTTCTTCTTTCTGTGGATTTCCCCTTTTTTTAATATTTCCTTTGGAAAGAAGATCCTTCCTCGATTCCCTTGTCTTTTCAATCGGGAGGAGGAGATTTAGAAAATCTAATCGTTTAATATCATCTGCCATGAGAGTCTATTTTTTTTCGAAGATCTTATTGATCTTCTCCATAAGTGTCGCTTCAGTAAAGGGCTTTACAATATAGTTACTGACCTGATGTTTTACCGCCTCGATCACATTTTGTTTCTGGCCCTCTGCCGTCACCATCAAAAATGGTAAATTTTTCCATTCTTGAGAGTTCCGAACAGCTTTGAGAAGCTCAAGGCCAGACATATGAGGCATATTCCAGTCAGATATGATGAGATGGATTTTTTCTTTTTTCAAAATTTCCAAGGCGGTCGTGCCGTCATCGGCTTCGATGATATTTTCGAACCCCTCCTTCCGGAGTATATTTTTGATGATCCGCCTCATCGTTGAAAAGTCGTCCACAACCAAAATATTCATTTTTAAATCTAACATTTTTTATCCTCCTTTACTGAGTTTGGACACACTAAATTTCTGATAGGATTTCCCAACTCTCTTTTAAATAATGTTTCAATTTGACCCTCAATTTAACGAGGATGTGGTTATGGAGCTGACATATCCTTGATTCTGTCAATCCTAAAACCTCTCCTATCTCTTTTAATGTTAATTCTTCATAGTAATAGAGAGAAATGATGAGCTGTTCTTTTCTATCAAGTTCCTGAATCGCTTTGGCGAGATATCCCTTCAATTCCTTCAAACTAATATTTTGAAAAGGATCGTTTTCTTCTGCCTCATCTAAAAGGAGTGTAAGAATGTCCTCATCAGTGGGCAAGGCACTTCCCTTTCCAAGGCCTTTGACTTCCAGGAGAGGAAGACCCGTCATCTCTCTCATTAACTCATGGTATTCTTCTAAACTTATTCCAAGTGCTGAGGCGATTTCTTCTTCCTTAACAGCCCTCCCCTTCTCTTTCTCCAATCGTTCTATCAACTTTTCAATCTTTGATGATTTTTGCCGTAGAGTTCGCGGAACCATATCTAAAGATCTCAATTCATCGAGCATCGCCCCACGGATTCTGAAACTGGCATAAGTCTCAAACTTTACATTTTTTTTGGGGTCATATTTTGATATGGCATCGATCAGTCCGATCATCCCTGCACTCATGAGATCCTCTATGGAGATGTGAGGAGGAAGCCGCATGGCAAGGCGATGGGCAATAAATTTGATCATCGGTGCATAGGTCTGGATCATCTGGTCCCGATGAAGGATTGAAGGATCCTTAGAAGGTCCGCTATCAGTTTTGAAAAAATCAATGGAGTGTCGGAAATATTTCTGTCTCAACTCTCTTCTCCTCTTTGATCTCTCCGGGATTGATAGTGGAGGAACTGCCTCCAAAAGAATTGAAGACCTCCCGAAATTTGAAGATTGGGAGGCTTTTCGCAAAGGAGTTTGGCCAAAGTAAAAAGATTTCTGCTCGAAGGAGCCTTCGGAAAAGCTTCTATCACCGCTTGCTGTTTCTTTACGGCAAGAGGAAGCTTTTCATCCAGTGGAATAAAACCCAAATAACGAAGGGATAGATTGTTTAAATAGTGATCTACCACTCGACTGATCTTTCTGAAGACTTCTTTAGCCTCCTGCTCATTCAGGACAAAGTTGATCAGCAGATGGAAATCTTTCTTATGAAATTGTTTGTAGAGAACCTTCATCAAGGCATAGGCATCTGTGATGGAGGTAGGTTCCGAAGTGGAAATGACAATGGATTCCTGGGCGACCAGATTAAAGTAAAGGACATTTGAGGAAATCCCTGCCCCGGTATCAATCAGGAGGATATCAATATCTTCTGAGAAAAGTTCAATCTCATTGAGCAAAAAAAGTTTTTGAGCCTCGTCAAGATGGGCCAGTTCGGAAATTCCTGAACTTGCAGGGAGAATAAGGATTCCCCCTGGGCCTTCGATCAAGATCTCTGATAAAGTTTTCTCTCCCCTAAAAAAATGTTCGATGGTATATCGTGGAGAGAGACCCAAGAGAACATCAATATTGGATAATCCCAGGTCGGCATCAATTACCAGAACTCTCTTTCCTAATTTAGCAGAGGCATAGGCCAGATTTGCAACAATATTCGTTTTACCTACCCCACCCTTCCCACTGGTAATGGAAATCACCTTAGGAATAGTTTTAGAAGGATTTTCTAAAATGGAAGAGAAGGGGGGACGGGAATAAACTTCGCCATTTTCTGATTCCATCAGTCTTCTGAGTCCTTCAGCTTGGTCCATTCTTCACCTCGTTTTCAATTCCATGAAATAGAATTTAGAACAAGATTGGCTACCTTACCCTTTGTGGCTATTTCAATGTCTTCCGGTACCCTCTGCCCATTCGTTAGATAGGTAATGGGCCGTTTATGCAAGAAAAGCTGATTGAATAAAGGAACAAACTGGTTGGTTTCATCGATTTTTGTGAATATATAGCTTTCAATAGGTAGTAGACTAAATCGATGAATGATCCTTCCTAAATCTGGATCCTTTGTAGTTGCGCTCAAAACAAGATGATTTTCAATATTAGGACAAACGGTTAAGAACTCTTTTAATTCCTCAATCTGGTCCGTTTGATTCGGACTCCTTCCAGGAGTGTCAATAAGGAAAATATCCCGATCCTCCCACTTATTTATAATTTTTCTTAGATCTTCTGGACGATGGGCAACTTCGATCGGGAGCTTTAAAATATTTGCATAAGTGGAGAGTTGCTCGATTGCTCCAATTCGATAGGTATCAATTGTAATCAATATAATCTTGGGTGTTAATGAGAAACTCCATTGAGCAGCCAGTTTTACCATCGTAGTGGTTTTCCCAACCCCGGTGGGGCCGATAAAGGACCATATCCTTTTCTGATCAAATCTTGGAGTGAGGACCTCAATGGAAGCCATGAGTTTCCATTGAAGAAATCCTTGATATACCTCAAGAAGATGACTCCCTGAAAGATCTTTCTGGGAATGTTTAAGGTCTTCTAAAAAACCATCGATGAATTCGGAGTGAAAGCCTGCGGATAGAATTCGCTTAAGAAAGAGGGCTTCTTCCCATTCTTGGTCCCTTACCTGGTTTAATGGGAAGGGAGGAGATAAAGACGGGTTTTTGGGGGTTCTCTGATCTCGGTCGACCGCTGCAATGACCTCGACGAGTGAATTGCAGAAGGCGCCTAAAAGCGAAGAGGCTGGTTTTAACTTTTTAATAGAAAGGAGGATAGCCTCCGGGCCAAATTCTTCTCTTACTTTCTGAAGAACCGCTTTAACGTCTTTCCCTTCGAATCGTTTGATCTGCATAATTGCTTCCTTTTCCACAAAGAATTATTTTTCCCTTTTCATCCCCTCTCTAAAGAAATCGTTCCAAAAGACTGGATCTTTGTTTGAGAGACTAACTCGTTATGAGAGAGTACGGGTAAATGAGGGAAAAATCGCTCCAATAACCTTCGTAAATGTCTCCGGATGACAGGAGAACATAAAAGGACTGGAGAGTAATTTAAATGGGTGAATCTCTCTAAAGCCTCATGAATACCCGTGATGATCTTTTGAACCCAATTAGGGTCTAATGAGACATAATCCCCCCTCTGAATCTTCTCACGGAGGAGATCTTCAATCGAGGGGTCTAATGTGATTACAGGGAGAATCCCTTCAGAGGTCTCATACTGTTTCACAATGGAACGAGCAAGTCTTTGTCTTACGTACTCCGTGAGGATTTCGGGATCTTTTGTCGTTGGAGCATAGTCCGCCAAAGCTTCCACGATTGTGAGTAGGTCTCTAATAGAAACCCGTTCCTTGAGGAGATTCTGTAAGACCCTTTGGATGATTCCCAGTGAAAGAAGATTTGAAGTTAATTCTTCTACGGGTTTTGGATACTGCTGGGACAAACGATCAAGCAACTTTTGAACGTCCTGACGACTTAATAGTTCGTCCGCATGAGAGCGAATTACCTCTGTGATGTGGGTAGCCATGATGGTTGGGATATCGACCACTGTATAACCTGCAATTAAAGCCTCCTCTTTCTTTTTTTCGTGAATCCAGAGGGCTGCCATTCCGAATACGGGCTCTTTTGTAGGAATCCCCTCGATCTCCTGTTTCAACTCTCCAGGACTAAGGGCCATAAGATATCCAGTCATCATTTCTCCCTTGGCCACCTCATTCCCTTTGATAAGAATCCGGTAACCTCCTGGCTTTAATTGAAGGTTGTCTTTTATCCGAATGGGAGGGACAATTATTCCCATTTCGATGGCCAGCTGTCTGCGGATCGCTCGAATTCGATCCAAAAGATCTCCATTTTGTTCTTCGTCAACAATCGGAATCAATCCGTATCCGACTTCTAATTCCAAACGATCTACAGAAAGCAATGCCTCGATCTGTTCAGGCGAGGGAGGAGGAAGCTTTTTAGTTTCTTCATCGAGTTGCTTTTGGACCGATCTCCTCTGTTCTCTTAAGGAAAAGTATCCTAAAGTTCCGACTAAAAGGGAGAGACCGATGAAGGGGAGATGGGGGAGGCCCGGGACTAACCCCAGACAAAATAGGATCCCGGAAGAGAGGATTAATGCGTGGGGTTGAACCTTGAATTGTCTGGTCAATTCTTTCCCCATACTTTGGTCTGAGGCGGCCCGGCTGACGATTATTCCAGCTGAGGTGGAGACCATCAGGGCAGGAATTTGGGCCACCAACGCATCCCCGATGGAGAGGATAGTATAGGTTTGAGCCGCGGTAGAAAGACTCATTTTGAAATGGGAAATTCCTATTAAAAACCCTCCGATAATATTGATAAGAATGATTAAAAGGCCAGCGATCGCTTCTCCTCTGACAAATTTGCTTGCCCCATCCATGGCGCCATAAAAATCGGCTTCTCTTGAAATCAGATCTCGGCGCCTTCTTGCCTCCCTCTCATCAATGAGCCCGGCATTGAGATCTGCATCAATACTCATCTGTTTTCCCGGCATGGCATCAAGAGTAAACCTTGCTGCTACTTCAGCAATTCGGCCGCTTCCCCGGGTAATGACGACAAAGTTAATAATGACAAGAATGATAAAAACAATGAGGCCGACAATGTAATTTCCTCCAACTACAAATTGCCCGAAAGACTTGATCACATGCCCTGCAGCCGCAATTCCTTCATTCCCTCGAAGAAGAATGAGGCGGGTAGAAGCAATATTTAATGAGAGCCGAAAAAGGGTGGTCAAAAGAAGGAGAGTGGGAAAAGTTGAAAACTCCAAAGGGTTTTTAATATAGAGAGAGGTCAATAGAATAATGAGAGAAGCGATGAAACTGAAGGAAAGCAGTGTATCCAAAAAAAGAGCGGGAATGGGGATGACCATGACTCCCAAAATGGCAATCACTCCCACTGCCATATGAATATCACTTCGCTGAATTTGCCATTGACTCATGAAAACCGATGCGGACTGTTTCATTTTAGTCTCCATTTACCAAATCTTATTCTTTATTCGATAGACATAAGCTAAGACATCAGCGACGGCTTGATATAATGTGGGAGGAATTATCTGTCCCAACTCAACGCTTCGATAGAGGATCTGGGCCAAAGGCTTGTTTTCGACAATAATAATCTGATGAGAACGAGCAATTTCAATGATTTTTTCGGCTATTAACCCTGCCCCTTTTGCAATCACCTTCGGAGCTTCCATTTCCTTCGCTCGATAATATAGGGCTATGGCGATATGGGTGGGATTTGTGATTACTACATCCGCCTTTGGAACTTCGGCCATCATCCTTCTTCGAGCAAGTTGACGCTGGAGGCTTCGAATCCTCGATTTAATCAGAGGATCCCCTTCTGTCAATTTCATTTCTTCTTTCAACTCCTGTTTGGTCATCCTTAGGCTTCGTTCAAATGACCATCGCTGGAAGAAGTAATCCAAAACTGCAAGGCCCATCATGATGGTACAAACCTTTAATAAAAGATTCCACGAAATAGAACGAATGTGGGAAAAAATCTGCCCAATTTCCTGATCCACTAAGCTAAGGACACTATATACCTCTTTTTTAATGACTAAATAGGCTACCCCTCCAATAATCATAAATTTTAGAATCGATTTTATAAGTTCGACTAAACCCTGTTTACTGACTATTCGTCTTAATCCTAAAAAGGGGTTCACTTTCGACCAGTCCAATTTTAGAGGTTCAGCGGAAAAAAGAAATTGACTTTGTACCTGATGACTGAGTATCGAGATTCCCAGAACGGTTAAGAATAAAGGGGAAAGAATTAAGAAGAGGGAACGGATTAACTTTGTATTAAGGATTTCTACTTCAGCAAGCCCTAAGTTGGATTGCCCGAGATAACTGAAAAGGTAGATCATCTCCCCAGAAAGATGCTTATAGAAGTAGGACCCAGTAACAAAAACAAGAGAAATTCCTGAGAGCATGATAGCAACGGAAGGTATCTCTCGACTTTTAGCTACCTGCCCTCGTTTCCTTGCCTCTTCACGTCTCCTTGGAGTAGCCTGTTCGGTTTTTTCTGCAAAAGACTCTTCAGCCATGGTTACCTCTTCAGGAGGGGCAGGAGAACGTTTACTAAATCTCTCCCTGAATGCTCAAATAGACTTCTAACCAGGGGGAATATAAACCCTAAGGAAAGTCCAAACACAATTAATCCCAGGCCGATGGTTAATGGAAAACTGCTAATGAGAAGATTCATTTGAGGAACCATCCTAGCTACCATTCCTAAGGCAAGTTGTGTAAAAATCAATATGGCCATGATTGGAGCAATGATCTTGATACCTATTTGAAACACTTTCCCTGAGAGATCCATGAAGTGTTTGACTAAGCCTCCCTGGAAGGAAATCTCCCCGGGGGAAAGAATTTGGAAACTTTGTGCAAGAGCCCTGAAAAACCAATGGTGCCCATCGATTGAAAGAAAGATCATTATCGCGATAAAATATTGAAATTGAGAAATGACGGTTGAGTTCCACCCGAATTGAGGATCCAAAATATTGGCCATCCCAAATCCCATCTGAATACCTACCAATTCGCCAGCAAACTGAACCCCAGTAAAGATCAGATGAATCGAAATCCCTAATAGAAAACCAATTATTGCTTCACCGAGGAGAAAAAGTGCAAATGAGAGAGGATCTGAGGGAAAAAGAAACGGGTTAATCCTGAGGACAGAAAACAGGACCATACTGGTCATAAGACCCAATCCAATTTTAGGGAGAAAAGGTAAAACTCGAGAATTAAGGATGGGCATCATCAAAAGAACAAAGGAAACCCTGATAAATATAATTAAAAAAGATTTAAACTCCTCAATAGACCAGGAAATAATATTCATCTCCATCGCTTATCCCTTTTATTAATGGGCATAGACCGGAAGATTGACGAATAATTGTTCAGCATAGAAAATCATTTTTTGCATCATCCAAGGAAATAAGAATAGAAGGCTTAGCAGTACAGCAATGATCTTAGGAACAAAAGTCAAGGTCATCTCGTGCATCTGCGTTAATGCCTGAAAAAGAGCGACCACAATTCCGACTATCAATCCTACCGCGAGGATCGGGAATGAAAGAAAGAGAGTTGTCTCAATAGTATTTTTAGCCAATCCAAGGACTAATTCGGGGCTCACCTTTTCCTCCTTTTAATAAAAGCTCTTCACCATGGAACCTACAATTAGATTCCATCCATCGACAAGGACAAAAAGAAGAACCTTGAAGGGTAATGAAACCATCATGGGAGGCAGCATCATCATCCCCATTGAAAGAAGTACACTGGAGACCACAATATCAATGACCAGGAAAGGAAGGAAGAGAATAAAACCCATCTGAAAAGCTATTTTTAATTCGCTTATCATAAAGGCAGGGAGGAGTATCGTCATTGGAATTTCCTCAGTATTTTTAGGTCTCGGAGAGTTTGAGATTTGAAAAAAGAGAGCTAAATCTTTTTCTCTTACCTGTTTTAACATAAACTTTCTTATGGGTTTGGTTGCTTCCTTCATAGCTTCTTCTTGTGTAATCCTCTTCTCCATATAAGGGTCGATCCCCTTTTCTTTGATTTCGTGCCATACCGGAGCCATGATAAAAAAAGTCAAGAATAGAGAGAGACCGATAAGAATCTGGTTTGGAGGCATCTGATGGACACCAAGAGCATGCCTGAGGAATGAAAAAACCACCACCAGACGAGTGAAAGAGGTCATCATAATGAGAAGGGCAGGAGCCAAGGTGAGAATGGTGAGAAGAAATAAGATCTGGATTAGAATAGAGGTTTGAGCTGGGTCTCTGGCTTCCCCAACTTCGATCTTTAAAGTGGGAATTGGGAATCCCTTTGCATGCCCATATACGGAGGAAGTAAGGCAGACGATGAAAAAAAGGAATACAAGTCCTATAAAGAACTTTTTATGAAAAAGGTTTAATTTTTTTCTCATGAGTCTTCCT
>CALIBK010000015.1 GCA_938045955.1 uncultured bacterium | reverse complement strand
GGCTCCCTGGTTTAATTAAACTGATGGCCCGAGTGATCTGTATTGCAAATCAGAAAGGAGGGGTGGGAAAGACGACCACGGCGGTCAATCTCTCGGCGTCTCTGGCCGTGGCCGAGAAGAAAGTTCTTCTGATTGATATTGATCCTCAAGGAAATTCAACGAGTGGATTGGGATTCAACAAGGAAGGTCCATATAGCACCATCTATCAGGCTCTCCTTCGTGGTTCAGGGTTAAAAGAGGTGATTCAAAAGACCTCTCTCCCTTACTTAGAAGTGGTCATCGCCAATACCGATCTGATCGGAGCCGAAATCGAATTGATCCAAGAGGAGAATCGGGAGAGAAGACTACAGGGTCTGATTCAGGAGGTAGAGGCAGACTACGATTATATCCTGATCGACTGCCCTCCTTCTTTAGGACTTCTCACCCTGAACTCTCTCACCGCTGCCCATTCGGTCATCATTCCCCTTCAATGTGAATACTATGCCCTTGAGGGATTAGGACAACTCCTTAAGACCATTCTCCGAATTAAACAGGTCTTTAATCCTGGGCTTGAAATTGAGGGAATCCTCCTGACCATGTTTGATATTCGAAACAATCTTTCCCATCAAGTGGCTCAGGAGGTCAGGATCCACTTTAAAGATAAAGTATTTAGAACAGTCATCCCTCGAAATGTTCGACTGAGTGAGGCCCCGAGTCATGGGAAACCGGTAATCCTGTATGACATTCACTCCAAGGGGGCGGAGAGCTACCTCCAGCTGGCCCAAGAGTTGATAGCCAACGGAAAAAAATATGGGTCCTAAACGAGTGGCTTTGGGGAAGGGCTTAGATGCCCTTATCCCTGAATTGAAATCAACAGAAAGGAAAAACCTCATCTATTGTGGAATTGAGGAGATTCGCCCCAATCCCCACCAACCCCGAAAGCATTTTGACGATGCCAAACTCCAAGAACTCGCCAACTCTATTAAAGAGAAAGGCATTCTCGAGCCCCTTCTGGTCAGGAAAATTCCGGAGGGCTATGAGCTGATTGTCGGAGAGAGGCGCTGGCGGGCAGCCCAGAAAGCAGGACTCAAGGAAGTTCCTGTGGTGGTCAAGGAGATTGATCCAACTTCTGCCCTGGAACTCTCTCTTATTGAAAATCTTCAACGCGAAGATCTCAATCCCATCGAGGAAGCCGAGGCCTACCAGCGTTTGATTGAAGAATTCCATCTAAGCCACGAAGCCTTGAGCGCGAGACTCGGTAAGGATCGAACGACCATTACCAATGCTATAAGGCTTCTTAAACTTCCCTCTGAGATCAAAGAGCATCTTCTCCAGAATCACCTCTCACCGGGTCATGCAAGGGCGATTCTCAGTCTCGAAGATCAGGAGAAACAGAAAGAGCTCTGTCACCTTATCCTGCGGAAGGGGTTATCCGTCAGACAGACCGAGGCCCTTGCTAAAAAATGGTCCGGAAAACCAAAAAAGAAACCCTCTGAAAAAACTCAAGATGATCTAAAGCTTCAGCTCGCAAGCCTACAGGAATCTCTCCGGCGTTATCTCGGCACGAAGGTCCTGATCCATTCGAAAGGGAAAAAAGGAAGGATAGAGATTGAATTTTACTCCCATGAAGATCTGGAAAGAATTGTGGAGAGTATCCTGAAAAACGCGTAGGACAAAGGGTCAAATTTAATAATTAATCTTATCGCTCCTATGCTTTTTTTTCTAAATTGGGAAAGGAGTCCATCATGGCAGGGAAAACATTTTTCACAAAAGGAAATTCAGCTTCTTCAGGAGTCACGGAAGAGATTAGCGCCTTCCTGGGAAAGGAAAGTATCTTTGAAGGGAAGATGAGTTTCCAAGGGGTTTTTCGATTGGAAGGAAGATTTGAGGGGGAAATCTTTGACAGTGGAATCCTTATCGTTGGAGAGTCTGCGAAGGTCACAGGAAAGATCGGAGTCCATTCCATTATCATCAATGGACATGTGGAAGGAGAGATCATCGCTCAGGAGAAAGTGGAGATTCATTCAACAGGGCAATTCTATGGGGCTCTCATCACGCCCGTTCTCATTGTGAACGAAGGGGGAATTCTCGAAGGTCAGTGTCAGATGAAGAATCGATCCCGGGAGGAAGAAACCCTCCATCCTTCACTTGTTCAAGAAGAACATTCTCTATCCTCTTAAGATTTAAAAACAAAAAACTATTGACATCTTGATGGGGCTATGTTAATGAAATCCCGTTTTGAACCCCACCTTGCAAACTCTATTAAAAGGAGAGATTTCTGAAGGAATGGGTCAAACCTCTTCAATTTTTACTTACGGTGGGCTGGTATGTGGCATTAAGTCTGCTTATCCCCGTAGGGATTGGGTATTGGCTGGATCGACCCGAAATGTTCAATAAGCGGCCTCTTTTTACTTTTATCGGACTTGGAATTGGAACGGTGGTTGCTTTTGGAGGGCTTCTAAAAATGCTTCTCCGCTACCAGGCTGAAGAAGAAAGGTCCAGAAAGGAGAGGGAGAAGAAGGGGAACAAAAACCATGGGTAGTGGACGATTAAAAATCCTCATCTTCTTCTTTGTCCCGGTCCTCATCCTTTTTATCATCGGATTGATTTTTGGTCCATTAGGTTCGAGTTTTTTAGGAAAAGAACCCCCTTCAATCTTCAAGGTCCCACGCCCTCATGTCTCTCTCCCTGCTGAATCTTTATTTCATTTCGGGAAATTGACCATTACCAACACCCTTCTGGCCTCCTGGTTCACCATGCTCGTCTTGATTCTTCTCTCCCTCTTTCTAACCCGAGGAATGAGACTTATCCCTTCCCGGCGCCAGGCCATGGCTGAGGCCATTGTCGAAGGATTATTAAACTTTGTAGAAAGTGTTGCCGGGAAAAAGCATGCCCGGATGATCTTTCCAGGGGTCGCTACGATCTTCATTTATGTCATCTCCAATGCCTATCTTGCCCTTTTACCCTTTTTTGGAACGATTGGATTTTACCATGACCATGAATTCGTCGCCCTCTTCCGCGCCGCCAATACGGATGTGAATGTTCCTCTCTCTATCGCCCTGATGTCTTTCTTTTTCGTAGAAAGCTGGGGAATGAGGGCCCTCGGGGTGTTCCATTATCTTGGAGAATTTATTAATGTCCGCCAGTTTCTTCAGGGCTGGAAAGAGCTTTTTACCGGAAAGATTAAGACCGGTCCGATGAATATTGTTTTTGGGGTGATCAACCTTTTTGTGGGGGTATTGGAGATCTTCAGCCATCTCACCCGGATGCTCAGCTTCACCTTCCGTCTCTTTGGCAACATGACGGCGGGCGAAATTTTGATCCTTGTCTCCTGTTTCCTTATCCCTCTTGTATTTACCATTCCTTTTTACAGCTTAGAGTTATTAATCGGGCTGATTCAGGCACTCATCTTTTCAGGCCTCACTCTGGTCTTTGGAACGGTTGCAACGTCTCCTCTCCATGAGGAGTCCGAATAAATTTTACGGAAAGGAGGAAGAAGAATGACACCAGAAGTCATGAAGATGTTAACCATCGGGTTGATCGCCGCCGTCGGGTTCTTCGGTCCTGCATTGGCCCTGGGGCTGATTGGATTCTCGGCCATGCAATCCTTAGGTCGTAACCCCGAAGCGAGGGGAGCGATTTTGACCAATATGATCTTGATCGGGGCCCTGGCCGAGGCCATAGGGATTTATGTATTGATCGTGTGCATCATCCTATCCATGGTCGTCAAATAAGGAGGATCATCATGGGAGAGGGTCTACCAACCAATCTGTTAGTGATTATCATTGCCGTCATGGTATTCGTATTTGGGGTAGCCGGATTAATTATCGGCAGAGTTCTTCTGGCAGCTTTTTAGGGTCCAGAAAGAACCCACAGAGGTCCATATGGAAGGTTTTGCCAGTTTAGGGATCAATCTACCATTGCTGGTTGTCTTCGTGATCAACTTTATCATCCTTTTTGTGCTCCTCCGCCTCTTCTTATATAAACCCGTTCTGAAGATGCTCGATGAGAGGGCCAGAAGAACAAAAGAGGCCATGGAAATGGCTGAAGCCACCCGGAAACAGTTTGAAGAGGCCAAAACAGAGATTCAAAGACAGATCGAGAAGGGGCGCGAGGAAGCCCAGGCCATTATCACTCAGGCCATTCAAACAGGAGAAAGATTGAAGGAGGAGGCAAGGCAGGAGGCCTCCCGGCAGGCCCAAGAGATGATCGAACGAACCCGGGAGGAGATTTCAGCCGAACGGGAGAGAATCGTGGAAGATCTTCGAAGGGAATTCGTTGAGATCTCCATTGCAGCCGCCGAGAAGGTGATTCGGGAAACCCTCGATCGGGAGAAACATCGAAAACTTCTTGAAGAAACCCTGAAGGACAGCCTCCTTTTCAAAAGAAGTTAAGAGTCCATATGCCGAGAATCAGTTCTGCTAAACGATATGCTCAAGCGGTGTTTGAACTCGGTTTGGAGAAAAATGAACTCGAACCCTGGCAAAAAGGACTCGAGAAGATTTCCAAACTCACCAGCAATGAAGAACTGATCTCTTTTCTTCAAAACCCAAGGGTCCCCTATGAGACGAAGAAAAGGGTTCTGGAATTCGAGTTGGGCGAAATTCTTCCCCTGACCCTGAATCTCGCTCTCCTTCTGGTTCATAAAGGACTTCTGGGAATGGCTCCTAAGATCCTTCAACAATTCAACCTCCTCCTCGATGCTTACCATGGAATTGAAAGAGCCAGAATCATCACAGCTGTCCCTCTTGAAGAACAGGAAAGGGAGATCCTCTCCCGTCGATTAGAAGAGATGGTACAACGGAAGATCCTCATCGAGGGACAGGTGGACCCCTCCCTCATCGGAGGCTTTATCGCGAGGATAGGCGATAAAATCATCGACGCAAGTCTCCGTCACCAATTAGAGGCCCTAAAGCAGCGTCTCATGGAGGCGAGCCTGTAAGAAGGGGACAAAAAATTCCAAGCCAATTTAGAGGAAGAGAGGATTCCACATATGGCAACCCGTGAACAAGATATCGTGTCCGTCATCAAAGAGCAGATCGAACGGTTTGGAGCATCCATCTCGGTGACCAATGTAGGAGCGGTCATTGAGGTCGGAGATGGAATTGCAAGGATTCATGGTTTAAGTGAAGCGGCCTACAATGAACTCCTTCAGTTTCCCTACGGGATCACCGGAATCGCTTTGAATCTCGAAGAAGATAATGTAGGAGCGGTCATTCTCGGGGATTGTAGTAAGATCAAAGAAGGAGATGAGGTCAGGGCAACTGGAAAGGTTATCGAGGTCCCGGTGGGAGATGAGCTCATCGGAAGGGTGGTCAATCCTTTGGGCCAACCCCTGGATGGGAAAGGGGCCATTCGTGCCACTAAAACTCGACCCATTGAAAGGGTAGCTCCGGATGTGACTAAAAGAGAGCCCGTGAATACACCGGTGATGACGGGGATAAAAGCGATCGACAGTATGATTCCGATTGGAAGAGGGCAACGGGAACTCATCATTGGGGATCGTTTTACCGGAAAGTCAGCGATTGTCCTCGATACGATCATCGCCCAGAAAGGACAGAATCTCATCTGCATTTATGTGGCCATTGGACAGAAGACCTCCAAGGTTGCTCAGGCTATTGCGACCCTCGAAAAATATGGCGCCATGGAATACACCATCGTGGTCGAGGCAGATGCCTCGGATCCTGCTCCTCTCCAGTATATCGCTCCTTACTCCGGGTGCGCGATGGGAGAGGAGTTTATGGAACAGGGCAAAGATGCTTTAATAATATATGACGATCTTTATAAACACGCCTGGGCTTATCGTCAGCTCTCTCTCCTGCTTCGTCGCCCTCCGGGTCGGGAAGCCTATCCAGGGGATATCTTCTATCTCCATAGTCGGCTTCTCGAAAGGGCAGCAAAACTCTCCCAGAAATATGGAGGAGGGTCTCTGACCGCCATCCCCATTATTGAAACCCAGCTCGGAGACATTTCAGCCTATATCCCTACGAATGTGATCTCCATCACGGATGGTCAAATCTATCTTGAACCTGACCTCTTTAATGCAGGAATTCGACCTGCCATTAACGTGGGACTCTCCGTGTCCCGTGTTGGAGGAGCAGCCCAGAGAAAGGCGATGAGACAGGTGGCTGGAAGGTTAAGACTCGAGCTGGCACAGTTCAGAGAGCTTGAGGCCTTTGCCAAATTTGGGAGTGAAGAACTGGATAAAGCCACGAAAGATCAATTAGAACGGGGAAGAAGAATCACCGAGGTGCTCAAGCAACCCCAGTATACCCCTATGTCTTTAGGAAAACAGGTCTCCATTCTTTATGCGGTGACCAATGGATATCTCGATGATGTTCCGGTGGATCGGGTCATCCCATGGGAGGAGAATTTCCATCGCTTCATGGAAACCCGTCATCCAGAGATCGAGAAGAGAATCAATCAGGAGATGGAACTCACTAAAGAGATTGAAGAGGCTTTAAAAGCCGCCATTCTGGAATACAAGAAAGAATCAGTGTCATAGGGTTTTCATCATGCCAAGTGTTCAGGCCTTACGTCGACGGATTCGGAGCATCCAGGGCACAGTGAAGATCTGTCGGGCCATGGAGATGGTCGCTACGGCCAAGATGAGACGAACCCAACAGCGTGCCCTCGCAGGTCGACCCTATGCTGAAAAGATCCGTCAGGTCATCTCCGACCTGGCCATTGAGCCTCGAATCAAAGGGAAAACCCCTCCTCTGCTTGAGAAGAGAGAAGTGAAGAGAATCGCCCTTATCCATATTGGAACCGATCGAGGGCTCTGTGGGGGTCTCAATACCAATCTCAATCGAACGGTGGGAGAATTCATTCTCGAACAGAAGGTTCCTGTCACGGTCATTACGGTAGGACGGAAAGCAAGAACATTTGCCCGCATCTCAAAGCTTGATGTTCGGGCAGAGTTTGTGGGTCTCGGGGATCGGGCTACCATGCAGGATACCATGCCCATCTCTCGAATAGTCATCGAGGACTATAGCAGTGGTTATGTGGATCAAGTCTATCTGGCCTATCCGCGATTTGTTAGCACCATGGTGCAGAAACCCACCATTGAGATTTTGCTTCCTGTAGAGCCAGCAAAGCTTCCCCCCGGTCAGATCGCAGAATATATCTACGAACCCGATCCCTTGAGTGTCCTCAATGAACTGCTTCCCAGGTTTGTCGAGATGGAAATCTACCATGCCGTTCTCGAATTGATCGCCAGCGAACAGTCCGCCCGGATGGTTGCGATGCGAAATGCAAGCGATAATGCTGAAGAGTTGATCAAGAGCCTAACCTTATCCCTCAATAAAGCAAGACAGGAAATGATCACAAAAGAGATCTGTGATATCAGTGGAGGAGCAGAGGCCCTAAAGGGGTAGAGAGGATCCCCGTAGTTTTTAATCTCAGAAGAAGTGAGGAGTAGAATATGGCTAAAGGGAAAGTCGTTCAGGTCATCGGCACGGTGGTGGATATGGAGTTTCCCCAGGATGAGCTCCCGGCCATCTATAATGGGATCGTCATTCCCATGAATGGGAGTAAGATTATTGTGGAAGTCCAGGCTCACATCGGAAATAATTGGGTGAGAGGAATTGCCCTTACCTCCACGGATGGGTTGGCCAGAGGGGCTGAGGCGATCGACATGGGAACCCCCATCACCGTCCCTGTAGGAAGAGCCACTTTGGGTCGTCTTTTTAATGTCTTTGGAGAACCCATCGATGGATTGGGTGAAGTGAATGCAGAAGAGCGATGGCCTATCCATCGTCCTCCTCCACCCCTTACGGAGCAAGAGACCGTTCCCCAGATGCTTGAGACCGGTTTAAAGGTCATGGACCTTATCACCCCTTTTACCCGGGGAGGAAAAATTGGAGCCTATGGGGGTGCAGGGGTAGGGAAAACGGTCATCATCATGGAACTGATTCGGAATATTGCCGCCGAGCACGGAGGATTCTCTGTCTTTGCAGGGGTGGGGGAAAGATCTCGAGAAGGGAATGATCTCTGGCTGGAGATGCAGCGTTCTGGAGTCCTGGACAAAACCGTGATGGTTTTCGGACAGATGAACGAAAGCCCCGGAGTCCGCTCTCGTGTCGCCCTCACAGGGGTGACCATTGCGGAATACTTCAGGGATGTCGAAGGTCAGGATGTCCTGCTCTTTATTGATAATATTTATCGTTATGTACTGGCCAATATGGAACTCTCCGCCCTTCTGGGAAGAATGCCTTCCGCTGTTGGCTATCAACCCACCTTAGGGACAGATGTGGGGGAACTTGAGGAGAGGATCACCACCACGAAGAAAGGATCCATTACTTCCTTTCAAGCTATCTATGTCCCTGCAGATGATTACAGTGATCCAGGGATTGTCGCCACCTATGGTCACCTCGATGCCGTCATTGCCCTGGAGCGATCGATCGCTGAATTGGGAATCTACCCGGCGGTCGATCCATTGGCTTCTACCTCTCGAATCCTTGATCCTAAGATTGTGGGAGAAGAACATTATCGGGTCGCCCGGGGAGTTCAGGCCACCCTTCAACGATATAAAGAACTTCAGGATATCATCGCCATTCTGGGGATCGAAGAACTCAGCGAAGAGGACAAGCTCACGGTCTCGAGAGCGAGGAAGATTCAGAGATTCTGTTCCCAGCCATTTCATGTCGCCGAACACTTTACGGGAACTCCAGGAAGGTATGTCCCGATTAAAGAGACCGTGAGAGGGTTCAAAGAGATTCTCGAAGGGAAACATGATGATCTTCCGGAGGCTGCCTTCTATATGGTGGGAACCATTGACGAGGCCGTCGAGAAGGCAAAAAAATTGAGAGGATAAAAACAATGGCGACCTTTCGTCTGGAGATTGTTACGGCTGAACGAATGGTTTATTCCGATGATGTGGATGCGGTGGTGGCCTGGGGAGTGGAAGGCCAATTGGGGATTCTTCCTCATCACGCCCCTCTGATGACGATCCTTCAGCCAGGGGATTTAATGATCCGAAAGAATAAGGAAGAAGAGTATCTTGCGATCAGCGGGGGTTTTCTTGAGGTTCGTCCGGACAAGGTGATCATTCTTGCCGATGCCTGTGAAAGGGCAGATGAGATTGATATCGCCCGAGCTGAGGAGGCCAAGAGAAGGGCTCAAGAGACGATGAGGGCCGCTCCTCTAAGCGTAGAGGCCGCAGCCGCTGAAGCCGCCTTGAGACGATCCCTGGCACGATTGAAGGCGGTAGAGAAACGCCGGCGCAAACCTCCGGGGACCCACTGATTCTTTCCCCCCATCTCCTCTCTCATCCCATTTCCATTCGAGAAACCATTTCCCTCTTATCGAAGGGCTTCGAAAAGATCGCTTATTAAAGAAGAGGCCTCTTTCTCAGGTAAACAGTACTTCATCTCTGTAAACTTCTTTCGGAATCGAGAGATCTCCTGAGCCATAGGTCGATCAAATAAAATGATCTCTTTCATATATTCAGCCAATTGCCTGAAGTCCTCTTCCACCATTCCAAAACGGGTCATCTCCTGAACCCCCATCCTTAGGCAGCTCGAAGCCGTGAAGGCCTCATCATCGGGAGCAGACTGATAGTTCACTATGATGTTGTTTGCTTCCAATCGATTCGCAAGGAGAGGTCCCCTTCGATACCCAACCCGAAGAATCACCTGATGGGTCTCTGTAAAGTCCACCTCTGGATTTCCTTCAACGCTCAATCCCTGATCCTTAAGGGCACGAGCAAAGGCTTTTGCATTGGAAATCACGGCCTTCTGATATTCAGCCTTGAATGTATTCATCTCATAGGCTGCCATTAAAAGCCCGATGAGTGTTCCGAGATGATGATTACTCACGCTCCCTGGAAAGACCCTTCGAACGATACTCTCCCAGAGGTCTTCATACTCTGTCCCTTCGGACATATTGCTGCCGATAATCCCTCTCTGGGGGCCAAAGAAGGTTTTGTGAGTCGAACCTGTGACAATATCGGCTCCCTCCTGGAAAGGTTCCTGGAAGAACGGTCCGATCAACCCTAAGACATGAGCCATATCATAGAGAAGGATCGGCCTTGGTTTCAAATCCTTGATCATTTCGGCAATCTCTCTCACAGGTTCTTTATAGAGAATCATACTCTTGCCCAGCACGATGAGTTCCGGGGGATAAAGGTCCAGAAGTTCCCTTGTCTTTTTCAAATCGATTTGATAGAGATCCTCTTTCAATACAGGAAAGGGAATAACCGCAGGCCTCTCGGTCAAAGGATCCATGGCAATAAAATCTTTCAGGGCGCCCATCGGCTGGGCGCTGAGATGCCCACCTCTTCCAAGATGATGGTTCATGACCCTTAGAATTCTTCGGGGTTCACTCTTCCGATCCAGACGGTTCAGAAAATCCATATACCCGCTAAACACAGCGGTATTGGCCATCTGCCCGCTGATCACACGGATCTCCACCTCGCTACAGCCTAAAAATTTTTTCATCTCCTCGATCAGAAGTTCTTCGACCTCTTCGATCAATTTCGTCCCTTGATAGTAGAAGATTTCCCTCTCCCCCAGTGCCTTCATCATCCGATGTTCTCCGTATCGCCCCGAAGGATCGGTAATCGAAAGGAGTCTGACCAAAGGGGAGGGGGTCGTTTCTGAAGGGATAAGATTGATCGTCTCCCTCTGTCTCCAATGATGATTGCGAATGACTTGATGAACGAATGTCTCCGCGGTCTCTCTCAAACTCCTAATAGGGACATAAATTTTGGATCTCTTCTCCTGAATCAGAATGGGACGGGCGTAGGGAGGTGCTTCGGCCGACAGATGTCTCTCCACCACCAATCCTTCAAGGGTTTTCCCTCTCTGCTCGATCTCAATCCTCTCTCCTTCCTCTATTTCTGAATCGATATAGGCCAGGGCAATGGCCCTCATCCTCCTCTCTTCCGTAGGTTCTGAGAGAACCCCCTCATCGGTGAATACCCAATAGGGGACCATCGTCCCACTCGTGATGTACCCCAGCTTTCTCCCATTGGAGGACACTTCATCTCCACTTCTTGCGATCCCTTTCCCGAGAATGGCGATCGGAAGGATTCTCCTTGGGACATACTGTTTCTCTTTGGGAGGAAGAAGGCCTTTCGTAAGTCTCAGCTTCATCTCTTCGAATTGGTGTCGGAGGGCATCCCTCCCGATAAACTCTCCCTTCAAGGGAGAAAAACTGACTCCCAGCGGAGCAGAGGGATTGGCAAAGATGGGGATTTCTCTCCCCTCCTTGTCCAATCCTAACTCATGGCCATAGAGGGGAAGGCCTGCCTCTAATCTTAATGTATCTCTTGCTCCAAGCCCTACGGGGACAATCCCTCTCTCTTGACCGACCTCTAAAATTCTTTCCCAGACCCTCCTCATAAAATCCCTTCTCAGAAAAAGTTCAAAACAGATCGGTTCTCCCGTGTATCCGGTTCTTGAAACCGTGACCGTCACTCGAATCCCTTCGATCTCACACACCCTCAATCGATTTCTCCAGGGGTCTGGAAGTTTCGCCCGGGTATCCAGAATAACCCTTTCTAACACCTCTTTGGTCTTTGGACCCTGAAGGGCCAACATCCCCATCTCTTCGGTCTTATCCTCAAGGATAAGGCCTTTATATCGCTTTCGATGATCGACTAACCATTGCCAGTCCCTTTCATGATTGGCAGCGTTTACAACCAAAAGATACTTCGATTCCGAGGGAAGATTCCCTTCATCCAGACGATAAAGGTAAGCATCATCAATGGCCCCTCCCCAATCATTTGGAATCATGGTATACTGGGCCATTCCATGCTCTAAGGCCTGCACATTATTGGTGAGCACGTGCTGGAGAAAAGGGATAGCCTCCTCCCCGTAGATTAAAAATCTTCCCATATGGGAGATATCAAACAGTCCACCAAACTTTCTGGTGGCAAGATGTTCTTCAATAATTCCCCGCTTATAACAGATGGGCATCTCCCAGCCCGCAAACTCGACCATCTGCCCTTCATTCTCTTTATGCCAGGAATAGAGAATCGTCTGTTTGAGATTCTTTACCATCCCACTTCCCTTTCTATCTAAAAGCCTGTTCAATAACTCATAAATTATTGTAAGACAGGGCTTTGCAAGGACATTAATCTTTCGCTTACCGCAGTTCGTTATTCCATGCTTGACACGGAATCCAGCGGTTTTTTTAAGGTTGTTTGTTTCTCTCTGGGTTCCTGCTTTTGCAGGAATGACGCCTTAAACCCCCTCTGCTATTGAATAGCCTCCTTCTAATTTTTTTCCTTAACATATTCTTTGAAGATTGGAAACCATTGAGAGATCAAAGGAATGAATTTAGAGTTTCGGAATAAAAAGTCCAGCGTTGAGGAACCGTTTCGAGTCATTCAACGCCGAGACTAAATTTACTCCAATCTCCCCTCTATGCGGAGTCGGTTCAAGATTTCCTGAATCTTGGGCAGTTCCTCGAGGGTAGCCTTCTCTCCCTCGAGGATGGCCTCATGTCTTTTTGAAAAATCGGCCGATCCAATAAATCCTACCTTCGGACGAATAATAATATCTGCCTGAGCAAGCTGGATGGAAGCGAGTTTTGAATACATAATATTGATGGACTGAAGAATGGTCTCAATGGTATGTCCAGGGGGATGACGTTCTGAACTTCCAGAGATATCTACGGCGATCACCACATCGGCACCTAATCGTCTGGCTGCCTCCACAGCCACCGGACTCACCACCCCACCATCCACATAGACCTTATCTCCTATTTTTACAGGCTTAAATATCCCCGGAATCGAACAACTCGCTCTCACCGCCTGCCCTGTATTTCCTTTTCCAAAGACGATTTCCTGACCGCTCTGGATCTCTGTCGCAACGGCATAGAAAGGAATCTTCAGTTTTTCCATAGGGGTGTTTTTCAACATCCTATTCACGAATTCTTCCAGTTTTTCACCTTTGATGAATCCATTTTCAGGAAGGGTGAGATCCACAATATCCTTCTGTTCAATGGTGAAGGAGAGTCTTTGAACCTCATAGGCATTCATTCCAGAGGCATAGAGGGCCCCCACCATGCTTCCCACACTTGTTCCAACGATCATATGGATCGGGATCCGATGGGTCTCAAGAATCTTCAGAACTCCTACATGGGCAAACCCCTTTGAGGCACCTGCCCCGAGGACCAGAGCAATCTTCGCAGGCTTTGGAGGAGGAGTAGGGGGTTGTGAAATAAGAGGAGGGGCCGATTCCCGAATCGTGCAGGAAATGAGGAAAAAGAGGCAGATAGAATTAAAGAGCCATCTCCCAAGAATCATCTTCTCCTCACCTCTTTAAAAACCTTTTGAGCACATGTTTTTATAGATGGATCCTTTGACTCTCAAACATTCTGAAAGCATGAAAGGAACTCCTCACAAAGGGACCTGAGGCAACGGCTTTGAAACCGATCTCTTCTCCAATCTTCTTAAATTCCTCGAATTCTTCAGGAGGAATGTACCTTTCCACGGGGAGACGATCGGTACGAGGTTGAAGATACTGACCGATCGTTAAAAAATCACATCCTATCTCCCTTAGCTGCCTCATGAGGGCCAAAACCTCTTCGTGAGTCTCCCCCAATCCCACCATAAACCCCGATTTAGTTAGAATCCTTTCGTTCCATTCTTTTACCCTTTTTAGTAACTCCATGGATCGTCCAAAACTGGCCTGAGGTCTCACTCTGGGATAGAGTCGAGCGACGGTCTCTACATTATGATTTATCACTTCTGGGCCTTCGCTCAAAACAATTTCCAAGGAAGAGGGATTTCCTTGAAAATCAGGAATTAACACTTCGATTTTGATTTTCGGGTTAAGGGCATGAATCGATCGGATGGTCCGAGCAAAATGATAGGCCCCGCCATCGGGAAGATCATCCCGGGTGACCGAGGTGATCACCACATACTGGAGATTCAGATTCCTTACCGCCAGAGCCACTTTCCAGGGCTCCTCTTCAGAGGGAGGAAGTGGAACTCCGTGTTTTACGGCGCAGAACCCACAATTTCTTGTACAGACATCTCCAAGAATAAGAAAGGTGGCCGTCCCCTGAGAAAAGCATTCTCCAAGATTGGGGCAGCGGGCTTCATCGCATACCGTATGAAGCCCCATCTCTTCCAAAACAGATCTCACTTTCATGAGGTCTGAGAGGGGAGGGATCCTCTTTTTAAGCCACTCAGGTTTTCTCATCTTTTATCCTTTATCCCTTTCCCCGGATAGACTTCGGGAGATGAATCGCTAACCCGTCCACATCGAGGCAGGCCTCTCGAAGGGCTTCAGGGATGGTCGGATGGGCCTGGATGAATTGCGTAAACTCCCCCAGTTTTCTTCCAATCATAGTTAAAGCCACAGAGGCAAGGAGGTTTGCCTCCGCTCCGAGGATATGAATTCCTAAGATCGCATCCTCCTCCTGACTTGCAATCACTTTGATCCAGCCCTCAGGTTCTCCCGAAAGAACGGCTTTTGGATTAGATCGAAAGGGAAATCTCCCGATTTTGATCGGTCCTCTTTCTTTGGCTTCTCTCTCGGTAAGCCCTACTGAGGCAATCTCAGGATAAGAAAAGATACAAAGGGGGATTAAAGGCTTTTTCCACTCCCGACGGGAGCCCATGGCATTTTCTGCAGCCAATACGCCCTGTGCCATAGCGACAGGGGCAAGCATCATCTCTCCAACCGCATCCCCAAAGGCATAAACATCGGGTAAGCTCGTCTCCAAATAGGAGTTTACCTTAATTCCCTGAGGAGTATATTCAATCCCTACCTGGGTCAGAGCGGAACTGATATTCGGAATCCTCCCCACCGCTAAGAGGAGTTTCTCACAAGAGAGGTCTATCCTTCCCTTGGGTGTATTTATTTTCAACCCGACCCTTGTTCCCGTCTCACAAATCTCTTCAACCGTGGAGCCTGTAAAAATTTGAATCCGCTCCTTTTCAAAAATCCTCCGAAGATTTCGAACCACCTCTTCTTCCATACCTGGAAGAATATTTTCGAGAATTTCTACAATGGTCACCTTTGAGCCTAAGGTATGAAAGAAGGTTGCTAACTCCACTCCGATATAGCCTCCTCCAACGATCACCATCTCACGAGGGGTCTCTCTCAATTCAAGGGCCTCATCACTCGTGATGATCTTCTCCCGATCCAGCCGGAGATGAGAAAGAATCTTTGAGACCGAACCCGGGGCCAGAAGGATAGCATCTGCTTCGAGAATCTCCCTTCCCCTGTCTTCCCTCACGATCTCCACCTGTTTGGAACTTAAAAGATGGGCTTCTCCTCGAACGAGCTTCACCCGATAGGAATTCAGTAACAGCTCAATTCCTTTTACTAATTCATCGATCACCTGCTCTTTTCTTTCCATCATGGATTGGAGAAGGCCTGAGGGATCAGGGGTTACGAATTTAAAGAGCGGGGAATTCTTAAAACTCCGGAGAAGTTTAGCATCATGAAGAAGGGTCTTGGTCGGAATACACCCTCGATTGAGGCATGTCCCTCCAATCCTATCTTTTTCGATCAGGGTCACTCTCCCCCCCAGTTGAGCCGCTCGAATAGCAGCTACATATCCCCCTGGCCCTCCTCCAATGACCATGATTCGCTTTGGGTCCATCTGATTCTCTACTTTAACCTCCTATTTTCTTCTGGATTTCCTCGAGGCTCTTCTCCTCCCATTCTCTTTGAAAAATCTCTTTAAAATGAAAGGATATCCTTTCCACCAACAGGCCCCTTGAAATCTCTTTTTTCAGAATCTCTTTCATTGAGGTCATCCTCACTCCCTTGAGACCGCAGGGATAAATCAAGTCAAAATATTTTAGCTCCGTCTGATAATTCAAGGCAAACCCGTGGAAAGAGACCCATCGCTGAATGGCTATTCCAACCGAGGCAATCTTCTTATCCTGAACCCATACCCCTCGATTTCGGGTATCCCTTCTTCCTTCTATCCCAAAATCTTTGAGGGTTCGGATGATTATTTCCTCGAGTTCCTCCACGTATCGGGTGACTCGAAATCCATAGTCCTTTAAATTGAGAATGGGATAGCCTACGAGTTGTCCGGGACCGTGGTAGGTTACCTCTCCTCCCCTTTCCACCTGAAAAAGAGGAATCCCCTTTTCTTCAAGAACTTCAGGTGAAACCCGAAGGGATGAACGATCCCCTCTTCTACCAAGGGTAAGGACGTGAGGATGCTCCAGGATCAGGAGGAGATCGGAAAGCTTTCCTTCCACCCTTTTTGACCAGAAAAGGTGCTGGAGATCCCAGGCTTTTTTATAATCGATGAGACCTAAATCTAAGAGATATCCTTTATTCTCCACAGAGAAACCGAAACTTAACATTCGGGTTTGATGTTTTCAACTCTATCGTCAGGGTTCCATTTCAACCTCGGTTTTCTTGCAGCCAGAACCTCGTCAAGTCTTCTCACTTTCACTCTTTGAGGGGCTTGAAGGAGGAGATCCGGGTTCTCCTCAGCCTCTTTTGCAATGAGGATCATCGTTTCTATAAACCGGTCCAGCTCCTCCTTACTTTCCGTCTCCGCTGGCTCGATCATCAATGCCCCCTTGACGACCAGTGGAAAGTAGATGGTGGGAGGATGAAATCCATAATCGATGAGTCTTTTAGCGATATCAAGCGTGGTCACGTGGTATCTTTCCTGATATCGGTCCGTAAAGACACATTCATGCATACAGGGTCGATCATAAGGAAGGTAGTAATAGTCTTTTAATTTTTTCATTAGATAATTAGCGTTAAGTACCGCCAATTCACTCACTCTCTTGAGACCTTCTCCCCCCATTGAGAGGATATAGGCATAGGCCTTCAGGACTACTCCAACATTTCCATAGAATGCCTTCATCTTTCCTATCGTTTTAGGAGAATCCCAATTTAGCCGATACCTCTCTCCCTCACGTTCAATGATCGGAATTGGAAGAAAGGGGGCCAAATCCCTCTTCACAGCCACAGGACCAGCCCCCGGCCCTCCACCTCCATGAGGGGTAGAAAATGTTTTATGGAGATTGAGCTGAACCACATCAACTCCAAGATCCCCTAATTTTACGATACCCATCAAAGCATTAAGATTTGCCCCATCACAGTATACAAATCCTCCCCTTTGATGAACGATCTCCGAGATCTCCCCTAATTCCTCCTCAAAAAGGCCCAGGGTATTGGGATTGGTGACCATGAGGGCTGCTACCTCCTCATTCATCTGTTCTTCTACCTGCTTCGCACTCAGAATCCCTCTTTCATTCGACTTAATTCCAACCATCTGGAAGGAGGCAAGGGTCGATGAGGAACAGTTGGTCCCGTGAGCTGTATCAGGGACCAGAACCTTGGTCCTTTTCTCCCCCCGATCACGGAGGCAGGCTCGAATCATCATTAATCCCGTGAGTTCTCCTTGAGCCCCTGCAGCAGGTTGAAGCGTGACCCTATCCATTCCTGTAATCTCTGCAAGAAAAGTCTCAAGTTCAAACATGACTTTGAGAATGCCCTGGCAGAGCTCTTCAGGAGTATAGGGATGAAGTTTAGAAAAGCCTGGCAGTCTGGCCACCTCTTCATTAACCTTTGGATTATACTTCATCGTACAGGAACCAAGAGGATAGAGACCACTGTCCACCCCGTAGTTCCACTGGGAGAGACGCGTAAAATGACGAACCACCTCCACTTCGCTCAATTGGGGGAATCCCTCCAACTCCTTCCGGAGGAGATGAGAAGGAATGAGTGCTCCGGGGTTCACTTCATCCACTTCCCATTCAGGTAGAGAACATCCTCTTCTTCCTTTTTTCCCCTTCTCAAAAATAAGAGGTTCATTTTGAATTAACCCGGTATCCTCTATTCTCCTCATAGAATCATCCATTAGACCCTTCCTCTCTATCCCCTCTGTCCGATAACCTTTCCTAAAAGTTCAGCCCACTTCTCAATCTCTTCGATTCTATTCATCTCGGTGACTGTGACTAAAAGATGGTTTTTTAACTCAGGATAAAACCGTGCAAGGGGTAGCCCACCCAGAATCCTCTCCATCCTCAGTTTCTCCAGTACCCCTTCCACATCCCCCTCTAACTCTAAGACGAATTCATTGAAAGTAGGGGAGGAAAATGGAATTCGACAATTCCGACTCTCGGATGCCAGGCGCTTGGCATATTCTGCCTTGCTCAAATTCATGAGGGAAAGTTCCCTGAGCCCCTCCCCCCCGAGACAGGAGAGAAAGATGGTGGCCATAAGAGCACAGAGTCCTTCATTGGTACAGATGTTCGAGGTCGCTCGCTCTCTGCGAATATGCTGTTCTCTGGTTGCCAGGGTAAGGACGAAGCCTCTCCTTCCCTCCAGGTCTATGGTCTCTCCGACTAACCTTCCGGGCATATTTCGTATAAATTTCTCTCGAGTCGTAAAAATCCCCAAATATGGACCCCCATAAGAAAGGGGGATTCCCAAACTCTGCCCTTCTCCAGCCACAATATCTGCTCCAAAGGCACCAGGT
Organism: uncultured bacterium; assembly: GCA_938045955.1. Lineage (GTDB taxonomy): Bacteria > Desulfobacterota > BSN033 > BSN033 > UBA1163 > CALIBK01. Next base: position 14,741 of record CALIBK010000015.1, on the reverse strand, counting down.
GGCTGGAGAACTCCATAAGCGAGGGCCTCACTAAAACCGACAATCATCAAGGCTCCTTCCCGGTGAACTCTTTCAGAAATTCCAGAAAGATCTTCAATCACCCCAAAAAAGTTCGGACTCTGAAGGACGACCGCACTGACCTCATGGTCAAGAAGATGAAAAAGGGACCTTAGATCTGTTCTCCCTTCTTCTTTTAAATAGGGGATTAAGATCAGTTCATGTTGTTCAGGGTCAATATAGGTCTGGATGACTTTTCGATACTCCGGGTTTACAGCTTCAGAAAGAAGAATCTTTCTCTTTTTTGTGATCCGATAAGCCATAAGCACCGCCTCTGCCAGACTGGAGGCTCCATCGTACATCGAGGCATTCGAGACCTCCATCCCGGTCAACTGGCACATCAACGTCTGAAATTCAAAGATGGCCTGAAGGGTCCCTTGGCTGATCTCGGGCTGATAGGGTGTATAAGCGGTGTAAAATTCAGATCGGGAGGTGAGGTGAAAAACAATTGAGGGAATAAAATGATGATAGGCTCCCCCGCCAAGGAAAGAGGTATAGGGGGGAGGTTGGAGTGATTCGAGAGATCGAATTAAATTAATTTCTGAAAGGGGAGGTGGGAGGTTTAAAGGGGTTGTAAGGCGATATTTTTGAGGAATCATCCGAAAGAGATCCTCCATTCTCTCCAATCCAATCTCCTGGAGCATCTCCTGAACCTCTTCCGGAGTGTGCGGAAGATAGCGATAAAAATCCTTCATCTACTCTTCTTCTGGCAAGAGGCCCTGATAGGCCTGGGCCGTTAGAAGCTCCTTTAACTCTTCTTTTTGTCGAATCTCCATCTGGATGATCCATCCCTTTCCATAAGGATCGGTATTGATATATTCCGGATGGTCCTTCAACTCTTCGTTTCGTTTAATCACCCTTCCGCTCACAGGAGTAAAAACATCTGTCACCGTTTTAACGGACTCCACCACCCCGATACTATCCCCTTTTTTAAATTCTGCTCCGATCTCAGGAAGTTCCACATAAACAATATCTCGGAGCTCCTTCTGAGCATAATCCGTAATCCCTAAAGTAATTCGATCTCCTTCCTCTCTTACCCATTCATGAGTTTCGGAATAGAGTAGGTCCTCTGGAAACTTCATCGATCACCCCTTGTTTTATTTATTTTAACTCTTCTAAAGGAACATTGATCATCTCTTCGATGACGGAAATGTGCTTCCACTCCCCGTTGACCAGAATCATATGTTTAGACGTCTTTGGAGGCATTCTTCCCCCTTTGATAGCAACCTCGATGATCTCTTCTTTCGTAATCCTTTCCCCTTCTCTCCAGGGAACGACTTCGATCTCGGGGGATTGATAATCTACCAGGACACAGGGAATCCTCCGACAACCCAATCGTTTTAAAGCATGAAGCCGATGATGTCCATCTAAGATGATACAGGTCTTTTCATCGATACAAATGGGCATCTTCAGAATTCCGTCTGAAAGGATCTCTTTCTTCAGAGATTCAAGATAATCGGGGCGAATCTCCTCATGCTCCTTCAATTCATCCAAATTTACAAATATAATCTTTTTCTCCTTCATGGCACTCAGTTTTTCTTAGCCCTTGGAATCGATTAACCTCCATAAGGAGGAACCATAAAATAAAAAGGAGGAAGGCCGTTTCGAAGCCTACTGCCTTTCCTCCTGTCTTTTTACCTGAGAGATTATTCCGTGATTAACGGAATTTATCCCCTTCGGTGTCCGGTTCCCTTTATTCTCAAGGGCCCGGATCTTTCCAGGATTTGAATCTGTTACAGTCCTTTTGCCTGAGAGTTTCTCCCGGGAACTCGGGATTGCCCCTTCGGCGCCCCTCCCTTGTGATTCATATTAAAGATCTCCTTCCAAAGGGAGGGGTCTCTCCTGTAACAATTAAATTTTCTTTCAAGATTAATCCAAAGTCAAGAAGAAAAATTAATCTTAAGAAGTCCATCAGCCATGGGTGGGGAATAGGCCTGATAGGGATATTGGAGAAAATCTGAATGGGGGAACCTTAAATTCCCCCCAAACCCCTCAGGTTCAATCCGCTTTGATGAAAAAACCCATTTCTACATGGAATCGTTTCGTAATCCCTTAGTTATTTCCAGACCTCATCGTTCACCAAATTGGGTGGGCGTTTTCCCCTCAGCCCTGCCATCAAATTCTCTGCTGCCATCATAGCCATCTTCAGGCGGGTTTCCCTCGAGGCACTCGCGATGTGAGGGGCTAAGACCACATTCTCCATCCCAAGAAGTTCAGGCTCCACCTCTGGCTCTCTTTCATAGACATCAAGGCCTGCTCCTGCGATTCTTCCCTCTTTTAATGCCCGAACGAGTGCCTTCTCATCCACGATAGGTCCCCTTGAGGCATTAATTAGAATGGCCGTGTTTTTCATCAGTTTCAATTCTTCCTCTGAAATATAATGTAGCGTCTGAGGGTACAGGGGTAGATGAAGAGTGATAAAATCCGATTCTTGAAGCAACTCTCTTTTTTCAACAAAATGGGCATCCAATTCCTCTTCGAGATGAGGAGGGACCCGCCGAATATCTGTATATAGGGTCCTCATCTCAAACCCCTTAGCCCTTCTTGCGACCCTCTGTCCGATTCTTCCTAAGCCGCAGATTCCCAGGGTCTTATGGTGGACGTCAAATCCCAGAAATTCCATCAATTTCCATCCGCTCCACTTCTGGGATCGAAGAAACCGATCGGCTTCGACGATCCGCCTGGCTGTGGCAAGCAATAGGGCCCATGTGAAGTCAGCTGTCGTATCATCCAGAACGCCAGGGGTATTGGTGACCATAATCCCCCGACGACTGCATGCCTCCACATCGATGTTATTGTATCCTACCGCAACATTAGAGAGGATTCGAAGTTTAGGACAATGGGTAAGAAGTTCTTCATCAATCCGATCAGTAAGAAGAATGATCGCTCCTTCTTTATCCTTAAGCCTTTCCCTGAGCTGAACGGGAGGCAAGGGAACTTCCAATGGATTACCATCCACATCAAACTGTTCTTTTAGGATGGTGAGCACTTCATCGAATATTTTTTGACTGATCAAAACCTTTGGCTTCATCCATTTATTCCTCTCAAATCCTTCTCAATACCAGATCGATGACCAATTCATTGGCTAAAAGGTGAAGCTCCTCTCTCAGCCTCTCTTCTGATACTGACTTTGGAATTTCTACCTCCATATCCATCTCAAACAGGGGTGTCCCACTCTCCGGCGAAACATGACGAAGCGTCTTCATATCAATGATGTTGATTCCCCGATCGGCAAGGAGCCGACAGACTTTATAAACAATCCCTGCATGGTCCACTCCTGAGGTTGAGATCTTGAACCGCTCGACCTCTTCCTTTGGTTTTAAATGAGCCTCTTCGAATGGGACCGGAGTATAGAAAAGGGTGAGGTTCTTCTCCCACTCGAGACGCCTCAGTCCAGAAGGAAGTTTTTGGCTGACCTCTTCCCTCTCTGTAGAAAAAAGAAGGAGAAGAGCGAAGTGATTTCGGAGAAGGGTCATACTGGAGTCCTCAATATTCCCTCCGCAATCATAGATGACCTCGGAGACATCTGTTACGATTCCTGGTCGATCCTTCCCGATCGCCGAAAGAATATAAAAGGTTTTCATAATCCCTCCTTCTCGCAAACCCCATAGACCACGGCAGGTAGCGTAGATTATTCAATGATTTCGAGGTTTGCATACTTTACTTTCAATCGTTTCGGGCCCACCGAGGAAAAGAGGATGGTAGCCTTCTGTTCCTCGTCCATTCCCTCTACAGACCTCACCCTTCCTTCCCCAAATTTTGGATGTCTCACTTTCATTCCCATTTTGAGAGGATAGAATCCATCGGGATGCCATGAGATCCCTTCACCTTCTAAAATCTCCCCCGTCTCTTTCATACGTTCAACCCACCCTCGGTCTTTCTCTTCTTCCCCTGAAGGTTCCTCAACTTCGATCAACTCTAAGGGGAGTTCGTCAAGAAACCGGGAGGGAAGGTTTGCTCTCCCCACGCCAAAGGTCGAACGTCTTTCTGCACGAGAAAGATAAAGCTTCCTTTTTGCACGGGTGAGGCCTACGTAACAGAGTCTTCTCTCCTCCTCAAGGTCTTCGATCTCCTCTCCTCTCCGATAATGAGGAAGGAGTCCTTCTTCCATCCCCACCATAAAAACGACGGGGAACTCTAAACCCTTGGCACAATGGAGGGTCATCAATGAAACCCGATTCTCCTTATTTTCATAAAGATCCACCTCTGTCATAAGGGAGACCCTCTCAAGGAAACTTTGGAGGCTTCCCCCCTCCTCTTCCTGCTCAAACTCCATCATCACCGACAGGAGTTCATCAATATTCTCCAGACGGGAAAGAGCTTCTTCTGTCCCTTCCTCTTTCAGACGATCCAGATACTTCGTTTGGGTAAGAATATTCATCGTCAATTGAGTCAAAGGAACGGATTGGACTTCTTTCATGAAATCTTCGATCATCTGAAGGAAGCCAAAAATCTTTTCTTTTGCTAAAGGGGATAACCAATCCTCCGCCAGGCAGGCTTTCATCCCCTCATAGAGGGAGAGACCCCTTTCTCTGGAGTAGGATTCAATTTTTTCGAGGGTCTTCTCCCCGATTCCTCTCGAAGGAACATTAATGATTCGCCTCAAACTGAGACTGTCAGATGGATTACTGACCCATTTCAGATAAGCCAGAATATCCTTTATCTCCCTCCTCTCATAGAATTTTAATCCTCCCACAATGGTATAGGGAATATGATGTTTGACAAAGGCTTCCTCCAGAGCTCGAGATTGGGCGTTAATTCGATAGAAGACCGCGACCTCTCGATAAGGCTCACTGGAAGGGTTTGCGGAGAGGTATTCCTTGATCTTCCGGATCACAAAATCTGCCTCTTCCCTTTCATCCTTAGCGACAAAGAAGGTGATTCGCTCCCCCTCAGGATTTTCAGTCCAGAGAACCTTCTCTTTTCTAAAACGGTTCCTCTGAACCATCGAATTGGCTGCGTGGAGAATATTCTTGGTAGATCGATAATTTTGCTCTAAAGTAATCACTTTCGTTTCGGGGAAATCCCTCTCAAAATTTAAGATATTTCCCACCTCGGCCCCTCTCCATCGGTAGATGGACTGGTCATCATCCCCTACCACACAGATGTTCTCATGGGTATTCACCAACTGACGAAGCAATTGATACTGGATAAGATTTGTGTCCTGGAACTCGTCCACCATGACATAGTGCCAGAGATCCTGGTAGGTTCGTAGAACCTCTGGAAATTTTTTAAACAGGAGGGTCGTCAACAGGAGGAGATCCCCGAAATCCACGCCATTGTTTCGCTTGAGATCCTCCTGATATCGTTGATAAACCTGCGCCAACCTCTTCTGAAAAATATTGTAATAAGAAGGTTGAAACTGTTCAGGAGTCATCCCCTCATTTTTTAATTGATCAATGGCCGATTGCATCGCCTTTGGATGAAACATCTTAAAATCAAGACCCAACTCTTTCATCACGGTTTTAAGGTGTCGTTCCTGATCTTCTTCATCGTAAATCACAAAATTTCTTTGGTATCCTAACTGTTCAATATGATGCCTCAGGATCCGGGCACAGGCGGAGTGGAAAGTGGAAATCCAGATCCCTCTGGCAGATCTTCCTAAAAGACGCTCCACTCTCTCTCGCATCTCTTCTGCTGCCTTATTGGTGAAGGTCACGGCAAAGATTCGGGAGGGAGGAATCCCTTTCTCCTTGATCAGGTAGGCAATCCGATAGGTGAGAACCCGGGTCTTTCCACTTCCAGCCCCTGCAAAGACAAGCAGGGGTCCCTCTGTGGTTAAAACGGCCTCCTTTTGGGCAGGATTGAGATCATCCAGAAGAGACATCGATCTTTAGTGATTAATGGAAATTGAAAATTTAACAGCGCAAAGTCCAAAATTTAATAACATTAATTCTAAATGCTCCCTCTGGATTTTGCAATTGACATTTTTCACTGAGGTTATTCTACGGTAACGCTTTTGGCCAGATTTCGGGGCTGATCCACATCGGTCCCTTTGAGATCGGCCATATAATAGGCCAAAAGCTGAAGCGGGATAGCAAGGAGTATAGGAGCGAGGGTTGGGTGAGTGTCGGGGATGAGAATGAGATCATCGACCTTCTTCGAAATGGTTCGGTCCGATTGAGAAGCCAATGCAATCACTTTTCCTCCTCTTGCCTTCACTTCTTCGATATTCGAAAGAACTTTATCATAGACTTCATTTTGGGTGGCAATCACGACCACAGGCATCTCTCGATCAATTAAGGCGATCGGGCCGTGCTTCATCTCTCCCGCCGGGTACCCCTCAGCATGTATGTAGGAAATCTCTTTTAATTTCAGAGCCCCTTCGAGGGCAAGAGGAAAATTAATTCCCCTCCCAAGATAAAGGAAATCCTTTGCCTCAAGATACTTCTGGGCGATTTCGGCAATCTTTGGCGAGGCCTTTAAAATCTCTTCCATCTGATGAGGAACTCTGATCAGCTTCTGGATCAAGGATCGCCCCTCTTCTTGGGAAAGATGCCCTAAAGATCTTCCCATCCTTAGGGAAAGAAGAAAGAGGATGACCAGTTGGGTAACGAACGTTTTGGTAGAGGCAACCCCGATTTCAGGTCCAGCCCGGGTATAAATCACATGATCGGAATCCCTTGCCAGACTTGATTCCACCACGTTACAGATCGCCAATGTAGGCGATCCTTTACGCTTCCCCTCTCTCAAGGCAGCCAGTGTGTCGGCGGTCTCCCCGGACTGAGAGATAGCGATCAGGAGGTTATCCTCCCCGAGGATAGGGTTTCGATATCGAAATTCGGACCCAATGTCAGCCTCAACCGGAATTCTCGAAAACCCTTCGATTAGAAACTTCCCCACCAGAGCGGCATGATAGGATGTCCCACAGGCAATTAGAGAGATTCTCCTAAACCTTTTTAGATCGGAATCATCCCAGGAAAGTTCTTCAAAGAGGGTATCCCCCTTCTCTTCTGAGGCTCGACCCCTAAGAGTATCGATCACCGCTCGAGGCTGTTCAAAGATCTCTTTGAGCATAAAATGTTTAAAACCACCCTTTTCAGCCATCACCGGGGTCCAATCAACCCGTTTTGGCTCTTTTGGGATAGCCTCACCCCTCACATTGAAGAATCTTATTCCCTTTCTGGAGATAAGGACCAGCTCCCCATCATCCATGAAGACAAACGTCCGGGTGTAAGGAAGGATAGCCGGAATATCCGAGGCAATAAAGTATTCCCCTTCTCCGATTCCAACCACCAGAGGACTCTCCTTCTTCACACCTATCAGGCAATCCCTTTCCCCCTCAAAAAGAATCCCCAGGGCGTAGGAGCCTTGGATTTTATCCAGAGCGAGGAGAACGGCGTCAAAGAGGGATGCCCCTTCCCTGATGAATTCATCGATCAGGTGGGAGATCACCTCGGTATCCGTTTCGGAGGTAAATCTACGGCCTCTCTTCTTTAGAAACTCCCTGAGAGGAAGGTAGTTTTCAATGATTCCATTGTGGACCACAGCGATTCGGCCGGCCTTGTGGGGATGGGCATTCTCATCAGAAGGTCTCCCATGGGTGGCCCAACGCGTGTGTCCGATTCCAACCTCCCCGTCAAAATTTTCTCCCCGGATTCGCTCTTCCAATTTTGTTAATTTTCCTTCGTTTCTTCGGATCTCTATCTTCCCTTGATGAAACACCGCGATCCCAGCCGAGTCGTAACCTCGGTATTCAAGTCTTTTCAGCCCATCCAAAAGGACCTCTGCCGTATTTCGGGGGCCTACATATCCCACGATCCCACACATCTCTATCCTTCCTTTTTCTTTTGACGTCCTTCCATCTTCTTCCTCCATCCAGGGATGTTTCTCTGTTTGACCCGGCTGATTGCAAGAGCCCCTTCAGGAACGTTCTGGGTCACGGTAGTCCCTGCCCCTATGGTCGCATGATCCCCAACCTTCACCGGGGCTACAAGCTCCACATTTGAGCCCACAAAGACCCGATTTCCAATGATAGTTGGATGCTTTTCAAATCCATCATAATTACAGGTGATGGTCCCTGCCCCGATATTGACTTCCTCCCCGATGAAGGAATCACCGATGTAGGCAAGATGATTGGCCTTGGATCCTCGACCGATCACCGATTTTTTAACCTCCACAAAGTTCCCGATCTTTGCATTGCTCTTTATTTCACTCTGGGGTCTTAAGTGGGCAAAGGGTCCAATAATCGCCCTATCCTCTATCCGGCTTTCGGTGATGATGGAATTTGAACGAATGGTTACCCCATCGCCAATCCAAGAATCAGAAATCTTTGAATTTGATTCAATCACACAATGTTCCCCGATCCTGGTTTTCCCTTGAAGAAAACAATAGGGGTAGATCACCGTATCCCTCCCTATTTCCACTTCCCTCTCGATATAGGTCGTTTTTGGATCAAGGATGGTCACCCCTGAGGACATCAACTCTCTTGCCTTCTCTTGATAGAGAATTTCATGGGCCTTACTGAGATCCCATCGGGTATTGATGCCCATTACCTCCAAAGGATCTGCCACCATATGGGCAGAACATCGGAGATTCATCCTTCGGGCGATCTCCACGAGATCGGTCAAATAGTATTCTCCTTGTGCATTGTCTCGATTGATCTGTTTCAATCCTTCAAAGAGAAAGGGGGCTCTAATGCAGAAAAGTCCTGTATTGATTTCTCGAATGAGCCGTTCCTCCTCGGTTGCATCCTTCTCCTCCACAATCCTTTCCAGCCATCCTTCCGCATTTCGAATAATTCGACCATACCCGGAGGGATCCTTCACCACGGCGGTGAGGACAGAAAGGGTCGATTCATTTTGATGGAAAGTCTGAATAAAAAATTTCAGTGTCTCTGGCTTTACCAGAGGAACATCTCCATAAAGGATAAGCACCGTTCCTTTAAATCCATCCAGGAGAGGAAGAGCTTGAAGGACGGCATGTCCGGTCCCCAGTGGCTCCTCCTGAAGGACGAATTGGACCTGGGCGTGTTTAAAAGTCTCCCGAATGAGGTCAGCCTGGTGACCAATCACCACGATCGTTTTTTCAGATCCAATCCCTTTGACAGAGAGATCGATTGGATAGGAAAGCATGGGAACGCCCGAAAGAGGATGAAGAACCTTTGTCAGATCTGACTTCATCCGTGTCCCTTTTCCTGCAGCAAGAATGATTGTAGCAACTTCTGGCAAACCTTTTACCCCCTGAACCCTTGAATTTAATTCTTTTATACTATGAGGGTTTTCTCAAGTCAACTTTAAAAGAGAAGTAATCCATCGGTCATGGTAGGGAAATACCCCCTTCAGGTTAAGATGAAATATAGAGAGAAGCATCGACCTCTCAAAAGACTTTTTAAATCGAAAAGTTACAATTTTTTAAAATTTACACTTGACAAATAACAAGATATTGTTGTAGATGATAAAAAACATACAATATATAGTCCATCCTGAAATTTTATCAAAAAATTTAAAATCCTTCTAAAACTTTTTTCCTTTCTCGAGGGTAAGGAAGGAAAGAGAGAAAGGGTGAGCAAAATGTCAAATATTTTTCCGATAAAAGAGGATGATAGAAGATTGAAAGAAGAATTCGAAACGACAGATATGGCGCTTTTTGTTCGAACCTCTGAGGAGTCAATGCATGGTTGGGATCGCCAAAGGATCGTAGATGCCCTCCTCCGGGAGACCTATGTGGATCTCGATACGGCCAGAGAGATTGCCAAGGAGGTAGAAGACCTGATCCTTACTTCAAAGATTAAGATGATTACTGCTCCTCTGATTCGTGAATTGGTCGATACCAAATTGATCGAACGAGGACTCGAGCAAGCCCGTAAGATGCATACCCGTTTGGGAATGCCCCTTTATGATGTGGATCAACTTATCCTTCATCCGAATAAGGAGAATGCTAATGTTCCTCATGGTCCAGAAGCCACGAACCTTACTCTGGCTGAAAGGATTAAAAAAGAGTATGCCCTCCTCTCAGTATTTTCAGAAGAGATCGCAGATGCCCATATGAGAGGAGATATTCATCTTCATGACCTCGGGTTTATTGATCGTCCTTACTGTGGTGGTCAATCCCTTGAATATATTAAACGCTTCGGTCTCAGCCTTCCCAATTCCATCGCCTTGGCAAAACCCGCCAAACACCCTGAGGTTCTCCTTGCCCATATGGTAAAATTTGCGGCTGCCCTTCAGAGTCATTTTGCTGGAGCCATCGGCTGGGACGCAGTGAATATCTTTTTTGCCCCTTATCTCGTGGGGATGTCCGATAGAGAATTGGAACAACTCGCCCAGATGATGATCTTTGAATTCTCCCAGCAAGCCGTGGCTCGAGGAGGACAGGCGATCTTTACCGATCTCAATCTGTACTGGGAAATTCCTAAACATTTTGAGAAGGTCCCGGCCATCGGGCCTGGAGGAGAGATGACCGGAAAGACTTACAGTGAATATATCGAAGAAGCACAGAGATTTGTCTGGGCTCTCTTCGATGTATTCAAGGAAGGGGACGGCTCTGGAAGACCGTTCTTCTTCCCGAAACCCCTGGTTCATATCACAGAGAAATTCTTCCAAACCCCGCGTCATATGGAATTTCTCTATCACATCTCAGAAGTCGCCTCTGAAAAAGGAAATACTTACTATGTGTTTGATCGAGGCGAAACAGCAAAAATCTCCGAATGCTGTCGGCTCAGTTTTAAACTCGAACAATCCGATTTTGAAGATGCTCAGCAACCCTGGAAAATGCGATACTGCGCTCTTCAGAATGTGACTCTCAATCTCCCCCGAATTGCTTATTTGGCCAAGGGGGACGACACCAAGCTCTTTTCAAAGATCACGGAATTTATGGAACTGGCCGTCAAGGCTCACCTCGAAAAGAAACAGTTCATTGAAAAACTTCTCTCTCTCGGAGAGAAGGGTCCTCTGGCACTGCTCGCTATGAAGCGAGATGGGACCCCTTATCTGAGAATGGATCGGGCAACTTTCCTGATTGGAATGGTTGGACTCAACGAATTGGTTCAGATTCATACAGGACAGGAGATGCACCAATCGAAACAAGCCTTCAAGTTTGGATTAAAGGTCATTGCCCATATGAAGCTTCTGGTGGAAAAACTGAGCGAACGGCATCGAATGCGGTTTGTATTGGAACAAACCCCTGCCGAATCCACTGCCTATCGATTTGCCAAATTGGATTTGAAATATCACTCTCCTAAATCGGGTTATATCGTCAAAGGAGATCTCTCTCGAGGAGAAGTCTATTATACGAATTCGACCCATCTCAATGTGAGTGCTCCGATCAATCCGATCGAAAGGGTGAAACAAGAAGGTCTCTTTCATCCGCTGATCGAAGCCGGCGCTTTGACCCATCTCTGGATAGGAGAGGCGAAACCTTCTAAAGAATCGATCGCCAATTTTGTGATCAAAACATTTCGGCAGACCCAGAATGACCAGATCGCATTTTCCCCAGAATTTACTACCTGTAATGCGTGTCACCGGACGAGTCGAGGCCTTCAAGCCTATTGCAGTTATTGTGGCTCCAAGGAAGTAGACGGGATCACCCGAATTACCGGTTATTTTACAAAACTCTCCAGTTGGAATAAAGGTAAAATGGGTGAACTCCGAAACCGTTATCGAAATCAAGCCTTCATAGAAACCCGTGGAGGAGAAACCGTCCTTCTGGCATAATGGGGCCATCAGGGAATCATCTCTGGACCCTATCCTCTTTCGCTTATAGAAAAACCGGGAGGAGAAATCGATGGAATTGATTAAAGTATTTACGAAATCAAAATGTCCAAAGTGTCCCCCAGTAAAAGAAATTGCACAGGAATTAAAGAAAGAAGGGCTAGTGGTGTTCCATTACGATTTAGACACCATGGATGGGTTAGCGGAGGCTTCTTTCCGGGGTATTCTTTCAACCCCTTCTCTGGTGATTGAAGATGAGGAGGAGAAGGAGATCGCCAGTTGGAGAGGTATCGTCCCAACGCTGCAGGAGGTAAAACGGTATATTTCGAAAAGGGGCCCGTGATCCTTCCTCTCTTTCATCCTAATGAAAAGACACGATGGTCGAAATCAAAGGTTTTTTGGAAACCTCTTTTATCGATTGGAAAGGGAAGCTCTGTTCTGTCCTCTTCCTTCCTCATTGTAATTTTCGATGTCCCTATTGCCATAATCATCCCTTAATCCTTCATCCCGAGCAGTATGAGTCGATTCCTCTTGAAGCGATTTTCAACCGTCTTCACTCCCTTAGAGACTGGATTGATGGGATCTGTCTGACCGGAGGGGAACCCACCCTCCATCCTGAGCTCCCATTACTTGCTTTAGAAATCAAAAAACAGGGGTTTCAAGTAAAATTGGATACAAATGGCTCCCATCCGCAGATGTTGAAGAGATTGATTGAGGAAAGACTCGTAGATTATATCTCCATGGATATTAAGGCCCCTTTAGATCCCTTTAGCTATCGGCGATCCGCCGGGGTATCGGTCAATATCGAATCCTTATGGAGATCTATCGAGATTCTCAAGGAGGAAAAAGTGGATTATGAATTTCGAATGACGGTGGTCCCAGAGTTACACACGATGGAAGATCTTCTCCTTCTCGGCCATCAGGTAAGACCTGGACCACGAATCGTTCTTCAAAATTTCAATCCCGAGAATCCCTTGGATCCTTCCCTGAGGAAGACCCCGCCCTTCGATCCGCTCCTATTAAAAGAGATGGAAAAAACATTACAGAAAATGGTATAAAATTTAATCTTATGAAGACCTTCTCTCTAAAAGACCTTCAACGAAGGATAGAGGCCTTAGAAAAGGAACTCCTCCTGCTACGATCCTCTTTTGAAATGATTCAAGACCCTCTTCTCCTCCTTAATCCAAAAAAAGAGTTTCTAAAAGTAAATCCAAAAGGGATGGAGCTATTGGGCTATCCCTGGGAGGAGCTCTCGAAGATGACCTTTCTGGAGGTCATTCCCCTTGAAGAGAACGGGAAGGCGATCGACCAATTTGAAGCGATGGCCGAAGGAAAGGAAACCCTCGAGACCTTTCATCTTCTCCATAAAGATGGCTTAAAGATTCCTGTAGAGTGCTTTGGAAGGAGGAAAGAGGAGACCTACTTTCTCCAGTTAAAGGATTTAAGAGAAAAAATCCAATCGATGGAAGAATGGGAAAGGATAAAGAAGCAGCTCATGGATAAGATCCGAGAAAGGGATGAGTATGCAAGGGAACTTCAGGCTCTCAAAGATCTCTTTAAGGAGAAGGTAAAAGAAGTGGAAAAGATGAGAGAAGAAGCTCTCTTACTCTCTTACACAGACGATCTCACGGGAATCTATAATCACCGATTTCTCATCCAACAACTCACCCTCGAAGTAGAGCGTCAACGACGTTATCCCACAGCCCTTTCCTTTCTGATGATCGACATCGACTATTTCAAACATTATAATGATATCAATGGCCATTTAGCCGGGGACCAGGTGCTCAGAAAGATCGCCCACCTCCTTCATCAGGGGGTAAGGCAGAGCGATATTGTGGCTCGTTATGGAGGGGAAGAATTCGCGGCGATCCTGATTCATGCGGAAAGAGAGAAGGCCCGAGAGATTGCCGAACGGATAAGAAGGATCATCGCCGAGACCCCTTTCCCTAATGAACGACAGCAACCCAATCAAAATCTGACGGTCAGTATTGGAATAGCGACCTTTTCACCCACGATCTCCACGGTGACGGATCTGATTCGAGAAGCAGATCATGCCCTTTATCGAGCCAAAAGGAAGGGACGGAATCGGGTCGAAGGGTAGAGGAGATTGAGCTGAACTTCGACTCAAAAGGGTGAGATTGGAAGGAGATGCCAAAGGATCAGGTTCAGCGATACGCGGAGAGTTTAGAAAGAACGATTCAGCAAAACTACTACTCTCTCAAGGAGAGTGTAGAAAATTTCAGAGAGTTATGTTTTTTAGTTACCCCGGAAAGAGGAGTCCCGCAAGACATAATTATTGAGATCCGCCAACTCTATAAGGAAATTCAAAACAGGCTGACAGAGATTAAAGCGATTCAACAGCTCCTTCAAGGAAAGTATCGCCAGTATTATCATCGGAACCCCCTCCGAGATCGAGAGATCATTGAATTTGGGTTCCTTGCCAAGAACCTTTATTCCAAAGTGGAATACACCTTGATGCAAAAACAGGCGATGGCTAAACGAAGGGAAGAAACCTCAAAAGCCGAATCCAGAGGAATCCCCTTCCAATGGTTTCGTTCCCGGGATCACCAGGTCCTCTTTTTAAGGAACTTGAGACTCCTTAAAGAGTTAACCCATGAAGAAACCCCTCCGGAGGGGGGTCAAGAGAGGCGAGAGATCATGGAGGAGGGCAGTCGTGGGTTGACCCTCTTTGCCATTCAGGGAGAAACAAACCTTATTAATGACATCTATTTAAGGGCCAGGTTGAGGGAATATGACGTGATAGAACGCTTCTCTAAGGATGAACTTCACGGTCTCTTTACTCATCTCAAGGAAGTCTCCTCCCAGGAGGAGGAAGAGCTTCTTCGGAGATTTATTGGGGAAGAAGAGTTCAAGAAACTCAAATGCCTCCTTCTCCGGGTTCGATCCCTAAAAGGTCTTAAAGAGGATCTGATGGAGGAGGTGAAACTGACTCTCGAACGAATGGCCCGAGGAGAGATCAAAACCCTTTTGCTTTGACACTCTCCAAAAAGTCGTTTATAAAAGAGAAAAAAC
>CALIBK010000014.1 GCA_938045955.1 uncultured bacterium | reverse complement strand
AAGATTGGCTTTTTTCTACTTCTGGGTGATGGGAATTTTTGGACTAATTTCAGTGCGGTATTTTATTCGAAAAACCTTGAAGATACTTCGTAAAAGAGGATATAACCAGCGATTTGCTCTTATTGCTGGAACAGGGGAGGTGGGTAAAAAAGTGTTAGAAAAAATAAAATCATATCCTGAGTTAGGAATTCAAATAATCGGATTTTTGACTTCAAAATTAGAGGAGGTTGGAAAAACAATTCACAATATCCCGGTTCTTGGGTTATACGATGAAGTTAAAGATATCTTTAGAAAAAATAAAATAGATATATTTTTTATCGCTATTTCTATTCATGAATACAATTACTTTAAAATCCTGATAGAGAGAGCTCAAGAGTTTATTCCAGAAATTAAAGTCATTCCCGGTTCCTATGAGTTTTTCAAATTAAGAGGAGGTTTGGATGAGCTCGAAGATCTTCCGATTATTAGTATTTTAGGATCCCCTCTTTATGGTTGGAATCGTGTTTTTAAGAGAGCGTTTGATCTTATTTTGGGGGCCTTTATATTGATAATGGTGTTCCCGCTAATGATGATCATTGCCCTTTTAATTAAATTAACATCAAAAGGGCCGATTTTTTATAAACAAGAGAGGATGGGGATGGATGGACGTACTTTCCAGATGTTGAAATTCAGAACCATGAGGGTGGACGCTGAAAAAGAGACGGGGCCTGTCTGGGCGAAAGAGAATGATCCGAGAAGGACTAAGATAGGTGCTTTCTTAAGAAAAACAAGTTTAGATGAACTTCCTCAACTTTTGAATGTTTTAAAGGGTGAGATGAGTCTGGTTGGGCCAAGGCCGGAACGCCCATACTTCGTCGAGGAGTTTAGAAAAGAGATCCCTTCGTATATGTTGAGACATAAAATAAAAGCTGGGATGACCGGTTGGGCTCAAGTCAATGGATGGAGGGGGAATACTTCGATCGAGAAACGAATCGAGCATGATCTTTATTACATCGATAATTGGTCTATTGGGTTTGACTTAAAAATTCTTTTGATGACTCTCTGGAAGGGCTTCTTCAATAAATCCGCGTATTGATTGAAATATCCTCTCCCCATAAATAATCGTTCACACTCCTTTAGAGAGAGATTTGCTCTCCTGCTTTTTCAAGGATTTGAGATGGGAATCAAAAAATTTTGATTTATTCTAAAAATATGGTATTTTTATTTCGAAAATTCAGGGAGATGACATTTTTGAGAAAGAATTATTTTTACACGACTTTAAGAAAAAAAGCAGTGCAAAATACTGATTAAAAAGTGAAAATCCTGCTCAAGAATATCCTACTGAAAAGAGAAAAACTTAAATTTTCCCTCATCCTTTTTTTATCTATCTTATTAAGTATATATCTTCTCTCTCAAACTTACGTTATCTCGATGGATGGGGCTTTTCAATACATCCCTATTGCCAAAGACTTTGTTTCGGGTTTTTATAAGAAAGCTCTCACACATAATCAACAGCCTCTGTATCCTTTTTTTATAGCTCTTTTTTATAAATGGACAGGTGATTTCGAATGGGCAGGGAAATTGGTCTCATTCATTTTTGGAATATTGCTCATCTTTCCGGTTTATTTCCTTGGAAAGCAGATGGTTGACGGGGAGATCACTTTCTTTTCCCTGTTTCTTTTGGCCATTCACCCTTATATCCGAAGGTTTTCGGTAGATGTCCTTAAAGAATCTACCTACCTTTTTTTCTATACAATGGCATTATGGCTTTCGTGGAATATAGTTCAAAACGAAAAAAAATATCTTTATCTATTTATACCGATTCTTTCGGTTTTAACCTATCTTGTAAGGCCTGATGGAATTGAGGTTCTAATCGTTGTTTTCTTTTATGTCCTGTTCTTCAAAAGGGTAAACTCCAATGGAGAAAGGTGGAAGATTATTTTTATTCTATCCTTATCTTCGTTCTTCCTTTTCCTACCTTATCTCGTTCACTTAAAAGCGACCACAGGTGCCTGGACCTTAAGTCGGGCTAAGACTATTACTTGGTTTTTAGGCTTGACGGGTTCAGGCAGTGAAATTCCATTTACTAAAAAATTCTTTTTCGCTCTTAAAGATTTAAATAAAGAGATTCTTTCAATTTTCACCCCGATCTATATTCTTTTACTGTTTATCGGTATTTGGAGTCAAAAAAAATTAAAATTTAAGGAAATTGATAGGTTTTTTCTTTTGTCTGCGTTTCTTCATTATGGAGTCCTTTTTCTTCTGGTTCTTAATTTAACAGAATGGGAAGAGGGGGGGATGATTCGGCATATCAATTTAAGTGGAAGGCATGCATTACCCTTATTAATTGTTTCTATTTACTGGATTGGGGAGGGTATGAGGATATTATGTGATTGGTCCTTCAAAAAAATAGAATCCCTGAAAATATTAGAGCAATGGGAACCCAAAAGGAGGTATTTCATTGTTTTAAGTGTTCTAATTATTTTAATGATGGCAATCATCCTTCCAAAGACATTAAAACCTCAAAGATATGAACGTTTGCCGGAGAAGTTGGCTGGGACCTGGATTAAGGACCAGTTTGGAAGAGGACAGAAATTATTTACTACCGTTCCTCGAGTGGCCTATTATGCGGAAGGAAATTATGAACGAATTGATTTAGAAAGAGATAATGTAGATAAGATTATGGGTCTGATGAGAAAAAACAATGCGATCTTTTTAATTCTAATGGAAAAGGAGATTTTTCGTCATCCTAATTTAGTTCATACTATCAGTAAGGAGTTTAAGGAAATAAAACAATTTAGTGGAAAAGGAATGGATACGGTTCTTATCTTTAGGAAGGTAAATTAGATGAATCCATTTCGAATATCTGTCATCGGCATTGATGGATCAGGGAAAAGCACAACCACATTAAGGGCTATCTATTCTCTCAGTAATCAATTTCCAATCTGCAAAACGGGGAGAAATCCTTTTTTTATCTGGAAAGGAAACGTAACTCCATGCCTCATCCATATAGCAAATTTTTTTGAAAATCTATTCAAAAAAGTGGACGCGAGTAAAAAGAGGGGGTGGATTGGTTTATCAAGAATTATTTTTGTCCTGTTTCAGGGATGGCTTGAGCCTTATATGGTCAAAAGATATCATCCTAAACTGGTTATGACAACTCGCTGTATGCTCATTGATCCAGCAATCTACAGTGATTTTTATTATCCTAAAGCCAGTCGAAGAATGGATATAGAAAAAAAGCTAAAAATCATTCAACAGATCATCCGTCTCCCCTTCCGAGATCTCTACTTTTTCTTAAATACCCCTATTTCAAAGGCTATTGAACGAATTTACAAAAGGATTTCTGATGATCACCCGGAAGTTACATATGGAAGGGATTACTGGCTTCACCTTCATGAACATCCGGAAATCCTTCAATTCTTGGACCAGAAATTCAAAGAGACCTTGAAAATTGCTCAAAATGGGTCAGATTTTAATGTCGTCGAGATTAATACAGCCTATTATGTTGAGGAAGAAGTGGCTCAATGGATCCATCATTATTCGGTTCTTTTTTGTGAAGGAAATCTGAGAGAAAAGTGGGTAAGAATTTAAAAATTATTCTGATACAGCTTCCGATTCAGGGGTATGATTTTTTCTTTAGCCACGAAAATATTCCTCTCGCCCCTGCCTATCTTCATGCGATTGCCTCTGAATTTGGAATGGAGGTTGAAATCTTACCCGATCCTGTAATGAGTTACGGAAGCGACCAGGCTATCCTCCAGTACATTCTTGACGTGCGCCCTGATCTCGTGGGGATGAGCTGCTATCTCTGGAATGTGGAGCGAAGTCTCTTTCTTGCAAAAGAGATAAAGAAGCATCTTCCATCCTGTGTGATTGTCCTGGGTGGGCCTGAAATCAATCCAGAAAATCACTTCCTACTAAACCATTCAGAATTTGATATCGGAGTGGTTGGAGAAGGGGAGGGGACCTGGAAAGCGCTTCTTCAATCCTTTCCGGATCTTGATAGGATTTCCGGTCTGCTTCTTCGAAGAGAGAATGGAAGATGGGAATTCACTGGATATTCTCCTTCTCTCCTCAACTTAGCTCAAATCCCCTCTCCCTTCCTCAAAGGGAATCTTCATTCCCATCTTAAAAAGATCTTATGGATGGAGACGGTTCGGGGTTGTGTGAATCGGTGTGCCTACTGCTTTTATCATAAGAGATATCCTGGGGTAAGAGCCTTTCCGCTCGAGAGGGTCTTTCGAGAGATTGAGAAGGCAAGGTCTCTGGGTCTGAAAGAGGTCGTCTTCCTTGATCCATGCTGGAACAGAAATCCCGAACTGAGAGGACTCCTCGAGAGATTATCCGAAATGAATTCTGATCGCGAGCTGGAGTTTCATGCCGAAGGAGAGGCCGAGGGGATTGATCCCTGGATGGCTGAACGTATGGGGAGGGCTGGATTTGTAGAGTTGGAGGTAGGACTTCAGAGTATTAAGAAAGAGACTCTTCAAAGGCTTCGACGTCGTTTTGACCCTGATCGATTTCTCAAGGGTGTCTCCCTGCTTCAAGAATTTGGAGTCGAAGTCATGGTGGATCTTATCGCGGGACTCCCTGGAGAAGATCTATCGGATATCCTGAAAAGTCTCGACTGGGTCATCGAGCATGGGGCGTACGATTTTTTAATGCTCTATCCCCTCAGTCTTCTTCCCTCCACAGAATTTCATGAGCGGGCCCAGGAATTTGGCTTAATGGCTATGCCTCGTCCCCCTTATCTTATTACAAAAACTTTGCATCTCAATGCCTCTGAGATTCATCAGGCCTTCCTTGAGTACGAAAAGAGGATGGAAGAGGATATCTCTCCACTGGAGATCCCTCCGGCTCTCGACCCTCGAGATAGAGACGTATCTTTTCTGCAAGACCTCTATCATCAAATCTCATGGAATCAGCCTGAAGAGATAGATCATCTGACCTCGGTGGCAGATAGAACAGCTTATGGAATCACCATCAAGGTCAGCCGGGAAGTCCTCAGGATGTCTGAGAGATGGTCTCCGATCCTGAGAGGATATTTAAAAAAGAATCCCTTCAGTCTTCTCTCTGTGGAAGTCCCTTTCGATTCTTCTCTGGAGGAACTCAGACCCCTATGGGATTTAGCCAGGGAACATTCCCATCCTGTGGATCGGGATTATACCGTCACTCATTCCCCTTATAGAAGTTTCCTGCTTTTTTCCCGAGCCAAAGGGTTGATCTGGAAATGGCCTGATCCAAGGGAGTTTCAACCTCTTTCGTTACCTGATGGTCAGAGGGTCTCTTATCCTCCCGTATGCCTGGTTGCTTCTTCTCAGAAGAGTCTTCCGGGATGGTTTTTTGAAGAGATGGAGAAACGCTATTCGAAAATCCCGGAGATTCGAATATGGTCCCTTTTAGAGGATTGAAGTGAAGTTAAAGTCCAAGGTAGGTTTTCCGAAGGACTTCATCCTGAAGAAGTTCTTGAGCGGTCCCTTCTGCAATGATCTTTCCTGAAGAGAGAACATAGTTTCGATTTGCCATTTTAAAGACCGTACTCACCTCTTGTTCCACAAGAAGGACCGGAATCCCTGAATCCCGGACCTCAGAGATTTTTTGAAAGACCTCTTTCCGTAAAAGAGGGGCAAGTCCTGTCGAGGGTTCATCAATACAGAGAAGCTTTGGTCGCGACATTAATGCCCTTCCAATGGCAAGCATCTGTTGTTCTCCTCCCGAGAGAGTTCCAGAGACCTGTCTGGATCGTTCTTTTAATACAGGAAAAAGTCTGAAGACTGTTAAAAGGTGTTCCTTGATTGCCTCTTTATCTTTTAAGAGATAGGCACCGGCCATCAAATTTTCAATGACCGTCATTTCCCGGAAAGGACGTCTCCGCTCGGGACACAGGAGCAATCCCCTCTCGGCAATTTCATGGGCGGGCAGTTGATCGATCCTTTCCCCAGAAAAGTGAACCCTTCCTTCAATCGTGATATCTCCATATCTCGAGCCGCGGAGAATCTCTTTTTCCCACCGAACCAATCCGCTGATAGCACGAAGCATGGTTGTTTTCCCAGCCCCATTTGGGCCCGCCACACTCACCAACTCTTGCTCGCCCACAGAGAGGCTTAGGTCATTTAAGATCATGGCGGTATCGTAGCAAACACTGAGATGGTGGACTTCAAGAAGCAATCTCTTTCTCCTCTTTACCAATATAGGCCTCCATCACTCTCGGGTTTTTGACGACCTCTTCAGGAGATCCATCTGCAATCAATTCACCAAAATGGAGGACTATCACCCGATCCACAATCGTCATGAGGGCTTTCAGTTTGTGTTCAACAATGATCATGGCCGGGCCTTCACTGTGGAGTCTTCCGAATCGGCCACCTTTGTGGAGGCGTCTGATCGATTTGGCCATAAGATCGGTCTCTGCAGGATTAAGGCCCCCAAAAGGCTCATCGAGGAGAAGTAATTCTGGTTCTGTTGCAATGGCTCTGGCAATCTCAAGTCGCTTTAAATCCCCGTGAGAAAGGGAAG
Organism: uncultured bacterium; assembly: GCA_938045955.1. Taxonomy (GTDB): domain Bacteria; phylum Desulfobacterota; class BSN033; order BSN033; family UBA1163; genus CALIBK01. The sequence continues at coordinate 16,747 of CALIBK010000014.1, read as the reverse complement.
AAGCGCGTTCAAGGGCAAGATCAGAGATTCCTACAAACTCAAGGGCATCAAGGGCTCGAGCCTCAACCCTTTTGACCCACTCTCCCCTCCTCATTGCTCCAGGAGAGAGACATGAAACCATCACGTTGGCGATGATAGGGAGTCGTCGAAAGGGTCGAGTCGTCTGGAAAGTTCCTGCAATTCCTCGATTCACGATCTCCCAGGGGGGGAGATGGGTGATCTCTTTCCCCCGAAACCGGATCCTCCCTTCATCAGGTTTCAGAATTCCCATGATCAGCCGGAGCAGGGTGGTCTTTCCCGCTCCATTGGGACCAATCATTCCGATCATCTCATGCCGTCCGACCCTGAAACTTACTCGATTGACAGCGGTTAACCCGCCAAAATGCTTCGAGAGGGTTTCGACTTCTAAGAAGCTCTCCTCCATTTATATCCCCTCTGTCTCTTCTCTCAACTCTCGACGGGAGATTTTCCCTACATCCGTCTTCGGTAACTCCCCCCTGAATTCCACAATCTTTGGAACCTTATAATGAGCCAGCTTTCCTTCACAGTATTGAATAATCTCTTCTTCGGATATTTTTCCGCGGGCTTCAGCCTGCAGCACCACAATCGCCTTAATCACCTGGCCCACCTTTGGATCGGGAACTCCAATCACTCCGGCTGCTTTAACTTTTGGATGGGAATAAAGGACCTCTTCAATCTCCTTGGCAAAAACCGAGTATCCCTTATACTTGATGAGGTCCTTTTTACGATCATAGAAATGAAAATATCCCTCTTCATCCATCTTCACCAGGTCTCCTGTTCGAAGCCAGATCTTTCCTTCAATCTCGATCATCTGGTTCTTTGTCTCTTCGGGCTTCTTCCAGTATCCCTGCATGATATTGGGTCCGTGGAGGATCAATTCTCCGATCTCACCAATCGGCATGAAATCATCTTTTTCGACCCCGATAACTGCGGCCGAGATGTTGGGAAGAGGTAGACCAAAAGAGCCCACCTTGGGCCTATCAAAAGGATTCGTGTGGGAGACGGCACTGCACTCCGTAAGCCCATATCCTTCAAGGATACGGGTTCCGGTCTTTCGTTCCCAATCCTTGACGGTGGATTCATGAAGGGTATCTGCCCCGCAAACGATTCCTTTCAGTCTCTTCCAGTTCACATGATCGGTCTTATCATATTCCTTGAGATATTCATACATGGTAGGGACCCCGAAAAACATAGAGGCCTTGTAGGTTTCGATAGCTTCAAGGATCTCCTCAAGATCCGGGGTGGTAAAGAGGAGGAGTGTGGAACCCTGGATGAGTCCGTTGAGCATGACCACGACCTGGCCATAGATATGGTAGAAAGGAAGAAAGGCGAGTATGGTTTCTTTTCCCTCTTCGAGAAAGGGCCAGAAGCTCTGGGTCTGGGTACTGCAGGCAATCATATTAAAATGGGTAAGCATCGCCCCCTTAGGTGATCCAGTCGTTCCCCCGGTATAGGGTAGGGCTGCCAGATCTTCTTTAGGATTGAACAGAATCTCGGGTGGTTTTGGAGAGTATCTCTTGATCAAATTCTGGAACTGATGGATTCCCGAAGTTTCTTCAATTTTTGGAGTGGGGAGATCCACTTTCCTCCAGATCTTTCCAATGAGACTTTTCCCTAAGAACTTTTTTAAGGGGGGGAGATACTCCCCGATATTGGTCACAATAAGTTCTTTGAGATTCGGTTTTGCCTTTTCTACATTCTCATAGAGGATATCCTGACAAACCATATATCTTGCCTCACTATCCTCCAGTTGATACTTCACCTCGATGCTCGTATAGACCGGGCTGATGGGAGTGACGGTTGCCCCAGCCTTCAGGGCTCCAAAATAGGAGATAACATATTGAGGGCTGTTTAAAAGATAGAGGGCAATTCGATCCCCTTTCTTTACCCCAAGATCCTCAAGGGCATGAGCAAAGCGATTGACCTGTTCCTCAAGCTCTTTAAAGCTGATTTTTCTTCCGTAAAAGACCAGAGCTGTCTTATTCCCATATTTCTTCGTTATCTCATCAAAGAGTTCGGGAATCGATTTTTCAGGAATGGGAATCGTTTCAGGGACTCCCTTTGGATAGAATCTTAACCAGGGTTTTTTCCCATAGATTTCTCTATACTCCATGTTCTCCCCCCTCGCTGCTTCTCTTTCCCAAATCAGCAAAACAGACGCGACAGGCCTTCCTCCAGGCCACATTACGGACCTTACATCTGGGGCATTCTTCCTCCATCCTGTCCCGAATCCAGGTGGTGAGTCCTTCCGGCATAAAGAGAAGGATCACGATCACAATAAGAGCAAATAGAAGGGTTCGAATTTCCGGGATGATTCGCAGGAATTCCATCAAGGGATAGAGAAGAAATACCCCTGTGATGGGGCCATAAATAGTGACAACTCCTCCAAAGATGGCCCATATGATCGCCTGAAAGGAGAGGGATACCTCGAGCGTGGAAGGTCCGGCAATTCGAATGAAGTGGGTGTAGAGCCCTCCGGAGATTCCTGCAAAGAAACCGCTCAGAGAGAAGGCCAGAAGTTTATATCGTGTGGTATTGATGCCCGAAGCTCTAACGGCCACCTCATCCTCTCGAATCGCATGAAAGATGATCCCTGTCTTGGAATCACCAATCTTCCACATCACTAATCCCAAACCCATCATCAGGATGACACAGACATAATAAGCCAGAATTCGAGAACGAGCTAAGGGTTTGATTCCAGAGACACCCAGTTCTCCACCCGTAATGCCGGGGATGGTAAAGACAATACCCATCAGGATAATAGGAAAGGCAAGAGTGGCCAGAGCCAGATAGGGACCTCTTAACCTCAAACAAGGAATTCCTATAATCAGGCCGGCGACGACCGCTGCTAATGCCCCTATGGGGATTGTGATCCAGGGAGGGAGTCCCAGGCGGAGGTTGAGGATGGCACTGGTGTATGCGGCTACACCAAAGAAGAGGGCGTGACCAAAATTCATCTGGCCCGTATAACCTGAAAGGAGATCCCAGCTTGCCGCAAAGATTGCAAAGATGGAGGAAAGGATAATGATTCTCAGGAGATAAGGGTCTTTGATGAGCAAGGGTAGTACCAATAGACCCAGACAGAAAAAGAAGGCGATGATCCGGCTTGGGAGGATAAAGATTTCCTTTGAGAGGAAGAGACGGATTTTGCGAAAGGAAAAGAGAACCGGCATCGTCTTTACCTTTCCTCCTCAAATGCAACACCAAATAGTCCTTCCGGCCTAAGGAGAAGGACAACAATCATAATCATCAACGAAAATGCACCTTTTAGAAAGGCTCCAAGGGGAAGGAGGAAGACGACCAGAGTCTCGGTGAATCCCAGGATAAAGGCACCTATCAGGCTTCCCTTGATGGAACCCAATCCTCCAAGAACCACAATAGCCAATACCATGACCAGCGGATGAAGCCACATGTAGGGTTCGACCACTGAAAGGGGGGCAATCAGAACCCCTCCGATGGCAGCCATCATCACCGCAATCGCCATTGTGATCATCGCTATTCTGTGGACATTCATCCCCATCAAATTAGCAACCTCCCGATCCTGAGCGGTTGCCCGAATTGCAATTCCTAACCGTGTACGGAGAAGGATCCACCAGGTGATGAGGAGAACAAAGAGGACCACGATAAGCGTGAGCAGATGCTGATAGCTTACCCGGACTCCAAAAATCTCAAGAAAACCGGTGAGAAGGCCTGGATTCCCACGAAAATGGCCTCCATAAATGAGAAGGACGGTCTCCTGGAAGACCATTGCCACGGCAATGGTGATGATCAAAACTGTAATCTCATGCTCCTGAATCGGTTTAATGGAGAGTTGATAGACCCCCATTCCGATTAGGGTTACAATGACAACCGAGAGCAGAATGGCAAGTAAAGGATGAAGACCCATGCGGGTAGAGAAGGTATAGATGAAGTAGGCAGCGATCATATAGAAGGCCGTGTGGGCGATATTTACAATTCGGGCAACTCCAAAGATCAAAGAAAACCCGATAGCGAGAAGGGCATAAACCCCACCATGAATCAGTCCGTTGATCAGGATATTCTCAATCATAAGTTAAGTCGTTAAAGCAGGGGCAATTCACCCATTGTCCTGGGAAAGAGAGCTATTTTTTCTTCCATTTCTCAACGACCCAGGGAGGAATCTTATACTTCACTGCTCCTTTGTACGTGATCCCTTCCCAGTTCACAGGCCATACACACATCAATTTTCCATCCTGCCACTGAGTCCCTGTGGCTGTCACAAAGTTAGGTCCCCAGGTCACATCATGGTCTTTGGTGAAGACGATTCGGCCGGCTGCTCCATAGAAGTCTGTCCTCTCAAGTTCTGGGACGAGCTTATCGGCATCAAGAGTCCCTGCTTTTTCAATGGCATTAACGAGAATCCGAATCGCATCGTTGGTTCCTGCGTTATAGGTTGGAAACTCTCCAGCTTTTGCAGTAAATTTATCATAGAAGGGAATGGTCACGGAAGTGATTTCGACCCGAGCATAAGTATTCATTGTGGTATCATAGTTTCCTAAGCCTCCGGTCGCTTCCCAGAACCCTTTCTTCTGGGCTTCTACATTGATGCCTACCGAAGCAGCTGGAATTTTAAGTTCTCCCCATTTCTTGGCATAAGGAATCCCCATCGGCCCAGAGATGGTCGTAAAGATGATGTGAGCCCCTGAAGCATTGATCGCTGAGAGTTCAGCTGTTACGTCTGTGGCAGTGGCTGAGGGTCTCCATTCTCCTGCAATCTCCATTCCCATCTTAGGAATATTCTCTTTTGCCGCAGCCACGATAGGATCCGCCCATACCGCTTTTTCGGCGAAGATGGCTACTTTAGGCTTCGGGATCCCCAATTCCATCCCCATGATTTTTCCCACCATTCCTAATAGAATAAAATCAACTTTGGCAAGAAACATAGAATTGATCGGTGTGACCCGGAACCAGTATTTATATTTGTTGTAATCCTTGGCCACGCGGGCACAGAGCTCCGGGTGGGCGGCTCCACATCCCATGAAGATCTTTTTATAGTCCATGGCTACATCCTGCATGGCAAAGACCGCCTCTGTTCGAAAACCTCCCACCAAGAAATCAACCTTATCCCTGGTGATGGCTCTCTCCACTGCACTTGCAGCATCGGGGACATTTAGAATTTCATTGGTATCAATCTTTATGAGTTTAATTGGAAGTCTTTTCCCACCGACCAGAACCCCTCCTCTGGCGTTGATCTCTTCGACCGCATACTCTGCCCCAAACCAGTGATGCTGTCCCTGGATAAAGGCCATAGGACCTGCAACACCAATCTTAATATCCTGAGCGATCGAAATGGATCCAAAGAAGATGAATAACAAAACTATAACTGATCCAAAGATTCTTCCCCATCCTCTCATGGTAAGCCCTCCTTTCCTTTAATGTTTTGATTCACTTCCGTAAAACGTATGTCCTGACTGAGCCATCTCCCGAAGCAGGGAAGCGGGTTTGAATCGGATCCCATGCTCCTGCTCAAGCCTGAGAAGATGCTCATAAATCTTTTTGATTCCCCAGGCGTCTCCGTACTTCAAGATTCCTCCTCGATACGGGGGGAATCCCAATCCATAAACTACAGCCAGATCCATATCCTGAGGTCTATCACAGATCCCATCTTCCATGATATAGGCTGCCTCATTGATAGCCCTTGCCAGCATCCGCTCCATAATCTCTTCGTATGAAACCTTCTTGGGTTTTGTTCCTCTCTCTTTAAGATAGGTTCTGACCACCTCCTCTACCTTAGGATTGGGTGTCGGTTTTTCCCCTCTGTAATCGAACCAGCCCGCTCCGGTCTTCCGGCCGTAACAGCCTGTCTGGTAAATGAGTTCCTGGAGAGGTGAAATTTTCCATCGTTCTCCAAAGGATCGCTCAAAATATTTTGCCACATGATAGTTGATGTCGAGGCCGGTCAGATCACTGAGGGTCGCGGGTCCCATGGGGAGCCCGAAATCAAGAACCGCTTCCTCGATGGCCATCCAATCGATCCCTTCTCCCACCATAAAGGTAAATTCCCCCATGAGGGCGCCAAGCTGCCGTGAAACATAGAAACCAGGACCATCATTGACCACCACGGGAACCTTTCGAATGGCTCGGGCAAAGGAAACACTGGTTGAGAGGGTTTCATCAGAGGTCTTTTTCCCACAGATGATTTCAAGCAATTGCATCCTCTCGGCAGGATTAAAGAAGTGAAGCCCGATCATCCGCTCCGGATTTCTAAGAACGGAGGCCATCTCAGTGATAGATAATGCGGAGGTATTGGTCCCAAAAACAGTCTCTGGTCGGCAAATCTCTTGGAGTCTCTTCCAGAGCCCCTGTTTAATCTCCATATCCTCAAGCACCGCCTCGATGACCAGATCCACCCGCGAAAGTTCCTCAAGGGAGGTAGTTGGAGTCAAATGATCCCTGAGCATTTCTTCAAGCTGAGACTGAGAGATTTTTCCCTTCCGGATGGGATACTCAAATGTTTTTCTAATGGAGAGTAAGGCTTTTTGAATCGCTTCATCAGTGATATCCCAGAGGACCACATCGAATCCGTTGCTCAAAAGAAGGTGTGTAATCCCGGAGCCCATCGTTCCTCCTCCGAGGATTGCCACCGTTTTGATCTTTCGGGGTTCCACCCCTTGAATCCGGGGGAGTTTGCCTGCGGCTCGAGTGTTGAGGAAGATATCGATCAGGTTTTTGGCGATCTCCGAAAGGGCACAGTCACAGAAGAGTTCGGCTTCCATCCTCAGATCCGCTTCAAAATCATCCGTAAGACCTTTCTCCATTGCTTCGATGGCTTTGAATGGAGCGATGTAACCCCTGGCCTTTTTTGTCGCCTCATCCCGGGCATAAGAGAGGGTCATCTTTTTTGTAAGTGGGTTCGGAAGGCGTTCTCTTCGAAGTCGGGTCATTCGATCCTTGGGGTTCAATTCCCTCGAGACGAAGCGTTGAGCTACTTGAAAGGCCTTATCTAAAAGGACTTCGGAGGGAACCACTTCATCAATACACCCCTTCTCTAATCCTTCTTCTGAAGAGATCGGTTCCCCTGTAACAATCATCTTTAAGGCCTCTGGAAGTCCCACCAGCCGTGGAAGCCTCTGGGTTCCTCCTGCACCAGGAATCAGACCAACCTTAACTTCTGGCTGTCCAATTTGAACTCCAGGGGATGCAATTCGATAATGGCAGGCCATTGCAATTTCGAGCCCTCCACCCAGACAGGTTCCATTGATGGCCGCGATGACCGGTTTGGGACTCTGCTCGATTGCATTGAGAAACTGGTTATTCTCCATGACTTGATGAAAAAGGGGTTCCCGGTCATTGGCCTTCCGAATCTCCGTAATATCTGCTCCTCCTGTAAAGGTCTTCCCGCTCCCGGTAAGGATTACAGCCTGAATCTGGTTCTCCGCCAACGCTTCCGTCAAGGCATTTTTAATCTCACTCATAAACGCTTTTGAGAGTTGGTTCACAGGGGGGTTGTTAAAGGTCAGAATGGCTACTTCTTGCTTGATCTCAATCTTTAACATTCGATAGTCTGTTTTCATCTCTTTCTACTCCCATTCATCATCAGACTTCTCGTTCAATGATGGTGGCCACTCCCTGGCCTCCGCCCACACAGGCATTGGCCAGTCCGTAGCGGGCCTGTTTCACATTTAAAATTCTTGCGAGGGTTCCGACCAATCGAATTCCAGTAGCCCCTAAGGGATGACCGATAGCGATTCCTCCTCCCATCACATTCACTCTTTCAGGATCGATTCCCAGCTCTTTGATACAGTTCAGGGTGACGATGGCAAAGGCCTCGTTAATTTCCCAGTAATCAATATCTCTCACCTCCAATCCTGCCTTCTTCAGGGCCATCCGACTTGCAGGGACGGGGCCGATTCCCATAATCGTTGGATCTACCCCAGCAAATCCAATAGAACGAATCGTGGCCAGAGGTCTAATTCCTTTTTCTTTTGCCCTCTCTTTCGACATCAGAATCATGGAAGTCGCCCCTGCATTTAAGGGGGAAGAGTTCCCTGCCGTGATCACTCCATCAGGTTTGAAGGCAGGCTTCAGGTCCCTCATCCCTTCCACGGTGGCATCCTCCCTCACTGCTTGATCTCGATCCACTAAAAGGCGGTTTCCGTCTGGAAGTTCGACTTCGATGGGAAGGATTTCATCTTTGAAGAAACCTTCCCGATAGGCTTTTGCAGCGAGTTGATGGGACCGGGCTCCCCACCAATCCATCTCCTCTTTGCTAATTCCTTTAAGACTGGCGAGCTTCTCTGCGGTCAGTCCCATATTCGTGCTGGTAACCATATCCCAGTGTTTATAAGAAGGGTCACTAAAGAGGCGTGAATTGAGAGAGACAATCCCTTTCTCCTTGAGAGGAGCTCCCATGGGGACACGGGTCATGTGTTCCATGCCACCCACCATCACAATCTCTGCAAATCCCAGGCAGATTTCCATAAACCCCATATGAATACAGGCCATCGAAGATCCACACTGCTGATCGATAAATTTTGCCGGGAGCTTTTCGGGAAGATTGGCCAGAAAGATAGGCAATCTTCCCCCATACGTCCATTGTTCACTCACACCATAGGCAGAGCCTATGATAAAATCATCAATCTCCTCAGCTTTAATCCCCGTCCGTTTGATCAGTTCTGGTAGGAGTTTTGCCATCAATTCATCGGCTCTCAATTGATAGAACCAGTCTCTGGGCGGGTCATTGGGTCTTGACCTCGATTGAGGAGTTCTTAGATATCCGGCAATAACAACCTCTCTCATCTGATTACCCTTTTATCCCGGCAAGTCGTTTCACCATCTTCTTCCTGGACTCGATATCGTACTGGGTCGTGATGGCAATGGCTTCCATCACAGGAGAACCTCCTCCGTGATAGGAACCCATCAGATGAATTCCTCCGCTCGAGGAGCAGAGGATATCTCCAATGTAACGCCAGAGCTGAGCCGCATCCTCTGGATGAACCTCAGGGTTGCGGGTGATATATTTATAGAGGAGATCTTTCGTCTCAGGATTTACGAAGTCTCCTTCATAAGGAAAGGTCGCAGGAATTCCTCCTGCAATATCACATAGGATTTCTGCTTCCCGATAGACGGCCTCTCCGGTCAAACATCTTCCCACATTGGCATAAATGGAATGCGGGATATAGGTTCCTGGCCCGTAGGGAATTGATCCAACCCCCGGGATATAGAGTTCAGGTTTTCCGAGTTCTGAGGCTGTAAATCCTGCTGCATAACCAAGTTCTGTAACAAGGATGATCTCTGCAAGTTTGTCCCGCACATGGGGGGCCCTTGCAATACCGTTATACTCTGCTGCAAGTGCGACGGCCCCGATCATTAAATCCCCCATGGCAGGCTTACATCCTGAATAACTATGGCGATGAAATAAGGCAAAGAGGAGGGCACAGATACCGCCCTGAACAGTCTCTCCACAGAGAAAGACCCTTTCCCAGGGGACAAAGCAGTCATCAAAGATCACATAGGAGTCGGTATAGCCCGGTGTAAATCCCCTTTTAAAATATTTTCGAGAACGGAGATTATGGACGGTGACTACCTGTTTTACTCCTTCCCAGTCTCCAGGTACAGCAAAGGCAACGGCCCAATCTTTTTCCTCCGGAAGAAGGGCACGGGTGGGAACCACCAGGATTTCGTCGGCTATGGAGGCCTCAGAGATATGGACTTTAGAGCCTCTTACCACGATCCCGTCGCTCTTTTTTTCTATCACCCGCACATAAAGATCGGGATCTTTTTGCTGGGAGGGGCGCTTCATTCGATCCCCTTTTACATCGGTTTGGGCACAACACCCCACAAGGTCCTCTCTCTGGAACCTCTCGAGCCATTTTTTAAAATTTTTATGGTATTCTGTTGCCCCATGGTTCTCCCTGTCGGCTTCGTAAGTGACGTTGTAAAGGGCATTGGTGGCATCCACTCCCATGCATCGCTGGATGCAGCCCCCGACCACCTGACATAGAAGGCGGGTCATGTCCTGCTTTTTATGGAGGTCTTCTCTGCTTTGATGGACATGACAGAATCGATTGATCTTTTCCCCGGTTAAATGGGAGGTGGCTGTACATAACGCTTCGTACTTTGGGTCGGCTGCATAATCGAAGGTGACGCTCATGGTCTCGATGGCAGGCATCTGGATTTCATCATCTCGGGCAATCTTTTCGCCATTCAGATAAAGATTCCGCCGCATTTTTCTTAATCCTTCAAGATACTGCTCTCTCGTTCTCATCTTCTCTTCCTCTCTATATCGAAAAGGGATATTTTCCTGCCTTGATGATCGCCTCCGCAATTTTGCGCTTGAGGGCAATGGTGTTTACAGGGAGAAACCGGATAAGTTTCCTAAGAGCAGAAAGCTGAGTTCGCATGGGATCGTCTTCGGAAACTTTTTCTCTCCTCTCCTTTCAACCCATTCAAGGCAAATTTAAAAATGAAATCAGAAAGTCCATTTACGGAGACCCCTTTTTGAGGATGAAACCAGATTCGAGTTCGGGTGATCATTGAGGCAATCATAAATCCCGCCAGTTTTACATCGATCTCAGGCCAGTCACCAGACTCGATCCCCCGGCGAATCACTTTTCGGATAATTCGATCGTAAGTGTCTCGAAGATCAATAATCTTTTTTCGTTTATCCAGGGAGAGATTATCGAGGGCCACATCAAAGAGGAGTTTGGCCGACCGTCGATAACTGAGGGTAACCTTTAAGTGGCTTTCGATAATGAGTCTAAGTTGCTCAGGGGGTGGGAGTTCATTTTCTTCTTCTAAATGTCGAATGGGATGAATGATCTGATCCATCTCTTCCTTGAGAACCTCAAAGAGGATCTCTTCTTTATCCGAGAAGAAATTATAGATATTGGCTGGCCGACACCCATAGGCCTTACTGATATCCCCCATACTGGTGGAGAGATAGCCCTTTTCCCAGAAGAGTTTTCTTGCAATATTGAGCATCCTTCTCCTCTGAGGGCCATTCTTGGAAGCTCGATCAAGCTTTAAGTGATCACTTTTTAGGGGAATCGCCATCCCACTCCATCAGCCCCGATTCTAAAAAGGAATAAGGTTAATGAATAACCATTCATTTACTCCACTCTTTTGGATCTGTCAAGAAAAATTTTTGTGGGGATGTGATCCCTCAGTGAAGGATGAGAACCATCTTGCCTGAAAGGAGTTTTCCTGAAACTTTGAATTGCGGATGGATTCAGGCCTATTTCCTACCCTAACGGATGGATGACCAAGAGTTGTGTTATATTATAGACATTTCAGTCATTTTTGATTAAGATAGGATTCAAAAAGGGAGCTCACCATGAAAATTGCGATTTCGGGTAAAGGGGGAGTGGGAAAGACGACGCTCGCCGGGGTAATGGCTCGACTCCTCGCTGATGAAGGGAAAAAAGTCCTTGCCATTGACGCTGATCCCGATGCGAATCTTGCCTCGGCGATCGGGCTTCCGAAAGACCTTTCGTCCAGGCTTTCTCCTATTGCTTCAATGACTTCTTTAATCGAAGAGAGAACAGGAGCAAAGAAGGGGACTTTTGGGGCCCTGTTTAAACTCAATCCAAAAGTGGACGATCTTCCTGATGAATTGGGAGTCACCTATCAGGGGATCAAACTCCTTCTCTTAGGATCTATTCCCCAGGGAGGGGGAGGTTGTTTCTGTCCGGAAAATGTTCTGTTAAAGAATCTCGTCCGTCACATTTTGATCCAGCGAAACGAAGCGCTCATTATTGATATGGAGGCAGGGCTGGAACATTTAGGCAGAGGGAGCACTGGATATGTGGATGCCCTCATCATCGTGGTTGAACCGGGACAGAGGGCGATCAATACTGCCAGGCAGATCCGTAAACTTGCAGAGGATTTACATATCCAAAGAATCATGATTGTGGGGAATAAAGTCACTTCGGATCAGGACAGGAGACTCATCGAGGAGAATCTTGCTGATTTTCCGATTTTAGGACATATAAGCTTCAATCCAATGATCCTTCGGGCTGACCGTGAGGGTCGATCCCCTTATGATTTAGATGGTCAGATTCGCGAGGAAGTGAGAGTCATCTTGAAAGAATTAGAGAAAAGAATTTAGAGGAAGATGATTCGGACAATCTCTGTCTGGTCCTGCATTGTGTTGGCCACTTTAGCCCTGGGAATTTTGGCTTTTGTGACTGCTCTCTTCGATCGAAAGGGAAAAGTGGTTCATCGATATGCCAGGCTCTGGGGCAGGGTTGCCCTCTGGGCAAACGGGGTGAAGGTGAAGGTTTCTGGCCTTGAAAATTTAAAAGGAAAAGGACCTTATATTTTTATGTCGAACCATCAGGGAAGTTATGATATCTTTGCCCTGCTGGGGCATCTCCCTTTTCAGTTCAAATGGTTAGCCAAAAAGGAACTCTTCTCCATCCCCTTTTTTGGCTGGACGATGGCCGCCGCAGGTTACATCAGTATCGATCGAAAGGGAACTCGAGAGACCGTGGAGGCGATGAATGAGGCAGCCCGTCGGATTCGAGAAGGGATGTCTGTCGTGATCTTTCCCGAAGGATCGCGAAGTCAGAATGGGACGATTCAACCCTTCAAAAAAGGGGGATTCACCTTAGCCATCAAATCAAGGGTTCCCATTGTACCTGTTGCCATTGATGGAAGCCGAACAATTATGCCAAAAGATAGCCTTAAGATCTCCCCCGGAGAGATCCGAATCCAGCTGGGATCACCAATTGAAACAGATAATCTTTTACTCAAAGATCGGGAGCTCTTGATGGCAAAGGTGAGGGAAAGGATTTCTCAGAACTTAGAGTCTATTTCAAAGATCAGGAGTGAGGAGAGCCGTGGTTGAGGATTCTATCAAGGAGAAACTCAAACGAGAGATCATAGGGATTCTTCTCTTTTCCGTAGCTCTCTTTATTTTCCTCAGCCTTTTATCCTATGATCCTCAGGATCCTTCCTTCTTTACCTATACCTCTTTTAGAGCAAGAGGAATTCATAACTGGACGGGCATTACGGGGTCTTATCTCTCAAGCCTCCTCATACAGGGATTTGGATTTTCCTCCTTTCTCATTCCTCTTTTTATAGGAGTTTATGCTTTCAATTTTATTCTTGGCTGGGAATGGAGATTTTTAGGACTTAAATTCGCCGGATGGTTTCTCCTCCTTCTGTCCTCCTCCTCCCTTTTCAGTCTTTGGATAAAACCCATTCCTCTCTATACTCAGGAGATCCTGGGAGGAGGTTTTATTGGAGAGATCCTATCGAGAAATCTTATCCGATACTTTAATCTCCCGGGGGCAACCATACTCCTGATCGCTCTCCTGATTCTTGGTTTCATCCTTGGAACTGGGATTTCTTTTATCGGGGTCATCCAACGGATCGCTCAGGGTATTCAGAAATCGATTGAGAGGCTGTATACCATCAAGATCATCAGGCGAGAGCGTTCTGAAAGGGCAAAGAAACTGGGTAGACATAAAAAAGAGAAAGAGAAGGGGGAGAGGGAAGAAGTCCCTCAGGTCGTTACTCCCACCTTGGTTGAAAAACCCAAGATCACCAAACCCCTGGAGGAGCTACCCAAACAGGAAACCTTTGAGTTCGTTAAACCCAGGAAGGTTTTTGAACTCCCCCCTCTCTCCCTCCTTGACGCAGAGGTTGAGAAGAGGGCAAAGATTGACCGGGATAGCCTCATTATGAACTCAAAAATCCTTGAAAAGAAACTTCTCGATTATGGCGTGGAGGGGAAGGTGGTGGAGGTGAGACCCGGTCCTGTCATCACCGTTTATGAATTCGAACCTGCTCCTGGAGTGAAGGTCAGTCGAATCGTCAGTCTGGCTGATGATCTGGCCCTGGCCTTAAGTGCAGTGACGATCCGAATTGTTGCTCCTATTCCAGGAAAATCGGTCGTTGGAATCGAGGTTCCCAATACCCATCGGGAAACAGTCTATCTCAAGGAGATTATCGATTCTGATGCCTTCAGAAACTCTAAATCCAAACTGACTTTTGCCGTAGGAAAGGATATCTCAGGGGAGCCTTTTGTGATTGATCTGGCAAGGCTTCCTCATCTCCTCATCGCTGGCTCTACGGGTTCCGGAAAGAGTGTCTCCATCAACTCGATGATCTGTAGCATCCTTTTTAAGGCCACTCCGGAGGAAGTCAAATTCCTCATGATCGATCCCAAGATGCTCGAACTTTCGGACTATGATGGGATTCCCCATCTTCTTCTTCCTGTGGTAACCAATCCTAAAAAGGCTGCCACTGCACTCAAATGGTTGGTCGAAGAGATGGAGCGCCGTTACACTGTCCTTGCTGAAAAGGCGGTTCGAAATATCGAGCACTATCATCAAAAAATGGAGAAGGAAGAGAAGGAAAGGGGCAAGGTCTACAGAAGGAAAGGAGATTCTTTAGAGGGAGAAGAGGGGCCACTGCCCGAGGAGATGGAAAGACTTCCCTATATCGTGGTGGTCATCGATGAGCTTGCCGACTTGATGATGATCTCATCGAGAGAGGTAGAAGAGTCGATTACCCGACTCGCTCAGATGGCTCGAGCGGTTGGAATCCATTTGATCCTGGCCACTCAGAGGCCTTCGGTCGATGTGCTCACGGGTATCATTAAGGCCAATTTTCCTGCGCGCATCTCCTTCCAGGTTACCTCCAAAGTGGATTCCCGAACCATTCTGGATACCATAGGGGCAGAACATCTTTTGGGTTCAGGAGATATGCTCTTTCTTCCTCCTGGAAGTTCAAAATTGGTGAGGATTCATGGTGCCTATGTATCCAGTGCCGAGATTAAACGAATTGTCGAATTTTTGAAGAAGCAGGGTCAACCCTCCTACGAACCCTCCATCCTTTTGGAGGAGAAGAGAGAAAAAGCTCCATCTGGAGAGGGAGAAGATGAATACGATGAGAAGTACGACGAGGCTGTCGCTTTTGTAGCTGAGACGGGTCAGGCCTCCATTTCTCTCATTCAAAGACGCTTTCGAATCGGGTATAACCGGGCAGCCCGAATCATCGAGAAGATGGAGGAGGAGGGGATTGTGGGTCCTTCTGATGGAATCAAACCCAGAGAGGTTTTGATTAAAAAGATAGAGCCATAGAGGAGGAGGATGTGAAAAACATAGGAATCATTCCGATAGTCCCGTTTCTATTTGCTTTTATGGGTTCGATTGGATTGGCGATGGAGCCTCGGGCGTTGCTTATTGAAATCCAGAATCGATATGAAGAGACCCGCGATCTTGAAGCAAGTTTTATTCAAGAGTACGTCGGAAAAGTGATGAGACAACCTCAGCGGTCAGAGGGAAAAGTCTATTTTAAAAAGAGAGGAATGATGCGGTGGGATTATAAGATACCCGATCAGAAGCTGATTTCGGACGGAAAGACCCTATGGCTCTATCAACCCGAAGAAAAACAGGTCTTTGTCTATTCTGCTGAGGAGATGATCAAAGAGTTTGGTTTTCTGGCAGGGGTTGGGGATTTGAGCCGAGATTTTAAACTCCTCAATCCCCAGGAACTTGCCCTCGAAAAAGAGAACACCTATGTTTTGGACTTAACCCCTCGTGAAACTCATCCGGCCGTATCCAGAATCTCCTTACGGGTAGATCAGAAAACTTATCATATCGTCCAGGTCGATGTGATTGATGGTTTGGGAAACGTGACTCGAACCCGTCTCACGGAGATTCGAACGAATCAAGGTCTTCCCGACTCTTTCTTCCAATTCAAAATCCCACCGGGAGTGGAGGTGATCAAAACCCCCTCCTCTTCATCAGTCGGAGGAAAAGGAATTCAAAAAAAGTAAGAGATGCCCCTTTTTAGGACCGAAGCCATCGTCATCCGATCCCTCCCTTACGGAGAGTCTGACCGAATTCTCACATTCTTTACGCGAGATTTTGGAAAACTCAAAGGCGTGGCCAAGGGAGCGAGGAGAAGTAAGAAGCGGTTTCAGAATACCCTCAGCCTTTTTACCTATCTTCGGTTAATCTTTTTTGAGCGTGAAGGAATGGGTCTCGTCCGTGTGGAAGGGGCTGATCTTCTTCAGGCATTTCCGAAAATTCGAGAAAGTTTAAAAAAGATCTATTATGGGAATTACTCTCTTGAATTGATCAACGAAATGGCAGGAGAGCGGGAGCCGAACAGAGAGGCCTTTGAACTCCTCTTCTCCTTTCTCTCGAATCTTGAGTCAGAGGAACCTAAAGAAGAATGGTTGCGAATGTTTGAGGTGAAAGTTCTATCCCTGTTTGGATATCGTCCCCATCTCACCCGATGCGGTCTGTGCCAGAAGGGATGGAAGGAGTTAGAGGGAGAACCCAGCCTCTTCTTTTCCATTGAAAAAGGAAGCTTAATTTGCAGTTCGTGTTCTAAGAATTATAATAGTTTATTCCGCCTTTCCCTGGGGACGGCTCGTTTGCTCGATGAGATTTCTCAGGGGGATTTTAGGAAGCTCGAGAGGTTTAGGTTTACACCTCAAGCCCTCTCGGAGAGTCGAGAATTTCTTCCAAGATTTATAGAACACCAGTTGGGAAAAGAATTGAAATCGCTAAAAACTTTAAAGAGTTTATATAGGTGATGAGGAGATCCAAAATCCTTCTGGATTTGACATTTAGATTTTCTCATGCCTAAATTGAGCGATCCTTGGTATTATTTAAAGATAACCACTCTGGATTCCCGTTTTCACGGGAATGACGTTTTCATTCATCGGGTGGCAGTCGTCATTCCTGCGGAAGCAGGAATCCAGTATATTTGATTCAATTAATGGTGAAAAATCGCTCAATTTAGG